>CAYTBM010000001.1:0-8518 GCA_964436025.1 uncultured Anaerolineaceae bacterium
GTCCTGACGGAGGCGGAGGTAATCGCTCAGCACGAGGCCGCGATCACGGGTGTGCTCGGTGCGGCCCCGCCTGCGTCGAGCCCTTCCGGCGGACTCAGCGAAGCAGATGTGCTGGCTCAGCACGCGGCGGAGATCAACGGCGTCTTCGGCCCCGTTGACTCGTCCGGGTCCACCGGTACTGCCCAGAACGAACCACCGGCCGGGGATGGCCGGACTGATGTCCGTCCGATACCGTGACCGATCCGTCACACCAACGAACCGAGAGAGGGCCGCGAAAGCGGCCCTCTTTCCCTGCCGGTCAACGAAGCAGCAGCACCGCCGCCACGAACAGCCCGTAGGCAATCACGGCGAGACGCAGCCAGCGTTTGCCCAGGCGCCGAGCGATGCCAACGCCGAGGTAGCCGCCCAGCAATGCTCCTACCGCCATCACCAGGGCAGGCGCCCAGCGGACCGGTCCAAACGCGACGAAGTAGAGGACAGCTATGAGGTTGATCAGGGCGGAAAGCAGTCCCTTCAGGGCGTTCGAATGCTGGAGATCGTCCGGGAGCAGGATGCCGAGCAGCGCCAGGGTGAGGATGCCAAGTCCCGCGCCGAAATACGCTCCGTAGACCGCCAACACGAAGATCGATGCGTGGAGCGCGAATGGCACATGGTCTTCGTGCCGCGCAACCAGCCGGTGTGACTGGGCCCAGCGCGACAGTTGATCCTGAAAGGCCATAACGACGCAGGCGAAGACGATGAGAAACGGGACGAGCCGATCGAACGCTGACTGCGGGGTCTGGAGGAGAATGATGGACCCGGCGAGTGCCCCGGCAACGCTCGGGAGAGCGAGGGCTGTGATCCGTCGCCGCTGGCGTGAGAGTTCGCCGCGGTAGCCATAGGAACCGCCGACGTAGCCAGGCCAGAGCGCCACGCTGTTGGTGACGTTTGCCGCTTTTGATGAATATCCCGCCGCCAGCAGCGCGGGGAAACTGACGAGCGATCCACCGCCAGCAACGGCGTTGATCGAGCCAGCGGCGAACGCAGCGCCGAGCAGCCCGGCTCCTTGCAGAACATCCATGGATTCGAAACGCTGGCCGAACCGGAACCTATGCACCAGCGCCCGTACCATGCGTCCGTGGATCAGCGTCCCCTTCTGACGTTCGATATGGACGGAGTACTCTGCCGGCCGCCCTTCGGGATCAATCCCGGAAAGGGCGTGGGCAAGTCTCGGGAGACCCGCGGAAAGCGGGGGGTGCTGTGGCTTACGGAGAGCTGGCGCTACCACCTCCGCAGGCCGATGCCGGGCGCGGTCGATGGTTTCCGGGAACTCGGAACCGAGTTCCGTTGCGCCGTCGTCACCGCCCGAGGGGGGCCGGCTGAGCCCCTGACGCGGCGCTGGTTTCGGCGGTACTTCGGTTTTGTCCCAGAACTGCACGTCCGTCCGGGATGGCACGAGACTTCGGCCCAGTTCAAGGCGCGAAAGATGGCGGAGCTTCAGCCGCTGGCGCACTTCGAAGATGACCCGTTCACTGCGCTCTGGGTTTCGGAGCTTGTACCTGAGGTGTTTCTCGTCGATTGGCCCCGCAATGCCCAACTGCACGGGCTGAACATTCACCGCATCCGCCGGCTCGTGGATGCCGCGCCGGTTCTTCGCGAGGCGCGCAGCAAGCGAGACTGATAGCGCGGGCCGGTTCCGGTAGACTCCCACGATGAACCTTCGACTGACGCCAGACCAGTCGGCGCTGCAGGGCGAAGTGCGCGCATGGCTCAAGTCAGTCATGCGTCCGGAGATGGAGAGCTTCCCCTACTCCGAAGAGGAGCGGCCCGCCGAGCTTCGGGCGTTCAACAAGCTGCTCGCGGCAAAGGGCTGGATCGCACCGGCCTGGCCCAGGCAGTACGGCGGCATGGAACTCGGCGCGGTGGAGCAACTGGTGTTCGGGGAGGAGATGGCGTACTTCCGCGCGCCGAATGGGGCTCGTGGCCCGGCCGTCGGGTACGCGGGGCCGACGATCCAGCTGGCCGGCACCGATGCGCAGAAATCCAAGCACCTGCCCGGCATCACGAACTGGGACGTGGTCTGGGCGCAGGGCTTCAGCGAGCCGGGTTCGGGCTCAGACCTCGCGAGCCTTCGGACCAGCGCCGTACGCGATGGCGACGACTGGATCCTGAACGGCACGAAGATCTGGACGAGTCACGGCCATTACGCGGATTGGATGTACTTGCTGGCACGGACTGATCCAGAGGCGCCGAAGCACCGTGGGATCACGTACTTCCTGCTCGACCTGAAAACGCCTGGGGTTTCGTTCCAGCCACTGCTGAATCTCGCCGGCCGGAAGGGATTTGGCCAGTTTTTCTTCGACAATGTGCGCATGCCCGCGGACGCCTTGCTGGGAGAGCTGAACCGGGGCTGGTATCTCGCAACAACAACGCTCGATCTCGAGCGATCGAACATCGCAAACGCTGGCGGGGCTCGCCGGACGATCGACGATCTCGTGGCCTATTTGCGCGGAACAGGAAGGGCGACGACGGTGGTGACTCGTCACCGACTGGCTCAGCATTCGGTCGAGGTGTCGGTGGTGACGATGCTGAGCTACCGCGTCGCGAGCATGCTGGCGACCGGAGGAGTTCCGAACCAGGAAGCGAGCCTGCTGAAGCTCTTCTTGAGCGAGCTCGACCAGCGCATCGCGAACACCGGCCTGCACATCCTCGGCATGCACGGAGCGCTGATGCCCGGTTCGGCACTCGAACGTCTGCAGGCGCAGTTCGCCCTCACCTACCTGACAACCGTACCGCGGACGATCGCCGGGGGGACGAGCGAAATCCAGCGAAACATCATCGCCACGCGCGGGCTTGGGCTGCCGCGGTAGAACCCGGCCTTCTCGTATAGTGCCGCCCGTCAGAACTTGCCGGGAGGGCTCGTGGAATGGTCGAAATCTGGACAAACTCTGCCGGGCTGCCGTCGGCTGTGGCGCGACGCGCGGAGACCGCAGAGCGCGCCGGCTACGATGGCGTAACCACAGTTGACTCTCAGAACCTTTCGGGCGACTGCTACATCGGGCTGGCGTTAGCGGCGACGGGAACGTCGCGGATCAAGTTGGGGACAGGAGTCACGAACACGTTCACGCGGCATCCGGCGGTGACTGCGTGCGCCATCGCCACCGTGCATGCCGTTTCACAGGGCCGGGCGTTCCTGGGGATCGGGCGGGGCGATTCGGCACTCGCACATCTCGGGTTCTCGCCCTCACCGGTCAAGAAGTTCGAAGACTACCTCTGGCGGCTGCAGGGTTACCTGCGGGGCGAAGAGGTGCCGTTCGAGGACGGCGGGACCGTCGACGCATTGCGCCTGGCGAATCAGCCGACGGCTTCGCGTATCGAGTGGCTCCGCCCCGGCCGCTATCCCAAGATCCCGGTTGACGTTGCGGCGACCGGCCCGAAGGTGATCGCGGCGGCCGCGCGGCACGCCGACAGCATCACGTTTGCCGTCGGGGCCGATGCGGAGCGCATCCGGTGGGGCATGGAGACCGCGAGAGCCGCGCGCGTAGCGGCCGGGCTCGATCCCGCGATGGTATTCGGCGCCTACGTGAACCTGGTCGTCCATGACGATCCGGATGTCGGACGGCGCCTGGGGGAGGGCGGCGTCTCGCTCTTCGCGCGCTTCTCGGCCATGCATGGTTCCGCGGTGGGGCCAACTACCGAAGAGGGGAAACGGGTGATGGAGGGCATCCACGATGCTTACGACATGACCCGCCACAGTCGAGCTGGAAGCCCGCAGGCGAGCGTCATCACCCCGGAGTTCGCCCGCGAATTCGGCATTTTCGGCGATGAGAAATACTGTTTGGAACGGTTACGAAGTCTTGTGGCGCTAGGACTTCAGCGGCTTGTCGTCGTCGGTGGGTCGGCCGGGGCGGACCCGAACGAGGCGGCGCGGGCGGAACAGCGGTTCGTGGAGGGCGTCCTGCCGGGGCTTCGCTAAACCGGTGGCGGTGAAGGAACGCGCTCCCCGCGCCTCGGGGGAAGCGCGGGGAGCGCGTGAATCGTGGGGATGGGCGCGCGGGGCGGCAGACACACACGCGCCCATCCCGTCTGGAACCGGGAACCCCCGAGGGAGGGACGGGTGGCGTAAACGGTGCGGCAGGCCACCCGTCCCCCTCGTTTCGAACTAGACGACCGACGGGTCCAGCTTGAACCGCGATGTCGCCTGGAACAGTTGGTCGGCGAGGTCCTTCATTTGGGTCGCGGTTGCCGCCAGCTCCTCCGACTGGGCGGACAACTCTTCGGTGGAGGCCGAGACTTCCTCGGCTGAGGCGGATGTTTCTTCGCTGGTGGCGGAGACCTGGATGATGGCGTCGGTCACTTTGCCGGTCCCGGCCACCATCTGCTGGACACCGACGGCGGACTCGGTTGCGAGTGTCGCGATGGTCTCGGCCGCGGAGACTATCCGCGTGGCGCCGCCGGCCAGGTCCTGAACGTCGGTGGCGATTGTCTGCATCTGGCGCGCGGATTGCTGGACCGTCCCGATGATGCTGGAGAGAGCCTCACCGGCCTGGGCTGTGATTTCGCGACCGTTCTCGACGTCCCGAACGCCCACGCTCATGGCGGCGACGGCTTCTTCGGTCCCAGCACGCACCTTGCCGATGAGGTCGGCGATTTCTTTGGTGCTTTGCGACGAACGCTCGGCGAGGTCACGGACGTTTTCGGCAACCACGGCGAAGCCGCGGCCCTGCTCGCCGGCGCGGGCGGCTTCGATGGCTGCGTTGAGCGCGAGGAGGTTGGTCTGGCCCGCAATCTCGTCGATTGCTTTCACGATGTCGCCGATCTGGTCGCCATAGGAGCCGAGCTGGTCAACAGTGGTGGAAGCTCGTGTGACGGCTGTCGCGATGGATTCCATGGCGGACACGGCTTGCTGGACCGCCGTTTGTCCGGAGAGCGCAGCCTCACGGGAAGCTTCGGCCGATCTCGCGACTTCATTGCTTGTCCTGGCCACGGCGGCAATGCGCTCGTGCATGGTGGTGGCTTCGCCGCGGCTTTCGGCAGCCGATGAGCTGTTAGCGTCGGCCGCAGCAGCGAGTTGCCTGCTGCCGGCGGCAACGGCTTCGATCTCTTTCGCCGAGTCCTGGCTGAGGCCGGCGAGTGAGACGGCGGACCGTGTGACCTCGTTAATCGCTGTAGCGATCTGGCCGGTGGCGGCGGCCATCTGGTCCGACGCTTCGCGTAGCTGTTCGCTCGCGCCGAGAATGGACCGCGCGTTGTTCTGGACCCCGCCGACTATGCGGTTGAGGCTGTCGCGGGCGGAACTGTAGGCCGCGATGGTGGCGACCATCTTGGTGATGATCTCGTTCGTGGTTTCGGCCATTTGACCGAGCTCGTCGCGGCCAGGGTTGGCTATCTTCTGCGTGACTGGCGTCACGCTCCGGGTGAGGTCACCTTCTGCCAGGCCTGCCATTGCCGCCTCCAAGTCGGTTATGCAGTGGTTCTGCAAGCTCTCGAGGCGGCTGCGCACCGCCATCACGTCACGCTTGATGCGGCGGGAGACGAAGAAGGCGACCGAGAGCCCCAGGACCACGGCGATTCCGGTGGTGATGAGCAGGAGGGTGCGCGCGCTGGAGGCTGCCGATTGGTTGGCGTCGGCGTTCGCACGGGCGGATTCGAGGTTTTGCGCGACGACGTCATCGACGAGCTTGTTCATCTCGGACGTGAGCGGCGCCAGTGGTTCGGCGGCCTTCCTGGCTGCATCCACGTCACCTGCGTCCAGTTGCCGGAGCAGGGCGGTGCGCCCGGCGATGACCTGGTTGACCTTCTCCTCCACCTGGGCCCAGGCCGCCGCATCCGCGTCATCCTGGATCGCGACGTGGTAGTCCTGCAGCGCTTTCGTCGCATTGGCCATTTGTTCCTGGCTGGCGTCCACCGCGGCCGCGCGCTTCTGCGCGTCGTTCGCGGAGAGCATGGCGGTCTGCTGTTCGCGGCCGCTGCCGACCATGTAGCGGTTGACCTGGTTCGCGTACTGGAGGGCGAGAGTATCGAAGGCGAAGGCGTCTTCGCTGTGAGTGGCGAGCTGGTTCAGGCGAAGCATGCCGACGACGGCGACGACGCCGGTCAGGACGAGGACGAGTGAGAACCCGGCGAGCAACTTCGTTTGGATCTTAAGGTTGTTGAACCATGACATTGGCTTCCCCCGTGCCGTGGCATGTTGAGACGTGCGGCATGACTACAGGTTTCGCGCGTACGGTTCGGCCGCGAATCAGGGAGAACGCTGACGGCGGGGAGGCGAAGCCCTCAGCGAGGGCTTTGTCAAAAAGTGCGATTAATTTGCGGAAAATTGCATCTGCAACTTCAACCGATGCTTACAGGGGTCGGTTTCCGAGGGTGGAGGTAGGCGCTCATTAATCGTTCATTAACGAATGATTAGTACGTCCGAGTCGAGTCAGGCTTCACGTTCGCTCGCATACGACGTACAAGTCCAGTCCCTCGTATTATTCGGGTGATGAACCCCACACAGCAGCGTTCCGGACTTGCCGCCCTTCCAGAACTTGATCGGGCGGTTCTCCTCTTTCTCAATGACAATCCGCGGGCTCGAGTGGAAGCCGTAGCCGATGGAGTGTCGCTCAGCGTAGGCGCAGCACGGTCTCGACTCTCGCAACTGGAGAACCAGGGTTTCGTGACCCATGCCAGTGGTGCGCGCAACGGTGAACGCGGCCGGCCGACGTACCTGTACTCCGTTGCACCGGCGGCATACGGGCTTTTCCCGAGCGGTCATACATTCACGCTCCAGGCAGTGCTGGGAATCCTCAAGCGAGACCATCCGGATACTTATGCTGACGTCTTCGAGAAGTTGCACGTGCAGTTTTACGACGTGGGACTTCTGCCTGAAGCTCTGATCCGATACCGCCCGGCGGATCGTTTACGGAGGCTGTTGCCGTGGACGGAACTCTACGGGCAGCGGACCACCGGCGACGTGGACGAGACCGGGGGACAGTACGTGGTGAGCTACTGTCCAGCGCTGGATATCGCAACTCGCCACCGCGGGATGTGCGAGTCCGAGCAGCGCTGGCTCAGCGCCTTCTTCCCGGAGTTTGATGTCGAGATCACGCAGACGCTGGCGACGGGCGCCGCCCGCTGCGTCCTCACGTTGCGGGCGGCGGGGAAAGCAGAGGAGCGGGACGGAGCGGCCCTGCCGGAACAACACGGATCAACGGCCGGGGGAAATGGCCCGTAACAAAGAGACATCCTGAAACGTACTTCCTGCGATGGATAGCTAAGGCGATTCGTCGTCGAGCACCTGGGTCCCGGAAGAAGTCCGTCCCTTCCCCGGGTCCGCGCCAATGCCCCCGCTCCCCGGGGGCATTGGACTTCTCGACGCAGCACTGGAATGGCGCGTTTTCCGGGTTGAACCGCTCCGGTAGAGTTGCCGGGTCCGGCCTGAGACAGGCCAAACTGCGGCGAAGGTCCACTCGAGCATGGCGAACATCCCATCCAGGCTTCCGGCCTACAGCGAACTGCCGGCGGTGCCCGGCAACCCGCCCAAGACTGCATGGGGAATCTTCGGACCCGACGACAACGTCGGGATGTTCAATCTCCAGACTCCGGAACGTTTGGTGGCGGCAGCCCGGCTCGTGAGAAAGGGGGCGGTCTTCGCGATGAACTGGGAGCAGGAGAAGCCCAATCCGCCGCTCTACAGCCGCGGGAAGTTCCGTCACACGGTGTTCCGAGAGATCCCGGTGGGGAATCACGGCGACGACGTCCTGGATAATTTCTATACGCAGGCATCGAGCCAGTGGGACGGGCTCACCCACGTCGGCGACTACGAGCACGGGTTTTGGGGCGGAGTGACCAGCGCGCAACTGCGCCAGACCGGGGATAAGACGAAGCTTGGGATCGACCACTGGGCGCGAAAAGGCATCGCTGGACGCGCGGTGGTGCTCGACGTCGCCAGGTACCTGGCGTCGGTCGGGCGCCCGCTGGACTGCGCACAGCGCACCGACATCACGGCCGATGACCTTGAGGCGACGCGCCGGGCGCAGGGAGTGGAGCTCCAGGACGGCGACGTCTGGCTTATCCATACGGGTTGGGTCTCCTGGTACGAGCAGCAGTCGCCGCAGGTGCGGCAGCACATTTCGGTGACGGCGAACCTGAAGACACCCGGGCTA
This sequence comes from uncultured Anaerolineaceae bacterium, assembly GCA_964436025.1. Taxonomy (GTDB): domain Bacteria; phylum Chloroflexota; class Dehalococcoidia; order Tepidiformales; family Tepidiformaceae; genus Amarobacter. The sequence goes on from CAYTBM010000001.1 coordinate 8,127, forward strand.
CAGTGCTCGGAGGAGATGGCCGAATACATCTGGAATCGCCACCCGGCCGCGCTGTGCGGGGACAACCCGGCCCTGGAAGCGTGGCCGCCGCCGAATTTCGTGGACCCCGAGGGGTTCCTGCACCACTGGATCATCGGACGGTTCGGGATGGCCATCGGCGAGATGTTCCAGCTCACAGGGTTGGCGGCGGACTGTGCCGAGGACCACGTTTACGAGTGTTTGTTCGCCGGCGCGCCACTGAACATCCAGGGCGGGACGGGGAGCCCGCCAAACGCGCTCGCGATCAAGTAGGGGCTGGCGGTCTGGAGGCCACGCCGGGCGGCTCAGAAGGAGGAAATGGCTCGCCGACGTGGATTCGAACCACGAATCCTTCCCGGGAAGGACGGTTAAGA
>CAYTBM010000001.1:8618-56759 GCA_964436025.1 uncultured Anaerolineaceae bacterium
GCAGGACGTACACGGTAAAGGGCGAGGCTTCGGCCACGGCGCTCGCTCAAAAGAATTGGCTCGCCGACGTGGATTCGAACCACGAATCCTTCCCGGGAAGGACGGTTAAGAGCCGCGTGGGTGGCTGGCGAGGCGCTCGCGGAGTTCCTGATTGGCGCGACCGGACTTGAGGGTGCGTTCGCGACGTGCGGCCTCGGCTCGGGAAGGAAACGACTCGGTGAGAACGAGTTCCCATGGACCCCGGGAGGCGGTCCATCGGCTTTCGCCGGCCGCATGTTGGGCCATGCGGCGAGCAAGGTCGGCGGTGTGGCCGATGTAGAGCTGTCCTTGATCGTTTTGCAGGACGTACACGGTAAAGGGCGAGGCTTCGGCCACGGCGCTCGCTCAAAAGAAATGGCTCCCCGACGTGGATTCGAACCACGAACACCGCGGTTAACAGCCGCGTGCTCTACCGTTGAGCTATCGGGGATCGCTTCTCAGTTTCGGAAATGGGCCGTGAAGGTGCAACTCGGGACGGCCCCTATCTCAATCCCGGCGGCGAAGTTCGTGCGCCAACCTGCGCCAATCACTCGGCGCGATACGTCACGCCCGACACCCGCATCGCCTCGATTTCGTCCCAGGTGTAGCCAATCTCCAGCAGCACTTCTTCCGTGTGCTGGCCGAGTTCGGGCGCCGGACCCTGGATCCCGCCGGGCGTCTCACTCAGCTCGACCGGGATTCCCACGACACGATGGTCGGGGAAGTTCGGGTGCTCAAGCTCCGCGAGGTAGCCGTTGACCCACATCTGTTCGTCCGCTGCGACTTCGGCGTAGTCGTAGACGGGGCCGGTGGGGACATCTGCCTCCATGAGCCTGCGCATTGCTTCATCGCGCGGGAACTTCGCGAAGGCTTTTTCGAGTTCGGCGAAGACCCACTCGCGGTTGTCGGAGCGAGCGAAGGCGTCGGCGGAGCGAGGGTCCGTGGCGAGGTCGGGGCGTTCGAGGGCTGCGCAGAGTTTCGGCCAGTTCTTTGGGTCGAGGACGCCCACGGTTACCCATTTGCCATCGCTGCCCTGGTACCACGAGAACGGCGGGTTGCCGGCGCGGGCATACGGAAGGACGCCCTGGCGGCCGTTGTGAAGGAACGCCTGCAGCCCGAGGGCCTGCAAGGTGAGCATCGCGCCGAGCTGCGAGACATCGACCTTCTGGCCGACCCCGAAGCGCTCGCGGGCGACGATGGCGTTGGAGATTCCGAAGGCGAACACCATGGAGCCTACCTGGTCAGCCAGCCCCCAGGGCCCGTTGCGAGGCTCAAGCCCGGGGCCGCCGCCCATGGAGACCATGGCGCCGCTCATGCCCTGGGAAACGACGTCGAATGAACCGCGTTCGCGCCATTGGCCACGCGGGCCAAACCCGCTGTTGGTGGCATAGATCAGCCGGGAGTTCGCCTCGCGGAGCACCTCATAGCCCAGGCCGACGGAATCGAGGAATCCCGGCCGGAAGTTCTCAGCGAGGACGTCGTACACCTGGATGAGCCGCAGGACGACCTCTCGGGCGGATTCCTTTCGCAGGTCCAGGGTGATGCTCTTCTTGCCGCGGTTGAGGGCTTCGAAATAGGAGCAGAACCCGTCTTTGCCAACGCCGAGAGCGCGCCCGAGGTCACCACCGGCCGGGGTTTCGACCTTGAGCACGTCCGCTCCCATGTCCGAGAGCATGACGGTCGCGTGCGGGCCGTTCTGGTAGCGGGTGAAGTCCAGCACCTTAATCCCGTCGAGCGGACCCTTCATGAGCAACCTCCAAGCGCAGCGGATTGTAGTGTGTTTGGCCCGCGTGGGGGCCAGCGCGGTGCTAGACCTCGGCCCGCGGCGTGGCGGGAGCGCAGAATTGCCGGATCTGGGCGGCGTGTTCCGCTGTGTGGGCGGGCAGTCCTGCCAGGATCCAGGCGTGTGGCCGCCCGGCGTAACGATGCGCGGGAGGCAGCTCCCTTGATGCGGATTCATCGGTCATTGGCGCAAGGCTCACGTTCGCGCGTTCACGGCAGTAATCGATGTACGCACCGATGTCGGTCGCACTCCAGGCGGCCGGAAGCGCCGGCAGGTCACGCCAGTGCGGATGGCCTGCGAACGGCGGCGGAGGAGACCAGCGGCTGAACTCGCCGTTGAGGTCGTAATCGAGGCTCTCGAGGGCGTGCCAGGCCACGCTCCAGGGGGTTGATCGGCGCCGTACCCATTGCCTGGCCAGATTTGACCGTTGCAGGGTATCCGTGACTGGCGCCCAGTTTTCGTCCAGGAACTGGTGGTCGGGCGGGAGAGTGGGGGTTTGCCACATCGGCTGCTCCCAGAGCCCGGCGGGGCAGTCGCGCACTGCTTCTGCCAGGTCGTCCAGCGTGTGGGCAAGGCTGCGGGCGAGGGCGTTAGCCCACACGGAGGACATGGCTAGTGCTGAACCGCCATGCCACCGTCGATGTTGATCGACTGTCCGGTGATCCATGAACCCTGATCGCTGCAGAGGTAGATGGTTGCCCAGGCGATCTCCTCGCCGGCGCCCATGCGGCGAAGGGGAATGCGGGCAGTGGAAGCGTCCCAGGCTGGGGTGCCGCGGATGTCGTCGATGCGGACGGTGTCAACGAGGCCGGGGCAAATGGCGTTGACCCGGATGCCGAACTGCCCGACTTCCTGTGCCATCGAAGCGGTGAGCGCCTGGATGCCGGCCTTGCTCGATGCGTATGCGGATGTGTTTGGCGGGAGGATCTTCCCTGCGATGGAAGAGATGTTGACGATGGAGCCTCCCTGCCTGGCGTCGATCAGGTGCTGGCCGAAGATTTTGGACATCAAGAACGTGCCGCGGAGGTTCACGCGGATGACCGTGTCCCAAGCGTCGATCGGCATATCAACCACCGGGACACGGTCCCGGCCGCGGGCTGCCCCGGCGTTGTTGACGACGAAGTCGACGCGGCCAAACTCGTCGAGCGCGCGCTTGAGCAGTGCGCGGACGGAGCCTTCATCACCGACATCCGATGCGAGGCCGATAGCCGTGCCGCCGGCGGTGCGGATCTCCTCTTCGACCGACGCGACATCGCGCCAGCCCGCGGCTTTCTCCTCGTCGGGGTAATGTTCGGGCGAGCGGCCGGAGCCTGTGACAATGATCTTGCAGCCGGCTTTCGCCAGCTCGACAGCTATGGGCCGGCCGATGCTTCGCATCCGGCCGCCGCCGGTAACTACGGCGACTTTGCCTTCGAGACCGGAGAGTTGAATCCCGTCCATGAACCTGCCTCCAGAGCGAGGGTGTGGGGCGGGATTCTACGCGGACGGCGGTGGTGGCTGTGGCTTGCCTGCTTTCGTGTCTGGCTGGTTGGGCCGGGCATGCGCGGACTGAAAAGGCTCTCCCCGCTCGGAGCCGCTCCGGCACGCGCCACATTGGCCGAATGCGCGAGAAATGTCGGAGTGCAGCGTGGTGCCGCAGGTCGAACAAGTTTGCGAGCTGCTCATGCGCCACCCGCGGCTGACGCAAGGTACTCATCGCGGCTGCGTTCGAAGTCCTCGGTGGTCACGTCGATGGCAATCGCCTGGCAAGGATTCGGGGCGCCTTCGCTGTGGCCAAGCACAATGATTTCCGCGTGGATCCGGCCGGGCTTTACCTCCAGGATGCCCAGCGTGCCCAGTCTCGTGGACAGGTGGTGCGGGAGGATCGGGCTGCCGGAGTTCATGAGGAGGGTGCCCTCGCGGTGTTCGAGCCGTTCGACGTGAGTATCGCCGCCGATGAGGATGTCGACGCGCTCGCCCTGGAGCGATGAGCGCAAAATTTCCTCGATTGGACGGGATTCCGGGCGCAGCTCGTGCGTCATGCCGATGCGCCATCCGTTTACATCGAGCAGCTGCCGCTTGGCCATGCGCGCATCGTCGAAAAGGTCGTTGTTACCTTCAGCGATGAGAATTGGGGCGAACTGGGCGCACCACTCAATAACAGAGGGCGCGGTCACATCCCCACCGTGAAGGATGAGGTCCACGCCGCGGAGGACATCACCGATTTGCGGTCCGAGCTCATCCAGAGAGCGGACGAGGGAAGGCAAGTGGGTATCAGCGATGAGGCCGATGCGCATCTCCGTACGCTATCCTCGTCCCCGCTGGGCGACAAGCGGCGGCGGAGACCCGGGAGGGGGCGCGCCGTTGCCGGCATTCGCGTATGCTCCGGCCTTCCAAGACACCCTGGTTGAGGAAGGTTTCGACCCATGAGTCAAACACGAAATGCGGCAATAGCCGGCATCCACGAGTATCCGCTGCGAGTTGCTCCGGGCGTTTCGGCGATGCAGATTAAGGCTGCGTCGCTGAAAGCGGCGCTCGACGACGCCGGTCTCAAGTGGAGCGACGTAGACGGACTTTACGACGCAGGCGACGGGGAAGGCGGCGGTGGGCTCGGGCTTGCGGCGTACCTCGGGCTCAAGCCGAACGTCATCGACACCACGCAGGTTGGCGGCTCTTCCTACGAATTCCATGCGGCCCACGCGCTGCGTGATATTGCAGCGGGGCGGGTGAAGGTTGCCGTGACGACGTACGGTTCGACGGCCGCATCGCAGCGGTTCGCGATCGGCACGGGCGGAGGCCGCGGAGGGGCGAGCTGGTCCACGAACATGGAGGCTCCGTACGGCTCCACGCTGATCAGCAACTACGCCATGGTGAAGCAGCGGCACATGCACCAGTACGGCACGACGAACGAGCAGCTCGCAGAGATCTCTGTCGCGACCCGCAAGCACGCGATGCGCAACCCTGAAGCAGTCAAAGCGATGACTGACCTCCAGTTTGTGAAGGTCGACAACATCAGCGTGGGCGATGTCCTCGAGTCGCGCATGGTGGCATCGCCCCTGCGGCTGCTGGAGTGCTGCATGGTGTCTGACGGGGGCGGCGCCTGCGTGTTCGTCGCGCCGGAGATTGCTCGCGACATCAAGAAGAAGCCGGTCTGGATCCTTGGCTCGGGCGAGGCGACGAAGTACCGCGAGAACGGTGGAGATATCACCGTGAGCGCCGCGCGGCAGAGCGCCCCGCCCGCGTTCGCACAGGCCGGCGTACGGCCCGACGAAATCGACATCGCGATGATCTATGACTCGTTCACGATCACAGTCGCCGTGTGTCTGGAAGACCTGGGCTTCTGCAAGAAGGGCGAGGCGGGGCAGTTCGTCGGAGACGGGCACCTGGCGTTCGACAAGCCGGGCTTGACCCTGAACACCGACGGCGGCGGCCTCTCCTCAAACCACCCGGGTATGCGCGGGCTCTTCCTCCTGCTGGAGGCGACGCGGCAGCTCCGCGGCGAATCAACCTCGCAGGTGGCGGGCGCCAAGCTCGCTGTGGCGCACGGCAACGGCGGACTCCTCGGCGGCACGCATACCGGCGGCACCGTCATTCTCGCAGCCGATTAGACACTCATTCGGACGGCTCCGGCCCCCGGAAACTGACTGAAGACAAGGAAGGACCAGCAATGCCGAATCGACCGCAACCGCACTTCCCAGAGCCGGACACGAAGCACTACTGGGACGGCGTGAAAGAAGGCGAGCTTCGCTACCAGACGTGCGACGCCTGTAACAGCGTGAATTTCTATCCCACGGCCCATTGCCAGGCGTGTGGCAACCTCAGCCTGACGTGGAAGACGTCGAAGGGCGAGGGGGCCGTTTACACGTTCTCCGTGGTCATGCAGAACCGCATCCCCGGGTTCCAGGAACTGGGCGCGTACGCCGTAGCCTACGTCGACCTGGACGAAGGCTTTCGCATGCTCACGAACGTGATGGTCGACGGGGACCCGACGCAGAATGTGAAGATCGGCCAGCGGGTGAAGGTCGACTTTGAGAAGCAGGACAGCGGCGAGTACCCGATCCCGATCTTCCGCCCTATCTGACCAGGAGGTGGCACTGTGGCCCTGAATCCGCAGGCACAGGTTGTTCTTGACATGATGGCGGCCGCTGGTTTTCAGCTCGAAGGAGATCCGCAGGCCGTCCGCGACATGATGGCCCTGGCCCCGCGCCCCCAGGGCGAGGACGTGGCCGCGGTTGAAGACCGCACGATTCCCGCGAACGGCGCCGAGATCCCGGTGCGCATCTACCGGCCCGACCTGCGCCAGGGAGCCAAGCCGGTCCTTGTATGGTTCCACGGCGGCGGTTGGGTGATCGGTTCACTCGATGGCGCCGACTTTGGGTGCCGGCTGATGACCAACGCGAGCGGCTGCGTTGTCATTTCGGTCGATTACCGGCTCGCGCCGGAGAGCAAGTTCCCGACTGCCGCGGATGACTGTTTCGCGGTAACGACGTGGATTTCCGAGAACGCCCGGGAACTCGGAGTGGACGCGAACCGGCTCGCGGTGGGAGGCGACAGCGCGGGTGGGAACCTGGCCGCCGTTGTCTCCCAGATGGCGCGTGACGCCGGGGGACCGGCGATCAAGTACCAGGCGCTGATCTACCCGGTGACTCACCATAACTACGACACCCCTTCGTACACGGAGAATGCCGAAGGGTTCCTGTTGACCAGGTCGTCGATGGTCTGGTTCTGGGGACACTACCTCCGCAGCGAGGACGACGGGCGTCATCCGAAGGCTTCGCCGATCCTTCATGAGGACTTGAAAGAGCTGCCGCCGGCGCTCGTCATCACGGCCGAGTACGACCCGCTTCGCGATGAGGGCGAAGCGTACGCCAAGAAGCTGAAGGAAGCCGGGGTGCAGGTCGAAGCGAAGCGGTATGACGGGCAAATCCACGGCTTCTTTGCCAACCCGGCCATCGACGATGGCGTCGCGGCGGCTCGGATGGTCGGCGAACGTCTGAAAGCGGCGCTGGGCTAACGCGCTGGTGAAGACGCTCGTCGCAGTCCTCTTTCCGAACTTCGAGCTGCTTGACCTCGCCGGGCCGCTCGAAATGTTTGGGAACCTGAAGGACCGTCTTGAGGTCCTCACGGTCGCTGAGCGGACCGGGGAGGTAGCGAGCGCGCAGGGAGTCGCCGTGGAGGCCCAGCAGGCGTTTGAAAGCTGCCCGGGAGCCGATTGGGTGCTGCTACCGGGCGGCATCGGGACGTTCACGGAAGGTAGGAATCCGGCGATGCTCGGGTTCCTTCAACGGATGTCGGCCGGAGCGGAGCAAGTCATGACGGTTTGCTCCGGAAGCGGGCTCCTGGCGCGTGCCGGCGTGCTCGACGGCCTGCGAGCAACGACGAACAAGGCGTACTTCGCGCAGTGTTCCGGCGAGGGACCGGCGGTGGACTGGGTGAAAGAGGCGCGGTGGGTAGAGGACGGCAAGTTCGCCACGTCGTCCGGCGTTTCCGCGGGCATGGATATGGCCCTGGCCGTCATCGCGAAGCACTTCGGCGCCGAAACAGCGGAACAACTGGCGCTGATGACGGAGTACGAATGGCACCGGGATCCGGGCTGGGACCCCTTCGCGAAGGCGCACGGCCTCGTGGTCTAAGCGGCTCTGCGCTTCTGCCCGAGGAGGTGCGTCAGTTGCTCCATCGGCAGGGGACGTGAGAAGAAAAACCCCTGGCCGCGGTCGCACCCGAGGCCGCGGACGGTGTCGACCTGGGCGAGGTTTTCGACGCCTTCGATCGTGACCGTGAGGCCGATGCTCTCGGCGAAAGCAACCACGGCCTGCACGATCGCAGTATCACGGCCCTCGATTTCGATGCCCTTGACGAAGGATCGGTCGATTTTGACGGTGTCCACCGGGAGCCGCTTGAGATAGCTCAGTGATGAGTATCCGGTGCCGAAGTCATCGATGGCGATGCCAACGCCGGCGAGGGCGAGGCGCTCGAGTTTCGTCACTGCGCCGTCGCCGTCGGTCATCATCAGGCTTTCGGTGACCTCGAGCTTGAGGTGCCGCGGCGGCAGGCCGGTCTCCGCGAGCACAGCGAGTATTTCGTCGACGATCTTCGGACGCTCGAGTTGCTTGACTGACGCGTTGACGGCAACGCGGAAGTTGGGGCTGAGGTCATACTCGGCGAGCCAGCGGCGGGCATCGTGGCAGGCTTTGCGCAGGACTTCGCGGCCGAGGGCAACGATCAGGCCCGACTCCTCGGCCAGATCGATGAACTCGCTTGGCATCAGGATGCCCCGCTCAGGATGCTGCCAGCGGGCGAGGGCCTCCATCTCCGCGAGATCGCCAGTCGCCAGGTCGATGACCGGCTGGTACCAGACGACGATCTCGCCAGATTCGATCGCGTGGCGCAGGTCCGTTTCGAGGTCCAACCGGTGGCGGGCGATATCCTGGAAGGACGAATCGAAGAGCTGGACGCCGCCCTTGCCGCGGCGCTTGGCTTCGTACATGGCGATGTCCGCGCGGCGAAGGAGCTCCTCTGCGCCGATGGCAGTGTCGGTTTCGAAAATGAGGCCAATGCTCGCGTCGACGTAGACATCTCGCTCGCCGACGGTGAACGGCACTTCGAAGGCCTGAGCGAGCGCTTCCATGCGCGCCCGTGCATCGTTCTCCGACACCGGGTCTTCGAGGAGGATAGTGAACTCATCGCCGCCCATGCGGGCGATGGTGTCGGCCGGCATGAGGAAGTCGCGCAGGCGCCGTGCGACGGCGACAAGAAGCTCGTCGCCGCTGGCATGCCCGAGACTGTCGTTAACCACCTTGAAGTCGTCCAGGTCAAGGAGGGCGACGGACACCGCGGAGTTCCGCTGCAAGGCGTGGCCGAGGCGGTCCAGGAAGAGCGTCCGGTTGGGCAAGTCGGTGAGTCCGTCGTGAAATGCCTGGTGCGCTATCTGACGCTGTAAGCCGTTCCGCTCGCTGACGTCGATGTACATCGCGCAGACGCTGATCAGCCGGCCGTTCGGTGCGTATTCGGGCGTTGTCCTCAGCAACGTGTCGATAACCTGGCCACCACGGGCGACGAGCGTACGTTCTTCGTCATTCGCGAGGACGCTGACACGCCGGTTCCGGCTGTGGCGTTCGGAAGGGTCGAACTGGTTGAGCGGGCGTCCAATGACTTCGGCGCGGTCGTAGCCTAGGGTTTCGAGGAAGAGCTCGTTGCAATCGACGATGAGCGGAACGGAACTCTCCAGGCCGACAATTACGTACATGGCTGGTGCCGCCTGAAAGAGCTGCTGGTAGCGCTGTTCGGCGGCGCGGAGCTGGACTTCGCGAAGGCGGCTGGCGAGGGCCTGGGCGAGCACCGTAGAGAAGAAGCCGAAGAACGCACGGTCGGCATTGCTCAGCGGCACGGCGCCGTTGGTCGCGAGGGCCAGCCAGCCCATCGTTTCTGAACCGCGCGCGAGCGGCAGCAGGATGACCGAGGGGTGAGGGGGCGCGGCCTGCTCAATCGCGCCGTGAACAGCTTCAAGCGCGGCATTGCAAGCGGCGGCGTCGCCGACCTGGGCGAGCAACTCGGGAGGACCCTCCGGGTCGGCGGCGACGAGCACGAGGCCATCTACCGGTGCTGTCTGGGCGATGAGCCCGCTGAGGCGTACGAAGAGCTCTTGCGGCTCTTCGTCACCATCGGGCCAGCGGCAGACCTCGGAGACGAGATCGCGGCGGGCGGCCTCTTCACTGCTCTGGCGGCGCGCGTGAAATGTGCCGAGCTTCCGGCCGATCGTGCGAGCGACCTCGACGATGGTTCGAGTGGATTCCGCGTCGAACCGGGCTTCGGAACGCCGTGAGAGCGAGAGCATTCCGAGCGTCTGACCGTTGGAGATCAGCGGCGCGGCGAAAGCTGAGGTGATGCCGGTGGCAGCCATCTCCCGGGCAGCCTCGGTATTGGATTCGGCAGGGACGAATTCGATGCCCGTGGGGAATGAACCGACAACGTCAAGCCCTACTTCGATGGAGGGCCGGAGGCGGACGGTGTTGTCGCCGACTGGATCTTCGTAAACGACGCGGACCCACTCGCGATTGCGCTCCGAGACGATGAGGACGAGCTGGTCGTAGGCGATGAGTTCACGGAGGAGAGCGACACACGCTGCGAGCGCCCCGCCCGTCTCAGCGGGTGTGGTGACGGGTTCGAGCGCGGCCGCAAGTTGGCGCAGGAGCCCCGTACGCTTATCCCCCATAGCGTCCATCTCCATGGTTAACGGCACCGAAATAGAGTTCCGTAGCGCCGAGATGTCTCAGTTTTCCTGAGACAATCGGGCGAGAAACGCCTCGCCGCGCGGTGAGAGCCTGTAACCGGTACCGAGGCTGATGGTGAGCCCGAGGTTCTTCAGCTTGCGCACGTTCAGCTTGAAGTCGGGGAGTTCCTGACCCATCCGCGGGGCCAGATCTCCCGCGCGGACGGCAGGATTTGCAGCGATGAGCGTGAGGACGGCATGGGTCCAGGCGCCGGATCTGCTCGCGCGGTCCAGACGCTCCAGCGTGCGGGTGATGTCCGCCCGGGATTCGGCATCAAGAACGGCGTCAGCCGCGAGTTCGTCCCGCGGGTCCTCGCCGGGCGCGAGGTGGAAGGCGACCCGGCAGATTGGGAGCGCGGGATCGCCGCGCATGTCCGCTCGCAACGCATCGGCCGAAGGGTGGCCTGCGCGGATGGCTTCATCGTCGGCGATGCTCCCGGGATCGACGGTCCGGACGGAATCGATTACCAGGCGGCCGGCAGCCGTTCGGTAGGTCTTGCCGGAGATCACCTGCGGCCGCTTCCACCGTCGAAAGGTGAGCGTCACCGAACCGTCGGCGATGCCCTTGCGGTACTTCGTTTCGAACTGCACGTCAGTACGAGCGCGGCAGGCCCAGTTCGTGCTGCCCGATGAAGTTGAGGACCATCTCGTTGGTGACCGGGGCGATCTTCATGACGCGCACCTCGCGCCAGTAACGTTCGACATTGAACTCCTTCGCGTAACCGAAGCCGCCATGAACCTGCAACGCGCGGTCCGCTGCTTCGAATCCCCACTCCGAAGCGAGGTACTTCGCCATGTTCGCTTCGGCGCCGCAGGGCTCGCCGTTGTCGTAGAGCCAGGAGGCCTTGCGGATGAGCAACTCGACCGTCTTGAGCTTTGCGTAGCTGTCGGCCAGCGGGAACTGGATGCCCTGGTTCTGGCCGATGGGCCGGCCGAAGACGACGCGGTCCTTCGCGTACTGAACGGCCCGATCGAGGGCAACGCGACCGGTGCCCAGCGCTTCTGAGGCAATGAGGATGCGTTCCGGGTTCAGGCCATCGAGCAGGTGGTAGAAGCCGCGGCCCACTTCACCGACCACATCGCGAGCATCGACCGGCAGGTCGTCATAAAACACTTCGTTGGAATCGACGGCGTGGCGGCCGAGCTTTTCGATCTCGCGGATGGTGACGTGCGCCGGGTCCAGGTTCGCGAGGAAGAGCGTCATGCCGTCGGTGCGGCGCGCGGCGTCTTCGGCCTTTGTCGTGCGGGCGAGGAGGAGGACCTTCGTGGATTCCTTGGCCTTCGATGTCCAGACCTTCTGGCCGCTGATGATGAAGTTGTCTCCGTCGCGGCGGGCGAAGGTCGTGATGCTCGGCGTGTCGCTGCCGGCAGTGGGCTCCGTGACGCCGAAGGCGACGTGCAGGTTGCCTGCGGCGGCCGCTGGGAGGATGCGCGACTTCAGTTCTTCGGTGCCGTGCTTCGCCACCGGGTTGAGCCCGAATATGGTCAGGTGGAGTGCGGTGGCTCCGTTCATCGCTGCTCCGGAGGCGGAGACCTCCTCGAGTAAGACGGAGGCTTCGGTGATGCCCAGTCCGGCGCCGCCGTAGGCTTCCGGGATGGCGATGCCGAGCCAGCCGGCTTCGGCGAATGCTTTGTAGAAGTCCCAGGGGAACTCATGGGCCATGTCGCACCGCCGCCAGTAGGAGTCATCAAAGCGGCCGGCGAGGGCCCGGGCCTGGGCGCGGATCTGGGTTTGTGCCTCGGTGGGGGCGAAGTCCATGGGCGGGATTGTACGTTCAGCGCGCGGGGTCTGGTTACTCAGCTCAACCATCCGCTTACTGCCGTAGCAGTTCGATTCGCTCCATTTGTTCACCGGTAGCGCCTCGTGGGTCGCGAGCAGCCGCGCTGGGAGGCCGAGATGCTTACAATCGCGACAACCCGGTGGCGGACCGTTTCGGAAGAAGTGAGACCCCATGGGACGACTTGAAGGTAAGGTGGCGGTAGTAACTGGTGGCGGCTCGGGGTTGGGGGCGGCCGACGTCCGGCGCCTGGCTGAGGAAGGCGCACGCGTGATCCTGACGGACGTGAACCAGGACGCCGGGCGCGCAGTCGCGGAACCAGCTGGTGCGCGTTTCTTCGCACAAGATGTCGCTGATGAGAACTCGTGGCCGTCGCTCATCGAGACGGTCTTGAAGGACTATGGACGTCTCGACGTCCTGGTGAACAACGCGGGCATCGCTATAGCCCAGGATATCGAGCAAACCACCACGGAAACCTGGCGGCGGACGCTCGCCGTGCACCTGGATGGGACGTTTTTCGGCTGCCACTACGCGATTCCGGCGATGAAGGCGTCCGGCGGAGGCTCGATCATCAACATGTCATCGACCGCCGCCTTGATCGGGATCCCTCCGTTTCTCGCCTATTCGGCTGCGAAGGGCGGAATTCGGGCGATGACCAAGTCTATCGCCGTCCACTGCCGCGCCAGGGGATACGGCATTCGATGCAATTCCATCCATCCCGGGAGCATCGACACCCCCATGGTCCACGCTGCGCTCGAAAACACGCGCGGGCTCAGAATGGCCGACGCAGAGGATCCCGAGGCCCTGCGCAAAACACTGGGCCTCGGCGAACCGAACGATGTTGCGAACATGGTGGTCTTCCTGGCGTCGGACGAATCCAAGCACGTCAATGGCGCAGAGCTCGTCATCGACAACGGTGACACCATCGTCTGAGCCGTAACTTGTCACGTTTTGTGTACGTCTGGGAGTCGAAGTGACTATCACCGGCCTCGTCCATGTGAACATCAACTGCAGCGATTTCGACCGGTCGGAAGAGTTCTATCGCCTCCTCGGCTTCGAACGCTTGATGGAGGTCGCGCCGACAACCACTCCAGAAGTCGCCGCAGCGGTGGGAATGCCTCCGTACGAGGTGCGGGGCGCGTTGATGATGCTGCGCACGGGCAACCAGCCTGTGGTCATCGACCTGTTGGAGTGGCGCAGCCCGCGCGACGAGGAGGAGCCTTACGCGCATCTCTACCACCTTGGTATCGCTCGAATCGCCTTTGCGACGAGTGACCTCGATGGCGAAATGAACCGGCTGAAGGAACATGGCGTGCGATTCCTGTCGGAGCCGGCCAAGGTCACACTGCCCGGGGCCACTGCGGGTTCGCGCTTCGTGTGCTTCTTTGATCCAGACGGAACGGCGCTGGAGCTGGTGGAAGCAACGAGTTGAGGCGCGTTGCGTGGCCCCTGCTCGGATGCCTGTGACTCTGGCACGTTGCTCAGTCCACGAACTGGTTACTGACGTGCGCGGTCCATTTCCACACCGCCTCGCGGCTCTCGAACCCTCGAACGAGCCGAACCTGGGGCGGAAATGGTTACTCCCACAGGAGTGAATGCGTGCGGCGCAGGGACCCACGAAGTCTCCGGCGTGCCCCAAACGAGGCCAGCTCAGTAGATCGTGATGTACGTTTCGCGCGTGGGACCGTCCGGCAAGACCCGCAGCGTTTCGTTCTGCAGGTCCGGTTCGAGCCCCATGCCTTCGAGCGGCAGGAGCCCGAGCAGTGGTTCAGCGTCTTCCGGGAGGGCGAGGCACTCATAGGTTCCCTCGCGACCCATCACGGCGATCCGGGCATCATCGTGGACAACCACGGGCCGGACGCCTGCGGCTGTCGACGCGAACGCCTTCTTGAGAACAGGCAGCCCCAGCCGTTCAACGAGCGACTGCGGGAGGCAAAGCGTGTTTGCACCCGTATCCACGAGAATGCGGTCAAGGTGGATGCGACGAACTTGGTCCTCACGGATAGTCCCGTCCGCCGCGCGAATCTCATCGGCATGGTTGGTGATCGTGATGCTTGCGAAGACCTTGCCCACGTGCCTTTGCCGACCTTGAGGCTGTGTCTGGATCGCCGTCATGTCCCAAGTATACGCTCGAACGGTGATCGGTTCGTCCATGGTGATGCGGAAGCAGACCTGCTAGCCAGCGCTAGAAGACCTCGAACAGGTTGAACCTGGGGCCGTCCTTGCAGCAGAGCTTGACGCCGTGGTGCTTGGTGAAGATGCCGCAGCCGTAGCACATCCCCCAGCCGCAGGGCATGTTCTCTTCCATCAGGATTTCCGGGAACTGGCGGCGGCCGTTGTTGCGCAGGACGTCCGCGAGGGACTGGAACATCGGGTTCGGGCCGCAGGAGTAGATGCGGTTCGCCCACTCCTGGTACTTGCCCAGGTGCTGCGTCACGAAGCCTTTCGGGCCGGCTGAACCGTCTTCCGTGACTACGACGTACTCGACTTCCTTCGGCCATTCGCTCGCGGCCAGGAGGTGGCGCTCGCTGCGCCCGCCCATCATGGCGACGACCTGGTGGCCGGCGCGGATTGCGCGTTCGGCGGTATCCACGAGCGGGGCGATGCCTACGCCGCCGCCGATGAGCAGCAAGTTCGCCGGCGTATCCGGGAAGGTGAAGCCGTTGCCGAGGGGCCCGTAGATGCGGACGGCCGTGCCCGGCGGTTGCTCGCTGAGCCAGCGCGTGCCCTTGCCCACAACCGCGTAGAGCAGCGCGAACCGGTCACCGTCGATCCTGTAGTAGCTGAAGGCACGGGCGAACAGCGGGTCCGCACCATCCGGACTGCAGTGCACCATCACGAACTGGCCAGCTTCGACCCCGCGCGTAAGCGACGGGCCATGAAACCAGGTGATGAACGCGCCGTCCCAGGCGCGCTCAGTCGAGATGATGCGGGTCTCTTCGATGTTCACTCGACGTACTCGCGGAGGGTGGCAACTTCGTAGTCGGAGGCGGTGACCAGTGCTGTGACCGCCGCCCGGGCGGTGTCGATGGACGTGAAGCAGGGAATCCGCTTCTCGGCGGCGGCGCGGCGGATGTGGAAGCCGTCGCGCAATGAGCCGGTGAAGCGATTCTCCGAAGTGTTAATCACGCACTGCACCGAGCCGTCCATGATGACATCGACGACGTTGGGGTGTTCGCCGCTGAGGACTTTCGTGACAGGCGTAACTTCGATGTTGAGGGCCTCGACCATCTTGCTCGTGCCCTCGGTGGCGTAGATGCGGTAGCCGGCCTCGTTAAGCTTGTGAATAAGCGGCAGGGCGTCGGCCTTGGTGCGGTCGCTGATGCTGAGCAGGACGCTGGCGCGCGGCCTGAGGGCCATGTCGGCGGCCATCAGCGTCTTGGCCAATGCGGGTTCGAAGGCGCGGTCGACGCCCATGACTTCGCCTGTGCTCTTCATCTCCGGTCCGAGGTAGGTGTCGACACCGGTGAGCTTGGACATTGAGAAGACCGGGGCCTTGATGGCGACGAGGTTCCGCTCAGGCCAGAGGCCGCCGGGGAAGCCCTGGTCCTTGATCTTGCGGCCGAGCATGGCGCCCACGGCGAGCTGGACCATCGGGACGCCGGTGACCTTCGAGAGGAACGGCACGGTGCGGCTGGCGCGCGGGTTCACTTCGAGGACGAAGACACGCGGGCCTTCGCCGGGCACTCGCGGGAGGACCACGTACTGGATGTTGGTCAGGCCGATGGCGCCCATGCCGAGGACGATGCGCTCGGTGTAGTCGACCAGCGTGGCGCGTTCCTCGTCGTCGAGGTGGACGGGCGGGTAGACCGCCATGGAGTCGCCGGAGTGCACGCCGGCCTTCTCGATGTGTTCCATGATGCCGGGTATGAGGACCGTCTCGCCGTCGCAAATGGCATCGACTTCGACTTCAGCGCCGTCGAGGAACTTGTCGATGAGGATCGGCTTGCCCTGCGCGACCTCCGCAGCCTGGGCGACGAAGGTCACGAGCTCGGTCGCATTCTGGACGATTTCCATGGCCCGCCCGCCGAGCACGTATGACGGGCGCACGAGCACGGGGTAACCGATGGTCTGGGCGGTTTTCATCGCTTCTTCGAGCGTCAGGATGGCCGCGCCCGGGGGCTGAGGGATCCCGAGATCTTGGAGGAAACGTTCGAAGAGCCGGCGGTCTTCGGCCGTATCGATGGTCTCCGCGCTGGAGCCGATGATCGGCAGGGCCGCGCGGCGCAGTGGGCCTGCCAGGTTGATTGCGGTCTGACCGCCGAACTGGACGATGCTCGCGGGCGGCTCATCGCCTGAGCCGGTCTCGTTTTCGATGATGTCGCGCACGCCTTCTTCGTCGAGTGGCTCGAAGTAGAGCCGATCAGACGTATCGAAGTCGGTGGAAACCGTTTCCGGGTTGGAGTTGGCCATGATGCTGCGGATTCCGGCGTCCTGGAGCGCCCAGGCGGCGTGGACGCTGGCGTAGTCGAACTCGATGCCCTGGCCGATGCGGATAGGGCCGCTGCCGATGACCACCGCCGCCGCGCCGTCCTCCGCGATCGCTTCGTTTTCGGTCTCATAGGTGCTGTAGAAGTAGGGCGTAGCGGCGTCGAACTCTGCCGCACATGTGTCGACCATCTTGTAGACCGGGCGGATGTCCCACTCGTGGCGGAGGGCGCGGATCTGTTCGGTCAGGCGGTCGGCGAGCTGGCCGACCATCTCATCGCTGAAGCCCATGCGTTTCGCTTCGCGCAGGAGGTCCGGCTGGAGGGTTTCCGTGAGGAGGCGCTTTTCCATCGTCACGATGTTGTGCAGGCGTTCGGTAAACCAGGGATCGATGGCCGTCTGGCGCGAGAGGTCGAATGGGTGGGCGCCCCGCCGGAGCGCCGCCATCACTGCCCAGAGGCGCTCGTCCGTGGCGTGGAGCGGGAACTCACCTCCGTTGCGCCACTCTGGACGTTCCCAGAGCAGGCTGTGGCCGCCGACTTCCAGGGACCGTACAGCCTTGTTCAGCGCGGCTTCGAAGCTGCGGTCGATGGCCATGACTTCGCCCGTAGCCTTCATCTGGGTGCCGAGCTGACGTTCGCCGAGGGCGAACTTGTCGAACGGCCAGCGCGGGATCTTCACGACGCAATAGTCGAGGGCTGGCTCGAAGGCGGCGGTGGTTTTCTGAGTGACAGCGTTCGGGATCTGGTCGAGCGTCTTGCCGCAGGCGATCTTTGCCGCGACGCGGGCGATCGGGTAGCCGGTGGCTTTCGAGGCGAGGGCCGAGGAGCGGCTCACCCGGGGGTTCACTTCGATGACGTAATACGGCAGCGGCGCGTAGGGGTCGCCTGGCCAATCGGTGATGTCCTTGCGGGGCGCCAGCGAGAACTGGACGTTGCAGCCGCCTTCGATGCCAAGCTCGTCGATGATGCGCAGGGCGGCCGAGCGCAGCATCTGGTAATCCTTGTCGCTCAGCGTCTGCGAGGGCGCGACGACGATGGAGTCGCCGGTGTGGACGCCCATCGGGTCGAAGTTTTCCATGTTGCAGATGGTGATGCAGTTGCCGGCGCCATCGCGCATGACCTCGTACTCGACCTCTTTCCAGCCGAGGAGGTTCTTTTCGACGAGGACCTGGGTGATGGGGCTGGCTGCGAGCCCGCTGGCCGCGACGGTGCGAAGTTGATCCATGGTGAAGGCCATTCCGCCGCCGGTGCCGCCGAGGGTGTAGGCCGGACGGATGACCACAGGCAGTCCGATCTTTTCCGCAGCGGCTTCGCACTCTTCGAGGGTGTGGCAGATTTCGCTTTCGAGGACGGGTTCACCGAGTTTCGCCAACATGTCGCGGAAGAGTTCGCGGTCTTCCGCGCGGCGGATGCCTTCGAGAGGAGTGCCGAGCATGCGCACGTTGTATTTCTCAAGGATGCCAGCGCGGGAGAGTTCGACCGCGAGATTCAGGCCGGTCTGGCCGCCCATCGTTGGAAGCAAGCCTTCCGGGCGTTCGCGGGCGATGATGCGCTCCACGACGGGGACGGTGAGCGGCTCGATGTAGACCGCGTCGGCGATATCCAGGTCGGTCATGATTGTGGCCGGGTTTGAGTTAACGAGGATGCTGCGGACGCCCTCTTCCCGCATGGCCTTGCAGGCCTGGGTGCCGGCGTAGTCGAATTCGGCAGCCTGGCCAATGACAATGGGCCCGGAGCCAATGATGAGCACGCTGGCTGGCTTCACGCGGATCCTCCTCGGGTGTTGGCGGTTTTCGGTACGCAGCGAATGGTCGCCCGCTGTGCCGGCGGGACGATAAAGGCTGGGCTCGCCATCGCTACCTCCTGCCGCGGTTCGGCCGGACGGCGCCGGCCAGTGAACGGCGGACGGGGCGAAGGGCGAAAACCAGCAGGAGTATGGGCGCAACCAGGAAGAGCGGCGGCTGGGCCTGGAGAAACAGCCATGCCTCGAGCCCGCCGATGAGGACCCCAAGCAACAGCGGCGTGCGGTACCGCTCGAACTGGTCGCGTTCGTCGCGGAGGAGCAGCAGCCCGAGCAGGAAGGCGAACACGGCCGAAATGGCGAGGGTAGCGGCGAAGGCGCGTGCGAGTGTGGTGCCTACGTCTCCGGAGGAAAGCGAGTCATCGAAAAAGCTGGCGAGGAAGAAGATGACGGACATGGTGAGCAACGCCATGCCGAGTGCGAAGAGCACATCGGGGACGGTCGTCGCGGGCCGGCGCGGGCGCAACGGTGCGTTGTTCCTGCGCCGGCGTGGTTCGGTCATCTGGCGGCCCCCAAGTATGCGTTCCACCTCAGAGCGGCAGCTCGAAGGTCATGCTGGGATTGCGCAGCGGCACCATGGCGCCAATGCCGGAGAGAAAGCTGAGCGCGGGCTCGTTGCCTTCCGGGAGGCGGCCGCGGATACGCTTGTAGCCGTTTTCGCGGGCGAATTCGAGGATGGTGTCGGCGAGGTCGGTTGCCAGTCCCCGGCGGCGGTGGTCCGGAAGGACCCAGACGCCGAGAAGGCCGGTGTGGGCTTCGGCAGTGTCAAAGTCGAGTGCGCCGAAGGCGACCGGAATGCTGCCGTCGTAGGCAACGAAGAGGGCGCCGTCTTCTCCGAGGCGCTTGAGCCAGCGGCGGACGTAATCGCCATCGAACGGACCCTGGAGGCCAACATTCTCCTGGCCCATCCCGCGGAGGATGGCGGCGACGCCTTCGGCGTCGCTCGGAGTTGCCTTGCGGATATCGGTTGCGCGAGTCATCGAACCCCTCCACGAACTGTTGCCATCATCTCGACAAACCGGTCGAAGATGTAGGCGTTATCAAGCGGTCCCGGGCAGGCTTCGGAATGATACTGGATGGTCATCAGCGGTTCGTGCCGAAGCGCGATGCCTTCGACCGTCTGGTCGTTGAGGTTGATGTGGCTGACGAAGGCAGCGCTGCTTAGCCCGTCCGGATCGACGGCGTAGCCGTGGTTCTGGGCGGTGATGGTCACTTTCCCGGTGGTCACGTCCTGGACCGGGTGGTTGCCGCCACGGTGGCCGAACGGCAGCTTGAAGGTGCCCGCGCCGAGCGCACGGGCGGCGACCTGGTGGCCGAGGCAGATGCCGAGGATCGGGGCCTTGCCGATGAGCTTGGATACTTCGCCGACCATGGAGTCGAGGAGCCGCGGGTCACCGGGTCCGGGCGAAAGGACGATGCCGTCCGGACCGAGAGCGAGGAGATCGTCGGCCGGCGTGCTGGCGGGAAAGACGCGGACCGAGCAGCCGCGAGCTTCCAGTGAACGCATGATGTTCCGCTTTACGCCGCCGTCGAGGAGGACGACCTTGTGGCGGGCCTCGCCGGGCGGGACGTTCCAGTCGAAGACGTGGTCAGTCGTCACCGAGTCGACCCAGTTCACGTCGTCGTAGCCGGCGAAGCCGCGGAGACGGTCGAGTGCCTGGTCGGCCGACTCGGTGGTGGTGATGGTCCCGGGCATGACGCCAGACATGCGAATGCGGCGGGTGACGGCACGCGTATCGACGCCCTCAATCGCGACAACGCCGCGCTCGGCGAGGAAATCGCGGAGGGTTTGCTGGGAACGAAGGTGGCTGGCACGGACAGCGGCCTCGCGGACGATGAGGCCGGTTGGCTGGATGCGGGCCGATTCCTCGACACGGTCATCGATGCCGTAATTGCCAATGAGCGGATAGGTGAGGACTAGCAGTTGTCCAGCGTAGGAGGGGTCGGTCAGCATCTCCTGATAGCCGGTCATGGAGGTGTTGAAGACGACCTCGCCGTCACTGAAACCAGACGCGCCGATCCTGCGGCCTGGGAAGACGGACCCGTCCGCGAGCACAAGCAGGGCATCAGGCATGGGCGGCCTCCAGTTCGTATGCCAGGGCGCCGTTCATCACCACCGCCCGGACGGCTCCCATGAGCGCTGCGCCGGCGAGAGGAGTGTTTCGGCCCTTCGAAGCGAAGTTCTTCGGGTCAACCGTCCAACGGTGGGCGGGGTCGACGATCACGAGATCAGCCGCGCCGGGCGAGAGTGTCCCCGTGAACTCGGGGAAGCCGAAGACGGATGCGGGGCCGCTCGTGAGCGCCCGGACGGTCGCCGCCAGGTCAAGTTCACCGCGATCGACGAGCGTCATCAGGGAGCCGAGGGCGGTTTCGATGCAGCTGATGCCGAAGGCGGCGTCGTCGAACTCGCAAAGCTTGTCTTCGATGGCGTGCGGCGCATGGTCAGTGGCGATTGCGTCGATGATGCCGGCGTTGACTCCTGCGACGAGGGCCCGCCGGTCGGCTTCAGTGCGCAGCGGGGGGTTGATCTTGGCGTTGGTGTCGTAGGCGGCTTCAGGCGCGCTACCGAAGACCGCGGTTTCGGTCAGGAACAGATGGCTCGGCGTTACCTCGCAGGTGACCGGAAGCCCTCGCCGCTTCGCGTCGGCGACAAGTTCGAGACCGCGCGCGGTGGTGAGGTGGGCGATGTGGAGACGGGCGCCGGTTGTCTCGCAGAGGGCGAGGTTGCGTGCGATGGCGGTGGTTTCCGCGGCTTCAGGCTGGCCGGGCAGCCCGAGACGCTCACTGACGCGGCCCTCGTTCATTGAGCCGCCGTGGCTCAGCTCAGGGTCATCGCAGTGCTCAGAGATTGGGAGCCCGAGTGCGGCCGCGAGCTCCATCGCGTTGCGCATGAGGCGGGCATTCGCGACCGGGTTTCCGTCGTCGCTGAGGGCGATGCAGCCCCCGGCGGCGAGCTCGGCGAGCTCTGCGAGTTCCTTGCCCGCACGTGCTCGCGTGACGCAGCCGATGGCGAACACCCGAACCCGGGCATCCCGCTCGATGCGCTCCCGGAGAGCCCGCAGTACGTCTGCCGCGTCGGGCGCGGGGCTGGTGTTGGGCATGGCGCAGATGGTGGTGAAGCCGCCGCGCAGAGCCGCGAGCGTCTCGCTTGCGATGGTGCCTTTCTGTTCGAAGCCGGGTTCGCGCAGGTGGGTGTGGAGGTCGACGAAGCCGGGAGTCACGAGGTAGCCGCGGGCATCGATGACGTTCGCGCCAGGCGCCTCGATGTCCGAACCGATACGTTCGACTGCGCCGTTCGTTACCAGCACGTCAGCATTCGAGTCGAAACCAGAAGCGGGATCGATGACGCGGCCAGCGCGAATGAGGAGGGTGTCAGTCATGCGTGCCTCGCAGTCGCCATGAGGTACAGGATGGCCATTCGCACGGCGACACCATTCGCGACCTGCTCTTCGATGACGGAGGCCATGCCATGGGCGACCTCGGGTGAAATCTCGATGCCTTCGTTCATTGGGCCGGGGTGCATGACCAGCGCGCCCGGTTTCGCCAGCCCGAGCCGGCGGGCGTTCACCTGGTACCCGGCGATGTACTCGCGGAGGGACGGGATGAGTCCCTTCTCCTGCCGCTCCTTTTGCATGCGGAGCGCCATCACGATGTCGGCGCCGGCGATTGCTTGGTCAATGTTCGTGGTCACCTCGCAGCGGCCGATTTCAGCAACCTGGGATGCGAGCGTGCGAGGCAGCAGCGTGGCCGGGCCGCAGAGGGTCACATCCGCGCCGGATGTGAGAAGCGTCCAGAGGTTCGAACGTGCGACCCGGCTGTGCAGGACGTCGCCAACGATGACGACTTTTTTGCCCGCCAGCTCTCCCACGTGGCGGCGCATGGTGAAGAGGTCAAGCAACGCCTGGGTGGGATGGGCGTGGGTCCCGTCGCCGCCGTTGATGATGCCCGCGGAAGTGTTCCGGGCTGCCAGGTAGGGCGCGCCAGACTTTCCGTGGCGCATGACCACAAGGTCGGCGCCGATGGCCTCGAGCGTTCTCACCGTGTCGATGAGGGTTTCGCCCTTCTCCACGGAGCTGCCTGACGCGGTGAGGTTCACGACATCGGCACCGAGCGCTTTGGCGGCGACCTCGAAGCTTGCCCGCGTCCGCGTGGACTGCTCGTAGAACAGGGTGATGACGGTGACGCCGCGGAGGGTGGCAACTTTAGCGACGGGCCGGCTGCGGACTTCACGCATGCCCTCAGCCGTTTCCATGACCAACTGGATCTCGGCGGGTGTCATTGTGTCGGTGTCGAGGAGGTCTTTGCGGGTCCATGCCGGCGCTTCGCCGGTGAGGATCGGTGCTTCGGGGTTTCGAAGTTCAAGCATGGGCGGCCTCCTCTCCGAACACGTAGACCGCGTCCTCGCCGTCGACTTCGCGGAGGTGGACGCGGACCTTTTGCACCAGCGCGGTGGGGATGTTCTTGCCGACGAAGTCCGGGCGTATGGGCAGTTCGCGGTGACCGCGGTCGATGAGGACGGCGAGGCGGACGCGAGCGGGCCGGCCGAAGTCGAGTAGCGCATCGAGTGCGGCGCGGATGCTTCGGCCGGTGAACAAGACGTCATCCACAAGGACCACGGTTGAGCCATCAATCGAGACCGGGATTTCGCTGGGGCGAATGGGCGGCGGCGCGGAACGGCGCGTCACGTCATCGCGGTAGAGCCCGATGTCGAGAGCGCCGACCGGGACAGAGACACCCTCGAACTCGCGGATGGCTTCGGCGAGGCGGCGGGCGAGCGGATAACCGCGGGAAAGCAGGCCGACGATGACGAGGCCCTCGGTGCCGCGGTTGTTTTCGACGATTTCGTGGCCGAGCCGGCGAAGGGTGCGGGCGACTTCGTCAGGGCCGAGATAAGGGGCCGGAGTCATGAAAAACGCCTCCCCCGGACGACGGGACAGGCGCGCACAGCGAATCTCTTGCCGGGCATACCGGCACCTCCTCCCTTGGCAGCCTCACGGGACCACCTTAAAGGGTCTGGATTGAGAATAGCGGCGCACAAAACGCAGATCAAACGTGGTTAACCGTAACGAGTACGCCGGTATACTCGCCGGTAAGTCGAACCGTCCCGGGCCCCCGGACGGCGAGCACAGCTGGAGCCTTCGTGAGTTCAGTACCGTCCAGCCCGAGCGGCCGCGAGGCCGAGGTCCGCGATCGCATTTTCGCGAGCGCGCTGCGCCACTTCTCACAGAAAGGGTTCGCGGCGACATCTCTGCGCGAAGTTTCCGAGGACGCTCAAACTACGAAGCCGATGATCTACTACTACTTCGGCTCGAAAGAGGGCCTGTACGCGAGCATCGTGCGCCAGATCCTCGAAGAGATGGCTGAAGGCATTCGCGCGCAGTTGCCAGCCGAGGCGCCGGTGGGCGAGCAGATCATGGCGTTTTGCGAGCGGTACCTGGACCACTTTCTGCAGCAGGAGGAGATCATCGCGCTGGTGTTGCGGGAGGTATTCGGGTTGGGCGGTGTGCCCATGGCCGAGTTCTCGCAGGCGCTGGGGGAGCGGGTGCGCCAGCCGCTCGATACGATCATTGCGCGCGGGATGGAGACTGGAGTGTTGCGCAGGGACGGCGTGGCAACCTGCGCAACGGCAGTTACCGGCATCCTGAACATGTTCATCCTCGCGCATGTGTTCGGTGGCGCGGACATCGACAAGGCGACGCCACTCCGCCAGGTCCGCTATTTCCTGGACGGTCTCTGCGCCAGGTAAATTCTCGTCTTTGCCCCCTCATGTTCACGCTTGCACGGCCGTTTGTAGATGGTAGGGAGGCGGAGTGTGTCTGACGCGAAGCTGCTTGATTACTACGCGGTGCTCAACCTGCCGCCGAAGGCCGACCTTTCCGGCATCGAGAACGCGTATGCGCGCCTCTCCGACGACCTGATGAAACAGTCGGAAGACGACGAGACGTACCGGCAGGCAATGCAACGGCTGAACGAAGCGTATGCCGTGCTTTCGAAGCCGGAACTCCGGCGCGAATACGACCGTGCGTTCTTCAAGGGAGAGCTCGAACGGCTGGAACGCGAGGCACGAGCAATCCGGCGCCGCCGGAACCTTGCCAGCAACGCGCTCGTGGCAGCGCTGGGCCTGGTGGTCGCGGTGCAGGCAGGCGCGCTGCTCTACCTCGGCGGCGATGCCGTCACGGGGCTGTTCAGCGCGATCTTCGGCGTGTTCCTTTAGGACCCTGACAGGATCTGACAGTTGCCGCGGTACGCGGCGCTCAGCGAGGATTGTCGTGGCGCCGATTCGCGCCCGGATCGGTCAGTGAGGCAGTTCTCCAACGTCATCGCCAATGAAGCCGCCCTGCGCGACGTGATCGCTGAGCCGCGTGGTTCGGGCGCGTGGGATAAGTCACTCTCATTCATCGACCGGCACGCAGCGGCGTTCATTGCTCGCAGCCCGTTTTGTATGATCGCTACGGTTGATGGCGGCGGGCGAATGGATATTTCGCCGAAGGGCGATCCCGCGGGCTTCGTCCGTGTCCTGGACGAACACACGATCGCCATACCTGACAGACCCGGGAACGGCCGCGCCGACACGTTCCGCAACGTGTTGGCGAACCCGCGGGTGTCGGTCTACTTCGTGGTACCGACGCGGTCAGAGAGCCTGCGAGTCAATGGCTCGGCTAAGCTGGTGACCGATCAGTGGCTGCTCGACGAGATGTCGGTGAAAGAACGGCCGGCGCAACTGGCGATGGTGATTACGGTGGAGGAGGCGTTCTTCCACTGCTCGAAGTGCGTTGTGCGTTCGAACCTGTGGGATGCCGATGGCTGGGCCGACGTCTCGGACCTGGCGCCTCTCGGCACGGTGATGCGAGACCAGTTGAAGCTGGACGTGCCGGCAGAGGCAATCCAGGCGGGATTGGATAAGGACATCGAGAAGCGGCTCTATTGAGGGAGTTGGAAGGCGAAAGGTAAAAGCGTCGGGCCGAGGGTCAGGGAGTTGTGCTGCGCTTGAACTGCTTGCTCAGCCCCAGGCCCTGGTCCTGGTACGACGATCCGGAGTTGACGCCGTAAAGACGCCGCGGCACCGCCAGCATCCGTTCATACATCAGCCGCCCGATGCGCTGGCCGTCCTTGAGGGCGTACGGAATTTCGTGCGAGCGGACTTCCAGGATGGCGCGCGTACCCTGGAGTTCGCCGGTGCCGTAGCCGAACCCCGGGTCGAAAAACCCGGCGTAGTGGACGCGGAACTCTCCCATCGCCTGGTCATACGGGAGCATTTCGGCGGCATACGTCGGGGGTACCCGGACGCGTTCCTTGGAGCCGAGGATGTAGAACGCGTCCGGGGTGAGGATGAGCTGGCGGGAGGGCTTCACCGCTTCCCAGAAGTCCTCCGGGTCGTAGTAGCCGATGCGTTCAAGGTCAATGACCGGGGCTTCGCTGCGGGCTTTCCAGCCGACAGTCCGGTCCCCCGCGCGTCCGGAGATGTCCACGGAGAACCAGATGCCGCTGTCAACAGTGGCCTTCATGGGTTCGCCGTTCTCGTCGAAAACGAGGGCTTCTTCGTCGGCTGCTTTGCGACTCGCGTGAGATGAAACCGAGCGCCCGCGTACGAAACGCAGCTGATTGAGCCGGGTACCCGTTTTGACCCGAACGTTGAACGTCTTCGGCGAGACTTCGGCGAAGAGGGGACCCTGGTAACCGCGTTCGATGATGTCGAACTGGTCCGCGCGGTCTGTGATGAGGCGTGCGAAGACATCAAGGCGGCCTGTGGTGCTCTTTGGGTTGGCCTTGGCAAGCAGCCCGCCGCGGTTGGCGAGGTCCAGGTCTTCGAGGAGGGGAATGATGTAGACGGCGCCTTTCTGGAGGACGGCGCCATCTTCAAGCGAGATCCGCTGGACGAGCAGTTCATCGGCGGCTTCGAGGACGGTTGTGCCGCGGCCGGGGAGGAAGCTCGCGCGAACCTGGAGCGCGTACGCGCCCAGGCGAAGGTCGACGCTGGCAGGTTGCAGCTGGGTTTCTTCGATGCCCGACAACGACGAGAGAGTGCCCTCGGCAGCGAGCTCTTTGAGATGCTCGAAGGGAAGGACGCCGCGGTCGTGCTCGCGGACTTCGCGGCCAATTTCGGGGAAGAGCCGAGGTCCGGGCGGGGAACTCATTTGGGGCAGACTCCGGCGGCGTGAGACATGCCCGGAAGTCTAGGGGTAGCGGCTTTCCCGGGCATCAACCCGCTGCGTCGCCGGCTGCAAGTTCCGCGAGCTTGCGGGCCTCGCCCTCGGCGTAGGGTGTGATCGTTTCGATCACGTCGACGCGGCTGTCAAGGCGCTTCTGGAGGCCGCTCATCAGGCCGAGGACGCGGAAGATCAGGAGGATATCGCCCGGGATCTCGGTCACAGGGTTGGCCTGGAGGATACGGGAGAGGCGCTCGTTGACCTCGGGCATGACGTCCTGGTCCACGTACGGCTTGTTGTCGGCGCCGCCGTATTCGAAGAACGACCGGCCAAGCGCGACCAACGAATCAGGGTCTTCTGACTTCGTCTTGAAGCCGATGGCACGGAAGGCTTCGACCATCGCGGCGTCGTCCTGGCCGATCAAGGCCATGATGAGCTTCGCGTAGTTGCGCCGGAAAGTTTCCGGCAGTTCCTTCGAGAGCCCGAAATCGAGGAAGACCACGGTCGGACCGGGAAGGACAAAGAGGTTCCCCGGATGCGGGTCAGCGTGGAAATAGCCGTGGACGAGGATTTGCTCGCAATAGGCTTCCGTCATGATGAGGGCGACCTGGTTGGGGTCGATCCCTTCCGCGACCAGAGCCTCGATGTCGGAGATCTTCGTTGCCTCGATGAACTCGGTGGTCAGGATCCTACGGCGCGTCGTCTCCCAGAAGACCTTTGGCACCTTGATGTCAGAACGGTGGGCAAGATCGGCCGCGACTCGCTCAGAGCTGCGGCCCTCGAGTTCGAAATCGAGCTCCCGCGGCATGTCTTTGTTCAGCTCGTTCATGAGGACGCGGAAGTCGAAGTTCTTTTCGATGCGGGCGAGGAGCCTGACCAGGATTGCGACGTTGCGGAGGTCGGTCTCGAGGATCCGGTCGATGCCCGGGTACTGGACCTTCACCGCGACGTCGTGGCCGTCCTTGGTGCGCGCGCGGTGCACTTGAGCGAGCGACGCAGAGGCGATGGGCGCGCGGGTGAAGCCGTCAAAGAGCTCGTCTGGGTGGCGCCGGAACTCGCGTTCGAAGACCTGGACCACCTGGCTGAACGGGCGCGCGGGCACAGAGTCCTGCAGCCTGCTGAGCACGGAAACGTATTCGGTGGGGGCGACGTCAGCTCGGGAGCTGATGAACTGACAGGTCTTGATCATCATGCCTTCGAGGCGAGTGGCGAGGCCGTAAACGCGTTCGGCATTTCGCGTGTGAGCGCGTGAGAGGCGAGCTTCGCGTTGCTTCGGCGAGAGTCTCTTGTTGCGCTGGATGCGCTTGTAGCTCAGGTAGATGACAAGGAAGGTCCAGCCGACATCGAGGAAGCGGCGGGCGCGATGGTGCCAGGGGAGGGGTTGGGTGCCAGTGAGTGTCTTGGCCATGGAGCGTGATCGTAGTTGAACGAGGTTCAGATGCGAAGAAGCCGGGCGGTTTGGCCCGGCTTCCGGTGAGCAGCGAGTCTGTGGCCTCAGGCCTTGAGGGCGATCCCGTCGACCTTCCAGGCGCCGGCGATGTCCTTCCAACGAGTGGCGATGGTCCGAGAGTCGGTGCTGCCCTCGGCGCTCATGACGAGATCGACGAGATGATCCTCACCCTCCTGGCCGGTGACATTGACGGTGACAATGGGCTTACCGGCCGGCTGCGGCTGGGCGGCCATTTGCCCCTGGAGGGCCATTGCCTGGCCCATGCCGTTGGGCGTGAAGGCCATCATGAGGCCCGCGATGTTCTGGTTAATGAGATCGTTCGCGAACTGCTCCGCGCTGGCCTTGAGTTCCGCCATTTTTGGGTGTTCTCCTTGCGACCCCGGGGGTGTTGGTCGGGGGCGAGGATAGGGTAGGGGAGGGCGGAACGGTGTCAACTGGTCAGCGCGGAGGGTGAGCGGCGTCGCCAGCCATCCACACGTGCGAAACATCGCACTCCCGGCGGGGTGGGGTGTCCCAGTCCACGGAATCGACGGGTCGAACCAGTTCGGAGCCGCCGAAGACCGTGACCTGGCCCGGGAGGAGTTCGACTCCCGAGAGCTTCAGCGTTGCTTTGGCTGACCGCCAGGCGGTTGCGACGGCAGGCAGCGCTACGAGAAACCGTGTGCCGCCCGAGGTGAGCACGTAGAGACAGCGTCCATGCTCGATCAGAAGTTCGCCCTGGAGAGCGGCGTCGTCCGCGTTGGGCTCGCCCTTGTAAGTCGGAAAGGGAACCTCAGATTCGCCACAGCCGACGAGAATGAAACCAACCGCCGCGAACAACCAGTTGCGGTACATGGCGACGATACGTCGTTGTCTGGCGGTGCGGACGCTAAAGCCTGGCCAGCCGGGGCTTGTCGCCGGCGGCAATTTCCGTCGCCAGGCCGGCCTGGACGCGGTAGGGAGTGAAACGCAGGACTTCGAAACCGGCGGCCGTTGGACCTTCCGGCCAGATGGTCGCGGGGTCATAGCGGGCGGGTTCAGGGGCATTGAGGAACGCCTCCCAGCAGCGGTGCTTGCCGGCGGGGTCTTCGACCCACTCGGCCGTACAGTCGAAGTAGGCCAGGTCGTGGTTCGACGCGAGGTAGGCGAGTGAGACGTGGGGATTGGCGGCGAGGTGACGGGCTTTGAGGGGCGTCCGGCGGGTGGTGAGCCAGCCGGTCAACCCGTCGCGGTCGAGCGTCCAGACGGGATGGACAACGCGGCTGCGTGGGCGGTTGCGCGAGTCCACGGTGGTCATTTGCGCCCAGACGGCGGTGTGAGCGATGGAGACGGCGAGTTCGCAAACGGAATGAGTGGCGGCATTCATGGAGATACTCAACCTCGCGCTAGCGTTCTTCCGGGAGAAAGGCGGAGAACTGGTGCATCAGGTCCGGGCCCTGGCGAAGGTGGTGACCGCCATCGGCAGGCAGGACGAGGCCGGTGACCCATCCCGCCTCGTCGCTGAGCAGGAAGGCGACGGAGTGGGCGATGTCTTCCGTGGTGCCCAGCCGCGAGACGGGCATGCGGCGAAGGTACTCCTGCACCGTCTCTTCGTTGCCAACGAGGCCGGCGGCCAGATCCGTCGGCACGAGGCCGGGCGCGACCGCGTTGACGCGGATGCCGTGCTTCCCGAGGTCGTCAGCGGCGCACCGGGTGAGCATGTTGAGTCCGGCTTTGGAGACGCAGTAGGCGGTCATCCAATGGTGAGTGTGCGTGCCGGCGATGGAGCTGATGCTGACGATGCTTCCGCCGCCCGAAGCCTTCATCAGCTTCGCCTCTTCGCGGATGCAGCGATAGGGGCCGGTGAGGTTCGTCTGCATAACGCGTTCGAAGTCGTCGGTCAGGCCATTCAAGACCGAGCCGACGGCACCGGTTCCGGCAGCGTTGACGGCCAGGTGCAACGCCCCGTGCCGTTGCTTCACGGCGGCGATCGCGGCCGCTACGTCGGCGTCTTTGGCAACGTCGCACTGGATGAAGCTGGAGCGCGCGCCCAGCAGTTCGACAGCAGCCCGGAGCGGGGCTTCGCGCCTGCCGGCGACGACCACGCTTCCGCCATCTTCAATGATCGCCGCGGCGCAGGCGAAGCCGATGCCGGTGCCGCCGCCCGTGACAAATCCAACCTTGTTCGAGAAACGGCCCACGGGAGTGCCTCCGGCTACGGTTCGCCGCGAGTATCGCTCAGTAGCCCCGACTGTCCCAGAGCAAATCGCCCTTGCCGGCGAGCTTCGCCTGGTAGCGCGAAGCGACGAAGAGCAAGTCGCTCAAGCGGTTCAGGTAGGGAATGACGAATTCGCCGACTTCTTCCTCGCGAGAGAGCGCGATTGTGGCGCGCTCGGCGCGGCGGCAGACAGTGCGGGCGACGTGGAGTTGCGCAGCCGGAAGGTCGCCGCCGGGGAGGATGAAGCTGCGGAGAGGTTCGAGGGATTCGTTCCACTCATCCATCCAGGATTCGAGGTCAGTGACGTGGTGCTCTTCGATGCCGGGGACCGCGAAGCGTTTCTTGTCGGACTGAAGGATGCTGAGGTCGGAACCGAGGTTGAACAGCACTTGCTGGATTACGAAAAAGCGGTCGCGCATGGACTCGTGAAGCCCCGCGCTTACGGTGACGCCGATGGTTGAGTTGAGTTCATCGACGGTGCCGTAAGCTTCGATGCGGAGGGAGTCTTTGCGGACGCGCTGGCCGCCCCCGAGGGCGGTCGTGCCGTCGTCGCCGGCGCGGGTGTAAACGCGGTTGATGTGGACCATGGCCACTATGGTGCGCCACCGGCGAGCAGTCGTCAGCCCGTAGAGATGACGTACCGGCGGACGGCGGGCGACAATGCGCTGGCGGGAGCACCCCGCAGAGGGACATAATGCCGAACGAAGAGCAGCGCTGTATCCGGTGCCACGCGGTGTACTCCGGTGCGCCGTATCTCATGGCGGGGCGGAAGTTCTGCTGCCAGAGTTGCTCCGTCGGCTCTGCCTGCGAGCACCAGGGTGTGCACCGCCCCACGAGTGTCCGGCGGTACGACTCAATGTTTGACCGGTTCCGGCAGGTTGCGCGCGAGAACAGCCCGTACGAGGTCCAGAAGGGCCCCTCGCTGCACTGATCCAAAAGTTTACGAACCGCGTCGTCATAACATCGCCGCTGAGCGCTGGGTGCTGGCTATAGTCGCGTGCGAGGGTTCGGCGCCTCTCCCAGGACAGGTGCTCGACCCGCCGGCCGAAGACTGGGTGGAGGAGGCGCGCCCGCCCGCGTCCACCAACGCCCGGCGCCGACCCTCACCTTTCCCCTCGTCTGGTGCGACGCCATGGCAGTCGGTACGATGCCAGCGGTGCCGCAAGAACAGCGTTACGAAGTGAACCGACCGGATGTGGTGGACGAGAGCGTCGATGGCGAAGTGCTGATCGTGCATCTCGGCACCGGCACCTATTACAGTTCACGGGGCGCGGGCGATGCCGCGTGGCAGCTGCTCGCCAGCGGGCGGACCCCTGGCGAAGCGGCGACTCCGCTCGGTCAGGACGAGGCCGCCCTGCGGGATTTCCTGGCCGAACTGGTGGAAGAAGGTCTGCTTCGCACTCGCGGCTCAGAACCTGACGGGTTGCCCGAATTCCAGCCGGTGCCAGGGCCGCTCGTGCTGGAAAAGTACACGGACATGCAGGAGCTCCTCCTCCTCGATCCGATCCACGACGTGGACGACGAGGAAGGCTGGCCGAATGTCCGCGCTGGTGGCGCCTGACGTGGAGGCCTGGCCCGGCGAGCGACGAGCGTTTGACGACCTGGAAGCAGCATTCGTCGCGGCGTCGGCCGGCGGGGTCATCGCGCGGCTGCTCAATGTGGGCGGGCACAAGGTCAGGCTCGAGTTCGCGGGTGGCGGGCTGTTCGAGGCGATGTTCCGGCCGTTTGCCCATCTCGAGACGTCGGGCGAACCGGAGATAACAATTAGCTGCTGGGACAGCGAAACCACCGGAGTCCCACTGCCGGCAACGGTGAACTGTGGTGAAGTGGCGACGCAGAGCCTCCCTGCGTTGCAACGCGACCTCCCGCGCCGCTGGGCGCTGACTCGCCCGGACCCTGGTTTGAGCGCGTATTCGCGGGACGATTCGAGAGGTATCTACTGGTGGCCGGCCGCCAGCGAATTAACGTACGGCGACCTCGCCGGTGGCCTGCGGGCGATTATCAACTGGTCCATGGCCGACCGCGGGCTGCACTTTCTGCACACGGCGGCCGTTGCCCAGGACGGCGTTGCGGCGCTGATTGTCGGGCAGAGTGGTTCGGGCAAGTCCAGCACCGCGTTAACGTGCCTGCTTGACGGACTGGACTACCTCGGCGACGACCACTGCCTGGTTGACCCGGCCGGGACGCCGACCGTCCACGCGGTGTATGCCGCGGCGAAGCTGCACACAGGACAATTGCGGCGCTTTCCGGAACTCGAAGCGCATTTGGTGAACCCTGACCGCGACCCAACGGAGAAGGGCGTGGCGATCCTGTATCCGCATTTCGCGAAGCAGCTGCCGCTGCACCTGCCAGTGGCGGCGTTGCTAGTCCCGGTGATTGGTGAGGCGTTGGTAAGCCGGATCGAGCCGCTCTCCCGCGGGGCCGCACTGCTGGCGCTGGCGCCCAGCACGCTGCTCCAGATGGCGGCCGCCGACCGGTCCGGGTTGGGACCCATGGGTGAGCTGGTCCGCAAAGTGCCCTGCTACCGAATCGTCCTGGGTTCCGACCGCTCGTCAATCGCGGCCGAAATCGCCAACCTGCTCCGCCGGGCTACGAAGTGAATCCCCTCGTCTCGGTCATCATCCCGGTCTTCAACGGCGAGCGGTTCCTGGGGGAAGCCATTTCGTGCGCGATCGCGCAGGACTACCGCCCCATCGAGGTGATAGTTGCCGATGACGGGTCAACCGACGGCTCAGCTGTGCTCGCCCGATCGTTCCCAGGCGTGACCGTGCTTGAGCTGGAACACACAGGCGTATCAGTGGCACGCAACGCAGCGGTTGCCGTGTCGCGAGGGGAGTGGTTGGCGTTTCTCGATGCTGACGACCTCTGGTACCCAGAGAAGATTGGCAAACAGGTCGCGCTGGGCTCGACCAGCCCGAACATCGGGATCGTCCTTTGCGAACAGATGCACCGGTTCGACGCCGTGCCTTCGTGGTGGGTCTGGCCGACCGAACCCAAGAGTAAGACGTGTTTCGAACCCAGTGCATGGCTCGTGCGGAGGACGGTGTTCGACCACGTCGGCGGCTTCGAGGTCGGGCGTGCGCTGGGTGAGGACCTGAACTGGCTCATGCGCGCCTGGAGCCTGAATGTGCGGCATCGCGTCGTGCGGGAGACGCTGATGAACCGGCGCATCCATGAGACCAACGCCTCGGCGCAGTTGCCAACCGCCGAACTGCAACTGATTGGGCTCATCCGCGAGTCGGTTGCCATCAAACGGGCACTACGGGCGGAGGCGCGAGATGCCTGACCCGCTGGTTTCGGTGGTTATCCCGGTCTACAACGGCGAACGGTTTCTCGAAGCCGCCCTGCGGAGCGTTGGGGCGCAGACATACAGGCACTTGGAGGTGTTCGTTATCGATGACGGGTCCAGCGACGCCAGCCGGACGATTGCGCAAGGGTTCGCTCAGTTCAACGTAATTGGAGGGGCGCATCGCGGGGTGTCCGCGGCGCGCAACCTGGGCGTGGAGCAAAGCCGAGGCGAGTTCATCGCGTTTCTGGACGCGGATGACATCTGGTATCCCGAGAAGATTAGCGCGCAGGTCGCACTTGCGGAGGCGGAACCCCGCTGGGGACTCGTGACCGTCCTCCAGGATTACCTGTTCGAGGGCCCGGTCCCAGAGTGGTTTCGCGGGCCGGTGGACGGCGGTACTGAGGCCGGATTCATGCCGAGCAGCTGGCTCCTGCGCCGAGCCTGGTGGGACGCAGTTGGGCCGTTCGACACAACGATGACCCACGCGGAGGATGTCGATTGGCTGGCGCGCGCGCGGGACCACGGCCTCAAATCCGGCACCGTGGAGCAGATCCTGCTCACGCGCCGCATCCACGATGCGAATGCGAGCGGAGTTGCTCGAGAATCACGGGCGGGACTGATGACGGCGTTGCGCGGCTCTTTGCAGCGGAAACACGCGGCGCTGCCATGAAACATCAGATTTCGGTGATCATCCCGGTATTCAACGGTGAGCGGTATCTCGGAGAAGCGCTTGATTCGGCGCTGGCGCAGGAACCTGCCCCGCTCGAAGTTATCGTCGTGGACGACGGGTCGACCGACGGCTCAGCCGCGATCGCGGAAGCGCGCGATCGGGTGCGTTGCATCCGTGTCGACCATGCGGGCGTTTCCGCCGCCCGCAACCGCGCCATCGTGGAAGCGCGCGGCGAATGGCTCGCGTTTCTCGACGCAGATGACCGCTGGCTCCCAGGGAAGCTTGCCCACCAACTGGAGGCAGCCCAGGCGCGGCCTGACGTTGCCATCTTCCTTGGCGTGAAGCGAATCTTGATGGATGGGCCAGCGCAGGAGTGGTACGACGGGCCGGGGGACGGGGAGGAACTTGCTTCGTACGAGCCGTCGGTCTGGCTCGTGAAGCGTTCAGCATTCGAGCAGGCTGGGCCGTTCGACGTGACTATGGCGATTGGCGAGGATACCGATTGGCTCGCCCGCGCATCGGACGCGGGGCTTCGGATGCACGTGTGCGAGCAGGTCCTGACCGAACGGCGGATTCACGCCGGCAACGCCTCCGGGGTGCGGTACGACCGACGTGGCTTGATGCTGGGCATTCTCAGGGACTCGGTCCGACGCAAACGTCCGGTGACCGGGGAGGCACCATGAGCGACCCCTTGGTGTCGGTGGTGATCCCCGCGTTCAACGCCTCGGCTTTCGTGGGCGAAGCGATCGGTAGCGTGCTCGCAGAGGAGGGCCCACGCTCCGAAATCATCGTCGTTGACGACGGCTCGACAGACGGCACGGCCGACGTCGCCAAAGGATTCCCGGAAGTGCGGCTGATCAGCCGGCCGAACGGCGGGATCGGCGCCGCACGGAATACCGGCCTGCGATTCGTCCGCGCGCCGCTGGTGGCTTTCCTGGACGCCGACGACATTTGGCCACGGGGGCGGCTCACAGCACTCCTCGACGGCCTGGCGCCGGACGTTGACGCCGTTTTCGGGCAGGCTGTGCAGTTTGGTGAGGCGCGGGAGGAGACCGTGCCTCAATCGGCGCTGGTAGCCGGCACCATGCTGATCCGGCGGGAGGTCATCGGCCGGATTGGGGAATTTCGCGAGGAGCTGAAGGTGGGAGAGTTCGTGGACTGGTGGGCGCGTGCGGAGGAGGCGGGAGTGCGATCGAGGCAGATCGACGAGGTAGTGCTGCGACGCCGCATCCACCGCACGAACACGGGCATTCTCCAGGCAGGCAGCCGCGTGGAATACACGCGTGTATTGAGGGCCGCGTTAGAGCGGCGGCGGGGCGCCAGCTGACCGCGCCGTCGCTGCGTCCGCCCAATCCAACGCAATTGGCGGCACTCCAGTGCGCGTTGTTGCCGTCCCGGCAGGCCCTCGAAGCGTGGGCGCGCCTGCGCGAGCGGTCCGACGAGCTGGACAAGACCGACATCGCAACCTTCCGAATGCTTCCGATGGTCTATCGGAACCTGCGGAACGCGGGGCTGGACGAGGCGGAGATGACGCTGCTCAAAGGCGTCTACCGGCAGTTCTGGCTCAAAGCCCGGATCACGCTGCGGTCGGCAGACCTCGCCATGCGCCGGCTACGCGCAGCCGGGGTGGAACCGGTCGCATTGAAGGGGCTGGGGCTGCTTGCAACCGCCTACCCGGAGTCAGCTCTGCGTCCGATGCACGACCTCGACTTCTTGCTCCGTCCGGGCGAGTTCAAGCGCGGCTTCGAAGCGTTGAGCGCGGCAGGCTGGAAGCCGCTGCGCGGAGGGGCGGATGAGTACTTCCGGCGGCTCAAGACATTTCACGCGCTCCCGGTGGTGTCGCCCGACGGGCTGGAGATCGACCTCCACCGGTACATGCTCGAAGAGAATTGCTTCCCTGGGGCCGACGACCGATTGCTCGGGCGGCTGCGGCAAGGCGTCGTGGACGGGATACAGGTCACCACGCTGTCCGCGGAGGACCTGGTGATCAACGCCTGCGTCCATGGCGTGCGCTGGGACCCCGTACCGCCGCTGCGGTGGGTGGTGGACGCGGTGATGGCCATCCGCTCTGCCGGGGATGCATTCAACTGGATGTATCTGGAAGGTGAGGCCATGGAACGTGGGGTGTCGCTGGCCATGGCGGCGGCGTTGAGCTTCGCGCGGGAGTTCGAGCCGGCTATCCCTCCGAGGACGATCGAGGCGCTGGCGGGCAGGCGCCACGGCCGGCTGGAACGGTGGGACTTCCGATTCCAACAGGGGGGCTACTCGGCGCCTGTCCAGGTTGGCCGGTATGTGACGCGCTACATGCGACTCTCGTCCCGCCGCGGTCAAACCCGGCGGCTGCAGGAGTTCCCGCGGTATCTCGCGGCGATGTGGGAACTGGACAGCCCGCGCAGCGTCCCCGCTGAGGGGGTCAAGCGGCTGTGGACGGCGTTGCGAAGGTGAGGCTGGTACCGGGGGAGGGATTCGAACCCACACGCCTTGCGGCCGCCGGGTTTAAGCCAGCTGCGTCTGCCATTCCGCCACCCCGGCGAGAGCATTGACTCTACCCGACGCGGAGTTCCCGCGGTACGGCGTCAGCGACGGCAATCGCGGCAGAGGCCGTAGAGTTCAAGGCTGTGGCCTTGCAGCGCGAATCCCTGGGCGCGCGCCTGTTCGGAAATGCGCGCGTCAAGCTCAGGGTCGCTGAACTCGGTCAGCGAACCGCAGTTGCGGCAGACCAGGTGGTGGTGATGCTCGCTCTCCGAGACCAGGTAGCGGGCCGTCCCATCTTCAAGCGGTACGCGGCACATCATGTCGAGTTCTTGCAGCAGTTTTATGGTCCGAAAGACCGTCGCTCGCCCGACCGCAGGGACCTCCGCCAGGAGGTCTTCGATCGTGAATGGCCCGTTGGCCGATTCGATCGCCTGGAGCACGGCGCGGCGCGGGGCCGTGGAGCGGAAGCCAATCGTCTCCAAGCGTGCAGCAGCGGTATCGGCAAACGTCACGGCGCAATCGTAACAAAGCACCGAATGGCAACCTACGCGCTCATTCCCGCTTTCCGATGATCAGGGTGTTACCAGCGGAGGCTCGACATGTCTGAAATTGCGCTGCTGCGTGTCCCCCGGCAGCTCGTGGTCTTTCGGGTTGGGGAAACCTATTACGGCATGGACATAGAGGCGGTTGAGGAGATCCTGACGCTCCTCCCCATCACGGCCACTCCGGGCGCTCCGGCGGGGGTGCTTGGGCTCGCTGATGTCCGCAAGCGGGTAGTGCCTGTCTATGACCTGCACGCGCGGTTCGGTCTTCCGAGACCGGCCGAAAGTGGCGAAACGCGGCTGATCCTGGTCAATGTCGACGGTGCTTCGGTTGCCATGCTCGTAGACGAAGTCGACGAGGTGCTGAATGTGACGCGGGATGACTTCCAGTCGGTGACGACGCCGGGAAGCACTGCCGACGTAGGCTATCTGAGCGGGGTGGTCCGTACGGAGGCGAAGCTGATGTTGTGGGTGGACCACGCGCGCCTGGTGCCCCACGCAGTGCGGTCGGTTGCCGTCGCCGCCTGAGTCAGGCCATCCAGAGGCCGCCGGCGAAGCGCGCTTCGCCGGCCTCGTCGAGAACATCCAGGTGGCCCTGCACGGTCGATACGATCTGCCAGAACCGGCGGCGAAGGGCCCTCGGGTACATCCTCTCGGCGAGCGCGTAGAGAGATGAGGGCCCAGTTTCACGCAGGTCGTGTCTCAGCCGCTCCGTGCGGGTACGAGCCTGGTCGAGGTTCGCTGAAATGACATCGTGGACGTTGGCGAACGGCTCGCCATGGCCGGGATAGCAGGTTTGCCAGCGGGGTTCCGCTGCCAGGTGCTGCAGGGACTCCAGGAATCGAGGCAGGCTCGGGAAACGCTCCCCTTCGTGAAACTGCACGGCGGGCGTTGGCGTGATTTCTGGGAGCAGGGTGTCACCTGAGAAAAGCAGGCCCTCCATGTGGTGGAGTACCACGAGGTTGCCGGGCGTGTGCCCTGGCGCGGGGGCCACGACGAGCCCGCAGGCAAGCTCGACAGAACCGCTGACCGGCTGGAGGGGCTGGAAGGCGGGATACAGCAGGGCGGTGGGCCATCGGCCGTCTCCGGGCTCGCGCCAGGCCGAGGCTGTCCGCATCTGATGCGACCAGAGCCGGCGTTGCTCAAGCCCCGCCTGGACTTCGGCAACAACCAGTGCCGGAGCGCCGCAAGTGGCGACGAATTCCTCCAGGTCGTCGATGTCGCGGTCGGTATGGCCGAGGGTCTGGGCGATGTCGGCTTCGCCTGCGAGCACCGGTACACCTCGTCCCTGCCACCACGCCCCGAGGCCGGAGTGATCGAGGTGGCCGTGCGTGGCAACGACGAGGGCCGGGGTACGTCCGGCGAGCGCGGCCAGGAGTGTTTCGCGTGCGCCGCGGTAGTCGGGCCCGGTATCGATGACTACGAGGTCGTCTGCGTCGGAGACGAAATAGACGTTGTTGTAGGCCATGGCAATGCGTTCGACAGAGACCACGGGGGCGAGTGTACGGAGGCCGCGCGGTTCACCCCAGTTCGCGTTCGCAGCCTGCCACCGCGTACCATCCGCCGGTGACCACCGCCGACCGCCTTTCAATCGAAGACGTTGCCCTTATCAAGACGACTGCTGACCGGCTCGAAGAGAGCATCGAGCGAGTGATCGTCGGGAAGCCGGAAATCGTGCGGCTCGCCCTCGTGGCATTGCTGTGCGAGGGTCACATCCTCCTGGAGGATGTCCCGGGGCTGGGAAAGACGACGCTGGCGAAGGCGATCGCGCGATCGCTGGGGTGCAGCTTCCGCCGCATCCAGTTCACGCCGGACTTGATGCCAGCGGACATCACGGGGATCAACTACTACAACCAGAAGCTCGGAGAGTTCGTCTTCCGTGAGGGGCCGCTGGTTGCCCAGGTAGTCCTTGCCGACGAGATCAACCGCGCCACGCCGCGGACGCAGTCGGCGCTGCTGGAAGCGATGGAAGAGCGCCAGCTGACCGTCGAGGGCGTGACGACGCAGCTGCCGCGGCCGTTCCTCGTGGTCGCCACACAGAACCCGGTCGAGTTGGAGGGGACGTTCCCGCTTCCCGAGGCGCAACTGGACCGCTTCCTCATCCGGTTGAAGCTCGGCTATCCGGGCGAGGACGAGGAGGACGAGATCCTTCGGCGCTTTGAGGGCGAATCGCCGCTCGAGTCGCTGCAACCGGTAATCACCGGCGAGGAGCTGACGCGGCTTGCGGCTGCGCTGCGGCACCTTCACGTCGACCCGTCAGTCCGTCGGTACGCGGTGCAGATTGTGCAGGCGACGCGGCAGGACACGGCATTCGAACTCGGCGCGAGCCCCCGCGGCAGCCTGGCGCTTTTTCGCACTGCACGGGCCCTGGCGGCCATCTCCGGCCGGGACTATGTGCTGCCGGACGACGTCAAGACCATGGCTCCTTACGTGCTGCCGCACCGGCTCATCCTCTCGACACAGGCGCGGTTGCGCGGACGAAATGCCGACGACCTGCTCGGCGAAGTCCTGAAGCGCGTGCCAGTCCCGATCGAGGGCTAGATGCCGTTCCGCGATTCCTGGGTCGTCGTGGGGCTGCTGCTCATTTTCGCGGGTTTCGGCGCCGAGCAGCCGATCATCGGGATCATCGGCACGCTCGTGCTCGTGCTTGGCTGGGTGGCGCGCTATTGGAGCAGGCACGTGTTCGATCGCGTGACCTTCACCCGCGAACCGTCCGAGTGGCGTGCGTTTATCGGCGAAGAGGTCGGGGTCGACTTCACGCTTGTCAACAAGAAACCGCTGCCGATGCCCTGGTACGAATGGCGATTCGCGCTGGGTGAACCGCTTCCGGTGGACGGCGAGGCGCTTGGCGCCGCGGCAGTGCCGGGGTTGAAGTGGCTGTACCGGCGAGGATCGCTGGGGTGGTACCAGCAGCACAAGTGGCACTTCACGCTTCGGCCGACGGAACGAGGGTTCCATCAGTTCGGGCCGGCAAGCATCAAGTCGGCTGATCTCCTCGGTGCTTTTCCCCGCACGATCGAAGACGAAGGCAAGGACCACCTCGTGGTGTTCCCCGCAGTGCTACCACTGGAAGACCTTGGGCTACCGTCCGACCGGCCCTTCGGCGAACGGCGAGGAGGCGACCGCGTATTTGAGGACCCGTTGCGGATTGCCGGCATGAGGGAGTACCGGCCCGGCGACCCGCTGAAACGCATCGACTGGAAAGCGACGGCGCGCTCGGGCGATTTGCGTTCACGCGTTTATGAGCCGTCGGCGACCCAGCAGCTCTACCTGATGGTGAATATCGACACGATGGAACACTCCTGGGAGGGATACCTGAAGGAAGAGCTCGAGCGGATTGTCACGGTGACCGCTTCGCTCGCGGCCTGGGCCGCCGGTGCGCGCTACTCCGTTGGCCTGCTGGCGAATGGCGCCTTTCCTGACGCCGACCGGCCAATCCGGCTTGCCCCGTCGCGCTCCCGTGATCAGCTGACGCGCATTCTCGAGTCGCTCGCCGTTATCCAACCGCTGACACTCGGGGACCTCGCGGGCGCAATCCACAAGGAGAGCGGCCGAATGCCGGCGGGTTCGACGCTGGTGGTCGTCGCCTCGCTGATGCCCGACGCGTTGGCGGGGGTGCTGGCCCGGCTGCGGGACGAGGGCCACCACGTGTTCGTGATCGCAACGAGTCCGCGCGTGCGCGACGTGGTGCCGCCGGGCATCGGCATGCGGGAAGTGCGCGGCGCATTCTCCGGCGAGGCGGTGTTCGCGTGATTTCCCGGGTTGCGGCGACTTCGCTGCTCCTCGCTGAAGCAATGGTGGTAGCTGCTTTCGCGGAGTTCCTGGCAGCCACCTACAGCGGGCCGATGCCGCACGCTGTCGCGGCGTGGGCCTTTGGCCTGGCGGCACTTGCGGGGTTCGGCGTGCCGCGGTTTGTGGAGGGATTCGAGCTCTCTGCGGGGAAGGCCTACGCCATCACCGGGGCGGTCGGCTTGCTGCTGATCTACACGCTGACGCGCATCACAGTCGTCGGTGACATCGCTGTCTGGGACCTGAGCTGGATTGGCGACTTCCTCCGGGATTCGCAGGAGGCGGCGGAGCGCGGCGGCCACGCGATCGTTGGTGCGGTCTTGCTACTCGTCGTGTGGGCCCGAGCCAACATGCGCGCCGCGGACGAAATCGAGATGGAGACGATGCCCCGATTGGTGACGGCGCCGTTCGCAATCGCCACGATCGTGGTCATCCTTGGGGCGATGGGCGATCGCTCCGGAGAGGTAGGGCGGGCCGGTGCCGCGTTCTACGTGTTCGCGGTCCTGGCGCTGGTTTGTTCGCAACTGTCGATGAGCGGGGCGACGTATGGCGAGATGCGGGCAGGCAGCACCGCCGGCATCCTGTTGGCCGGCACGGCCGCGGCGGCGCTCGTCGTGTTGCTGCTCATCGGGTTGTTCGTGGCGGTGCTCGGTCCGGTGCTCGGACCAGTGATCAGTGCGAGCGTCAAGTGGACGCTCACGATCATCCTTACGCCGTTCGCCTGGGTGCTCACGTGGTTTTTCGACCTGATATTCAGGGGCGCAAGCCCGCTTCCCGACATCCAGGAGCAGGTTGCGACGCGAAGCCAGGAGGCGAGCCACCCTGACGGTGAGAAGTCGACGGCGACGCGGGTGAGCGCGTTCTTCATGCGCATGGTGGCGCTCACGTTGATGATCGGCGGCGCAGCCCTCGTCGCGACGGTTTTCGCGAGGATGCGCCGCCGCCAGCGCCAACGGGAGGACGAGGGCCGGGAGGTGTCGGCCATCGGCGACCTTCGAAACGACCTTGGCTCGATGTTCCGTTCGCTCTTCAGGCGCCAACCGGCGCGGTCGCCGGGCGAAGCGAGGACGGAGGCGACACGCCTCTACCTGGAAGTCCTGGCGAAAGCAGAATCACGCGGCCACCCGCGCGACAGCGGTGCGACTGCGCGGGAGTTCGCGCCGGTGTTGCAAGATACGTTCGCGGACCCCGTGACGGATGACATAACACGCGCGTTCGAGGCCGCGCGCTACGCCGGCCGGGAACCCGACGCGCGGGTGTTGGCCGAACTTCGCCAGCGCTGGGAGCGATAGCTACGAGACTCGATACGCGTGATCTTCCAGTTCGGCCCGGCCGTCGCCGAACGACGTAACCCGAGGGACAGAGAACGACGAGTCAGGGCTTGCGGCGAAGTCCACGTCCGGTGCGAGCCCGAGCGATCGGAGGATGGACGCGTGGCTGCCGGACCCGATCAGCGCCTCCGGGTCGACGACACGGGAGCCGGCTACCGCGCCATCGCCCATCTGGAGGTCACCAACAGTGTCCGCCAAAGCCTGGACGAGCGCTGCGCCAACGGCGAAGTCTTCCAGCGAGAAACGCGTAGCGCCGCCGTTCCCGGAGCAGACGATCAACGCCGACTCATCCATCGCCGCGAAGTCCGCAACCGCCGACAGGTTCGCCAGCGACGCCGCGACCGTCACTCCCCGCGGGGCGACGGCGCAGAGCGCCACCGTGCCATTGGATGTGACCAG
The DNA here is from genome assembly GCA_964436025.1 of uncultured Anaerolineaceae bacterium. Classification (GTDB taxonomy): domain Bacteria; phylum Chloroflexota; class Dehalococcoidia; order Tepidiformales; family Tepidiformaceae; genus Amarobacter. The sequence goes on from CAYTBM010000001.1 coordinate 50,945, forward strand.
GACTGCATTCCGCCCTACCAGGTCCAGTCCTGCCGTCTCGACCGGAGAGTTTCCGAAGTCGAACCCGTCAGGGCGTAGTCCGCCACTCTCCCCGAACAAGAGCACGTCCCCATCGCGCATGGCGATGGCCTGGTCGATCGAAGAGACGACGGTCAGCCGTGCGAGTCCCCGTGCGAACAGCGTCGCGATGGTGGTAGTCGCCCGGAGTGTGTCGATGACGAGGTAGCAGTCCGCCGGAGGCAGGAGGAGCGCGTCCGCGGGGGTCATTGCGATGTCGATGTGCCGGAGCATGCGGCAGGTAGCATCGAAGGACTGGGCGTTTCGCGCACTTCCCATGCTATGGTGGAACCTGATGGACAACCGCCCGGTGGGGATGTTCGACTCAGGCGTGGGCGGCCTGAGTGTCCTCAAGGCATTCCGGGAGCTGGCGCCGAACGAGCGCGTCATCTACTTCGCAGACACCGCCTGGTTCCCCTATGGCCCGCGACCCGCGGCGGAAGTGCGCAAGCGATCGTTCGCCATTACGCATCGACTCCTGGAAAGCGACGTGAAGCTCATCGTCGTCGCCTGTAACACTGCGTCAGCGGCGGCGATCGCGGATCTGCGCGACGCATTCCCGGTGCCGTTCGTGGGGATGGTGCCGGGGGTCAAGCCTGCCGCGTTGCGTTCGCAGTCCGGGCGCGTTGTCATTCTTGCGACGGAAGGCACGCTCGATGGCGAGCTGTACGCACGAGTCGTCGATGAGTTCGCCCGCGGGACGAGCGTTGAAGCTGTGGCGGGCACCGGTCTAGCCGAACTCGTCGAGGAAGGCCGCGCCGGCGGCGAACAATCCCGCGCGGCCATCCGGGAGATCCTCGGGCGACAGGTGGCCCGCGGCGCGGATACCGTGGTGCTTGGCTGCACGCACTATCACTTTCTCGCCGGCGATATACGCGCAGAATTTCCAAAGGTCACGATCATCGATACGTCGGAGGCGGTAGCCCGGAGGGCAGTGCAGGTGCTCGACGAAGGGGAGCTGCGGGCAGATCCCGCGGAGCCGGGTGAGCTCGACCTTGTCGTGAGCGGCGACCGGCGCACGTTCACTGAGGCGATGGCGCGCCTCGGGTTCAAGGCAACAGCACAGGAGGCAGTGGCATGACGTTCTTCGCCGAACTGGAGTCCCGGAGCCGCGAGGTCGATTCCCTCGTCTGCGTGGGGCTTGACCCGGACTACCAGAAGACGCCCGTCGAGCGCGTGGTGGGCCTCAACAGGGCGATCATCGCTGCCACAGCCCCGTATGCCGCTTGTTTCAAGCCAAACATCGCTTTTTACGAGCAGCACGGCATCCCCGGGCTCCGCGCGCTCGAAGAGACGTTAGCGGCAATACCGGCCGGCATCCCCGTGATCGGCGACGTAAAGCGCGGCGACATGGGCAACACGGCGGAGGCCTACGCGCGGGCGATGTTCGAGCAGTGGAAGTTCGGGGCGGTCACCGTGAACGGCTACCAGGGAAGCGATGCAGTCGCGCCCTTCCTCTCGTACCGCGACAACGCCGTATTCGTGCTTTGCCGGACGTCGAACCCAGGGTCGCGGGAGTTCCAGGAGCAGCGGCTGGAAAACGGCCGGATGCTGTATCAGCACGTTGCCGTGACGGCGACGAGCTGGGCGCCAAACGTGGGCCTTGTCGTGGGCGCGACCGCCCCGGCGGAGCTGCGCGATGTGCGGCGTCTGGTGCCCGGCACCCCGCTGTTGGTGCCGGGTGTCGGGACGCAGGGTGGGCTGCCGGATGACGTGGTGAAGAACGCCGGCTACCAGCACGGCAAAATGGTGGTAAACGCGAGCCGTTCGATCATGTACGCATCAGAGGGTCCGGACTTCGCGGAGGCGGCGGGCAACGCCGCGCGACAGCTTCGCGACGAGTTGCGCGCGGCGGCGGCTCTGCCGGCGTGAACCCGCCCGAAATCTCCGATGGGGAGGTGTACCGTATGCGCCGGCAACACCCCTGCGGAGGTTGGGAGTGGCGGGTCTGGCGGACCGGCGCGGATATCGGCATCGAATGCACTACGTGCGGCCGGCGCGTCCAGTTGGAGCGCCGAAAGTTCGAATCGCGCATGAAGGCACGCGTCGCGCGTGACGGTTAGCGCAGCCCGCCACGATATGCCCCTGCTCCAGCAGCGGCCGTTCCGGATGCTCAGCTACACCCGTTTTTTTTCGCGGGTGGCCCAGAACGCCATCAACTTCGGGTTGGTGCTGCTCATCAACGAGGAAACGGGCAAGGCGTTCCTCAGTTCATTGCTTGTCCTGGCCCTCGTCGTACCGTCCACGGTAGCCGGGATTGTGGCCGGCACTGCCGCGGATGTCCTGCCCAAGCGGCTGCTTGTGTTCCTGGGCGACCTCGTGCGTGCGGCGGTCTGCCTGTATTTTCTGCGCAACCACGGCGGCGTTGCGTCGTATTACGCGCTGGCGGTGCTCCTCGCGACGGCAACCCAGTTCGCCTCGAGCGCCGAAGGAGCAATCCTCCCCGCCATCGTCGAGCGGAGCGCGTACGTCCGTGCGAACGCGATTAGCCATGCAGTGGGCGGCGCGGCGCAGCTCATCGGCCTCGGCCTGCTCGCGCCGGTGGTACTGCGCGTGGTCGACAGCCCACGGACGTTGTTCGGAATCTGTGCGGGGCTGTTTGCCGCGGCAGCGGTCCAGGCCATCTTCATCGGCAGGACAACCTCGCCCAAGCGCCAGGAGATTGGCGGCAGCGAGCCTTCCGGGCGCTGGTGGCTGGCGGGCTGGCGGGCGATGCAAGCCGACCGGCTCGTCATGCGGGCCGCGCTGGAGCTCACACTGATCTCGACGGCGCTGATCATCTTGAGCGGGCTCATTCCAAAGTACATCGAAGATGTCCTGGACCTGCCGGTCGACGTGGGGGCTGTGATCCTGACGCCGGCAGCCCTGGGCGTGGTGCTCGGGCTGCGGATTGCGAGCTTCCTTTCGCACCGGGTGCCCCACGCGGTCCTGAGCACGGTGGGCTTCCTGAGTTTCACGGTCCTCCTGGCGCTGCTGGCATTCGTAAACAAGGAGGCGGATTTCCTCGGCGGCTACGGGTTCTTCAGCTGGATCAACAACGTGAGGATTGGCAGGTTCGATGGTGGTGGCGTCATGGCCATGCTCATTGCGGCGCCGCTCGGGTTTTCGTACGCGCTGGTCAATGTCGCCGCGCAAACGGTGATCGACGACCGGGTCCCGCTTCACTTGCGGGGACGGGTGGGCGCCACGCAGGCAGCGATGGCCGCGCTGGCCTCGTCGTTGCCAGTGCTCGCGGCGGGAGCGCTTGGCGATCTGGTGGGCGTCCCACCCGTCATTGCCGTGGTTGCCCTGGGGATCGGGTTCGTGGCCCTGGCGAACCTCCGGCAACCGCGCGAAAGCCGGCTTTCCGCGGGTGGTTTTCTCAGGTGACTCCTTCATTGACTGCCTGATCGGGCCGAACCTATCATCGGGTCGAGGGTCCACGCGTCCCAGGGGAGGCAAGGGTTGTGAAAGAGCTGAGCATCGAGAGCATCCGGCTCAGCCTGATGAACTATCAGCGGGTCGTGATTCTCCGTGAGAAGGACAGCGACCGTTACCTGCCGATCTGGATTGGCCCGGCCGAGGCAGACGCCATCGCGGTTCGGTTGCAGGATGTCGCGGTTGCGCGGCCGCTGACCCACGACCTCCTGCGCAATCTCATCGAGGAACTGGGCGGCCGCGTCGCCTACATCGTGGTGAACGACCTTTCGAACGACACGTTCTACGCGCGCATCGTTTTGGACGTTAATGGAGCGACGATGGAGATTGATTCGCGGCCCTCGGACGCGATCGCGCTGGCGGTACGAACGGAGGCGCCCATCTACGTCGAGGACTCGGTGCTGGACAGGGCTGGCGTGGTGCTCGAAGAAGAAGTGGAGCACGCGGAAGTAGGTAGCGGAGGTGCGGAGCGTGCCAAGCCGGTGGATCCCGCGGAGCTGGAGCGATTGGGCGCGTTTAAGGACTTCATTGAAGGTCTTGATTTGGACGACTTCGATACACGGAAGGGCTAACCGAAGCGTTTGACGGGGATCTCAGACAAGGGCTGGAAGTGGCCCGAATTTCGCTTGCGCATTCCGTCACAATCCACATATGATGCGCAGGGTCTGGAGTCCGGGCGCCCGGGGAGGCGTGCGTGAGCAGTTGGATCGTCCCTTCTGCCTCGCTGCTCGGCGCAGGGTGGTTCTTCGCCACCGCGCTCATCCTCGGAGTGGTCATCGGCCAGTGGGTCGATGGAAAAACCGGTCTTGAGCCCACATTCACTTTGATAGGGATCTTCGTGGGGCTGGCTGTCGCGGCCGTCGGCGGTTATCGAATGCTGCTGCCGTTCATCCGCAAAATCAGCTCCACGGACCCAGGACAGGGCTGAGTGAAAGCTTTAACCATCGCCGGTGCAGTCGTCGGAGTGCTCGCATTCCTGGCGGTGGGCCTTTTCATCGCCCAGGGCCCGCAGCCCGAGATTATCGTCCCCGCCGAAAAGCTGACGGCAATTGGCCCGCTCAACATCACGAACACGCTCCTCACTTCCTGGGTGGTGATGGCGATCATCGTCATCATCGCCTGGCTGTGCACTCGGTCGATGAAACTGATCCCGAGCGGCGGGCAGAACTTTCTCGAGGCGGTTATCTCCTTCCTCGTAAACCAGATTGAAGAGATCGCCGGCGAGAAGAACGGGCGCAAGTTCTTCATGGTGATCGCGACGATCTTCCTCTGGGTGATCATGAATAACTGGTTCGGCCTGCTGCCGTTCTTCAATGCGATCGGCAAGACCGAGGACGTGAACCACCACATCTTCGAGACGATCGCGGACCAGGAGAAGGACGGCGCTCCGTTCGAGAAGCGCGACAAGTTCGGCGCCTGGTTCATGGAAAACTCGAGCGGGATGACGATCGCGAAACCGCGTGCCAAGGCGACCGAGTTCGAAATCCAGGGTGGCGACACCGCCGCGGTGGCGACTGACCGGTACATCGTCTTCCTCGCCGAAGAGTTCACCGACTTCGAGTCACACGCGGAGGACGAACTCGCCCCGCCGACGAAGGAAGAAGTGGAAGGAGCTCTCGCGGCACTCAACGCCGATCCGAAGGCCCCGAAGGTGCACCTGGCCGCAGCCGCCGGCGACCATGCCGCCGAGGACAGTCACGCCGAAGGTTCAGGCCACGAAGCCATCCCCAGCGCAACGGTTGGCGCGGTTGAGTCGATTGACTTCCCGGGGAAGAAGCTCGGACTCGTCATCCCGTTCTTCCGGGGGACGTTCAGCGACGTGAACAACACGCTCGCGATGGGCATCATCGCCTTCCTCTGCATCGAGTTCTGGGGTTTCCAGGCGCTCGGGCCGGGTTACCTCAAGAAGTTCTTCAACCTCAACGGCATCATGTCGTTCGTCGGCATCCTGGAGCTGCTGTCGGAGTTCATCCGCATCATCAGCTTCTGCTTCCGCCTCTTCGGCAACATCTTTGCTGGTGAAGTGCTGGTGTTAATGCTGACGTTCCTCATGCCGTTCCTGTTCGTGGACGTGATTTACGGCCTCGAACTGTTCGTAGGCTTCATCCAGGCGTCGGTCTTTGCGCTGCTGACGCTGGTGTTCGCGGTGGGCGCGGTCGAGCACCACGGAGACGAAGAGCATCACGATGGGCACGAAGCGGGCGGAGCCGACGCCCACCACGAAGCGGAAGCGCACCAAACAGGGGCAGTCCAGGCCCATTGAGGCCTGTTCGCAATCGACATTCGAAAACGCACCCCGGAAGGGTGCAACGGAGGCAACTGAGTCATGGACCTTCTGAGC
>CAYTBM010000002.1:0-8928 GCA_964436025.1 uncultured Anaerolineaceae bacterium
TGCGGCTACTTCGTCTGGTCCGTGCCGATGACCTTCGCCAGCTGGTCGCGGAATTCGGCTTCCGTCGCGACAGCGCCGAATCGGCCGAGCTCGTTGCCCTGTGCGTCGAGCCAAACGAAAGCGGGGACCGCCTTCACGCCCAGCCGGTCGGCGGCGGTGTCCCGGTCGGCCGCCTTCTCCACGAAGACCGCGGCGTCGCGGTACTCCGCCATCACCTGGTGCACGAACAGTTCCTTTTCGCACTCCGTGCACGCGGCATTCGTGAACCAGACCAGCGTCATTTTGCCGTCGGCGCGCGGCGCTTTGGCATCGGGCAGGAGCTTGTTGGAGTGGTAGACCGTGTGGCCGGTACCGGTGATGGCCGTGATTTCGGTGCCGGCGTTCTTTTGGGCCAGCGCGTAGGTGGCGGGATCGATTTTCGTTTGCTCGCTCGCCTGGGAGAGCACCCAGAGCGCGAATCCCAGCGTGGGAACGAGCAAGGCGACCACCATCGCCCAGACCTTCCAGCTCCACCGCGGGTTCAGCCAGGAGACCGAAGGCGCGGTGGTGGTGCGCATCGCTTTCATGCTCATGACTGTACGTTCGGCAGGGTGGTGGCGAAAGCAGAGGGTCGCCTACGGCGCGGCCCGGCGATCCGAGGCCCGACCAGGTGTTGGGGTCGTTGGCCTTTCGGTGCCCCGAGTGTCAACGAGGGCCGGAAGTCTGGCTCACAACGGGGCTCGAGGACGGCGAGACCCATAGACGAGGCCGCTCTGAGCAAATCGCGCACATCGAACGGCGTACCCTCCTTGACAGTCAGAGCACGGTTCTTCCGGGGCGTGGCAAACGGGGGCAACTGTCCCGCGCGGGTTAGCCCGGGCGGCTGCCGCTTTGACGCAACAACTTGAGGAACTCTTCATCGCCCTGGAGGAGGGCCAGGCGCGGGTCGGCCGCCGCTTCGCGGGCGTATCCCGGGTCCAGTTCGAGCGCGCGCGTCACGTGCCTCAGCGCTTCGTCGCGGTTGCCGAGCGAGGCGGAAGCTTGCGCGGCGCCGTATTGCGCGGCCGCGTCGGAGCTGTCTTTCGCGGCTGCTTCCCGGAAGTCCACCAGCGCCGCGGCTGAATCTCCCCCGTGCAGATGCGCGAGGCCGCGATTCACCATCACCGTCGTGTCCGTCGGGTCAGCTTCGAGCGCGCCGTTGAAATCCGCCAGCGCCGCCGGAAAGTTCGAGCGGTAGAGGTGAAGCATGCCGCGGTTGTTGAGTGCGTCAGCGTCGCGCGGTTGGAGCTCGAGCGCGCGGTCGTAGTCCGCGAGAGCGTTCTCGAAGTCGCCGGCGCGAGTGTGGGCGTTCGCGCGGTTGTAGAACGCCGCGGTCAACTGCCGGTCCATCTCGATCGCCTGCGTATACCGCTCGACCGCGAGCCCGTACTGGCCGACGTTGAAGTAAACGTTGCCTTCGTCCAGGAACGATTCGGCCGTGCGCCGCGGAGGCGGGACGATCGGGGCCGGTTCCAGGTCTTCCAGGGCCTCTTCGACGGAGGTCAGGAGGGCTTCGTCGCCGCCGGCTTCGGAGCGCTCGGCGGCGGCTTCCGTAACGTGTGACTCCGGTTCCTCCGGCGTCGCCGCCAGCTCCTCGAAGTAACGGGTGAGGTAGTCCGGATCCCTGGTCTCTTCTTCGACGGCGACGGGAGTGGGCTCGGAGACATCGGCCGCCGCTTCCACAGCCTCGTCCAGCATCGAATCGAAGTCGGGCAGGGCGGCGTCCGGGGGCATCGGCTCTTCGCCGGAAACCTCCGCAAGGAAGTCCTCTGCCGCGCCCGGAGCGGCAAATTCTGACACGACCGGCGTGCCCTCGGACCCAACCGCGGCATCCACCGGCGGCTCTTCGGTTGCCGGCATGCCCTCGTCATCGGCCACTTCACGTTCGATGGCCTCGAGGAACTCCTCTTCGAGCGCGAGTTCGGCGTCGTCGGCAGCAAGCTGGGAAATGATGGGGAACCCTCCGGAACCGACGGCAATGTCTTCCCCCGGCGCCTCCGCGGGTGGAGCCATCCCCTCGTCCGCCGCGACGGCGAGGGCTTCGGGCTCGGGTTCAGCCGCGGTTTCTTCGGCCACGCCGGCCAGCGGCTCGGCAGCCAGTTCGCTCACCACCGGTTCGCCCTGCGCATCGAGGGCACCATCTTCAGCCGGGGCCTCTGCTGCGGTCATGCCTTCGGCCTCGGCCGCGGTCACTTCCGGTTCAGGCTCCTGCGGCGCGACCGTTGGCGGTTCCCACCGCGGAGCGGAGCCGGCGGGCGCCGTCGCCCGCTGCCGGCTCTTATTCGTGACGATGACAATAACGGCGGTGATCAGCCCGGCGATGAAGAGCCACTTGAGCAGCGATTTCATCGCGAGGCTTCCTTTTCGAGGAGGTGCTCAGTAACCGCCATCAACCCGGCGTACGCGTACTGGATGTAGTCGCGCGGGAGCAGGTCAATCTTCTTGAGGGTTTCTTTGCGGGCAGTGACCGGGTCCCAGGAGTCCATCAGCTCGATCGACTCGTGGTCAATGCCCATTTGCAGTTCGTAGAGCTCGCCGTCTTCGGCGACCACGATGCAGCCGGTTTCCGGGTCTCCGCCGTCGATTTCGCACTCGATGGCGTTGGTGAAGATGGCGTTGGGGAAGGAGGGGAACGGGCGCAGTTCGGCACAGGCTTCCTGGAGGAGCGTCTGCAACTGCATTGCCGCCCGCTCGAGGATCATGTCGGCCTGGGTTTTCCGCATGAGCGCTTGATTTGCCATGGTGGCAAAAGTATACGGGCTGCGGGGCACCGCGCAGCCGCGCCGGTATTTCCTGCCCGTGGCGCCACGCATACTGTCCGGATGCTTGAAACCGTGAAGCGGCTGCGCCGGTCGGCAAAGGTGGCCCGCACCGGGCTGCGCATCTACCTCGGCTACAAACGCACGCAGCGGAAGGTGCGGAAGCTGGACTCCGCGGCCGCGGCCGCCGCCTGGGAAGCCCAGCACGACCGCTCAGCCGAACGGCTGTATCGCATGGCCGTGCGCCTGAAGGGCATCTATATCAAGGGCGGACAGTTCATCGGCACCCGCGCCGACATCGTCCCCGGGCCCTACTCCGCCTGGCTTTCGAAGCTCCAGGACCAGGTGCCGCCTCACCCCTATCCAGTCGTCGAACGCACCATCGTGGAGGAGCTTGGCCGGCCGGTGGCCGAGCTTTTCGGGAGCTTCGAACGCGAGGCATTGGGCTCGGCGTCGCTCGCGCAGGTACACCGCGCCACGCTCCCGGACGGCCGCCAGGTGGTGGCCAAGGTGCAGTACCCGGAGGTAGCGGGCCTCGTAAAGCTCGATGTGCGCAACCTCAAGACGATCGTCGGGCTCGTCGCCAGACGGGAACCCAACTTCGACTTCCGCGCGGTGGTCAACGAGATCGGCACCCAGGTCCCGCTCGAGTTGGACTTCGTGCGCGAGGCCGCGATGACCACGCGCATCCGCGAGAACCTGCGCGAGGTGCCGGGCATCGTCATCCCGGAGGTCGTCTCCGGGTACGTCGCCGGCCGGGTGCTCGTGACCGAGTACATCCCCGGCGTCCGCCTGCTCGACAAGGTTGCCCGGGAAGCACTCCACCCGGACCCCATCGCCCTTGCCCAGACCATCGCTAACGCCTACGGCCACCAGATCATGGTCGATGGGCTGTTCCAGGCCGACCCCCACCCGGGCAACATCCTCGTGCTCCCCGGCGGAAAGGCCGCGTTGCTCGATTTCGGGCTCACGAAGGAGCTGCCGGATGCGGCGCGGCTCGGTTTCGCCCGCCTTGTCCTGGCTGCTTCGAATCGCGACGGCCAGGCGATCGTGGCCGCCTTCCGGGAACTGGGCGTGAAAACGAAGTCCGATGCCCCCGAAGATGTCCTGCCACTGATGCAACTCTTCTTCGATGCGCGCCCGGTTGACGAAGTCAGCGGAGGGTTCGGGGCGCGGCGCGGCGCGATTCGCGCGAACCCGGTCGAAGCGATTCCCGGCGACCTGGTGCTCCTTGGACGTGTGATCGGGCTTCTGCGCGGTGTGTGTGCGTCGCTTGGCACGCCGCTCAGCCCGATGCAGATGCTGCGGCCCTATGCCGAACGGGCGTTGGCCGGGCAGCCATAGTCTCCCGTTTCCGAGGGAACGGACCGGCCTGAGACGTCCGCCACTTTGGCTTCCGGCGTCGAACTGGCAGGCTCAGCTCATGGGCGATTCGCCGGGCGACTGCGTTCTTCCTGGCCTTCCTGAACCACAGCGTCTCGTGTGCCTCGCGCGTTCCTGTTCAAACGAGCCGGCGGCGCCACTCACTGAGTCGCGCCAACAGGTGGGAAGTGGATGCCTGGCTGGTAGTCGAACAGGTCTCAGGTGGTCCGCGAAGTGGTAGTGCGCAGTGTGTGCGGGGACCAGTTGCCACCACTTGGAGTGGTCAAAATCGAGGGACAGCGTGCAAACGGCGAACAGGTGATAGTGGCGGGCCTCCGTCTGGCGCCGTTTCGTCCTTTCGTGGCGGATCCCGCTACACTCCCGCCACCGTGACGACGCCGAAAACCCCGAAGCCCGCGTATCTGCCGCTCAAAGGCGTGCGCGTGCTCGCGTTTGAAGTGGCGTACTCGCTCCCGGCCGGGACGCGCACCCTCGCAGAGCTCGGTGCCGAAGTCGTCCGCGTAGCCGGCCCGGGTCGCGACAGCTTCTACATCGGCGTCGTGGATGGCGTGTACTTCTCGAAAGAGTGCGTGGGCATCGACCTCAAGACCGCCCGCGGCCTCGAAATCGCCAGGGAACTCGTGGCGAAAGCGGACATTGTCTGCTCGAACTTCGTGGGCGGCGTCATGGAGAAGCTGGGGCTCGGCTATGACGTGCTCTCGGAGCTGAACCCGTCCGTCATCGCGCTCCAGCTTTCAGGATTCGGCGCCCCGGGACCGTGGAGCACCTATCCGGCGTTCGGCCCCAGCACGGAAGCGGCCGGCGGGATGAACCGCCTCATCGGCGAGGACCCCGAGCCGCCCATCCGCATCGGCAGCGGCGTGTTTTCGGACCAGCTGGGCGGCCGGTTCGCGGCACTGGCGCTCATTGCGGCACTGGAAGAACGGCAGCGCACGGGCAAGGGCCGCCACATCGACCTTTCGATGGTGGAGGCAATTTCTCTCCTGGTCGGCAATACCGTCGCTGACGCGGCGCTCGGGATCGAGCCGTCGCGTTTGGGCAACCGCGACCGTGACTACGCGCCGCAGGGCGTCTACCGCTCCAAGGGCGAGGACGACTGGATCGCGATCACGGTGAAGGACGACCGGGCATGGAACGCGCTCATCGCCGAGATGGGCGAATCTGCGCCGCGGGACCCTTCGTTCGCGTCCGTAGAAGGCCGCCGCTCGGGTTATGCGGCCATCGACGCGGCGATTGAGGCGTGGACATCGGGATTCGACAATGACGAGCTGGCCCGGAGACTTCAGCGCCTCGGAATCGCCGCCCACGGCGTTGCGAAGTCCCGCGACCCGCTGTTCGACCCGCACCTGCGGGAACGCGGGCTGTTCAGGCAGGTGGCGCACGAGCGGCCCATCCTCGGCTACGCGGCACACCCGCACCCGACGACGCCGTGGTTTCCCGTGGGCTATGAGCGGCCGGACCTGGGCGACATCCACTTCCACGGCCATGACAACATCGCGGTCCTGAACCGCTGGCTGGGGTACGAGTCGGAACAAGTGGCGCTGCTGGAGGCCGAGGGCGCGCTCATCCGGCTTGCGGGCGTCGAAGTGGAAGACCGCCGCACGAACTATCGCGACGCCGACTTCGCCGAGCAGCTCCAGTTGCCCACCGGCCAGCCCGGCCCCAAGGCGTCTCCACTGGCGCGGGCGAAGAGACTGACACGGCCGCGGGCGCGCACCCGGCCACTGCGGATTGTCGAGATGTCGAGCGGGCCTGCGGCGGGCTTCGCCGGGATGCTCCTCGCACTTCTCGGGCACGAAGTCGTGCGCATAACCGGGCCCGGCGCCGAGCCGCTCCGGGCCATGCGCCAGTCCGGGGCCGACTGCGAGACGGCGACCCTCTCCCCCGTCGAGTGGGGGTTCCTCAACCGCGACAAGAGCACGGCCGCAATCGATCGGTACTCCGAGGACGGCGCCGCGAAACTGCGTTCGCTCGTGAGCGGCGCCGACGTGCTCGTCGAAGACCTCGGCCCGGGAGAGCTGCGCAACTACGGGCTCTCCTGGCGCGACATCCGCGCGGCCAACCGCCAGGCAGTTGTCGCGAGCATCTCGCCGTTCGGGCTCACCGGGCCAAAGCGGCGCTGGAGCGCGTCGGAGCTGATCCTCCAGGCATCGGGCCCGCTCCACTCCAGCGGCTGGCGCGCGGAGCGCCCGTTCAAAGCCGGCGGGTACTCCGCCCACCACATCGCCGGCGTGAACGCGGCGACCGCGGTCCTGGCTGCCGCCTACGGGGCGGCGGGAGGAGCCTCCCAGGGCGTGCACCTCGATATCTCCATCCAGGAGTGCTACGTCCACCACTGGACGCGCCACATCGGCGAGTGGACATACAGCGGGACGAAGATGCACCGCGAACGCAAGGGCTTCGGCCACCAGGGCTTTCGTCACACCGCGATGGCCGCCGATGGCTGGCTCTACCTGCTCGCGCTCTACGCCAGCTGGGACGAGATCGCGCTCTTCCTCGGTCTGGAGGAGTTCATCACGCCCGAGTGGCAGGACCCCGAGTATCGCGCCGAGCACTGGCCCGAGCTCGAACAGCCGTACCATGAGCGCGTCTCCAGCAAGGGACGATACGAATGGTTTGCGGAGGCAGCCGAGGCCGGCTACACCTGGGCGCCGGTCCATTCCGCGAAGGACCAGCTGAGCAACGTGCAGTTCGCGGCACGCGGGTTCCTCAAGCCGGCGGAAATCCTGGGCAAGACGGTCCCTGTCCCCGGGCTTCCGTTCGCGTGGGATCCGGAACCGCGCGCGGCAGCAAGCGGGTGGCCGGATCAACCTGACGGACCGAAGGCAACCACCCAACCGGAGGCACAAGATGACTGACAACTTCCACGAAGGGACCTGGCGCCGGCTGGTGAACACCGCCGCTGACCAGGAAGGTTCGATCCACGACGACGCCGCCGCGCAACGGCTCGGCTTCCGCGGTGGGTTCGTGCCCGGCAGCGTTGTCGGCACTGCCGCCATGCCGGCCGTTGCCGCCGCTTTCGGCGAACGGTGGATGGAGGGCGGCTGGTATTCCCTCACGTTCGTCTCGCCGGTCTACATAGACGACGAGGTCCGCGAGGTAGCGCAACGCACCACCGACGGCATCGCCGTGCAGGTCGTCGACCGGTCTGGCCGGCTCTGCTGCAACGGACGGGCCGGTCTCGGCGCGACGGTCCCATGGGACGAAGCCGCCGACGGTACCCACGGCGCCGAAGGAGTCCTTCCGGGCATCGAGATCGGCCACCGGTTCAATCCGGAGCGGTTTGTCGCCGAAGCCGACGTGTGCGCGGGCACCGTGCGCTCGGGCGGAGACCCGACGCCCTGGTACACGGACCGTTCGCCCTGGGGCGGGCCGATTGTGCCGCTGGAATACCTGCACGTCGTCGCGCTCCACCTTGTACGCCACCCGGATCAGCCGCGCGTCCCACGCGTGACCGGCGTACGCGAACCGGGCATGTGGGCGCAGCACGACCTTGCGGTCGAAGCGCCCCTGTTCATGGGCCGCGAGTACACCATCCGGGAGTGGGTAGCCGACAAGGGACGGTCCGGTCGCACCGCCTACCTGACCTATGGGTTCGAGGTCAGCGAGGGCGAGAAGCGGATAGCGCGCGGCCGCCACAAAGCCAAGTGGCTCGCAGACGTGTAATTGGCCCGAATGGCCCTTGACGGGTGCCGAAGCGTATAGACACTCCGGGCATGGCCGCCTGGACATTCCTGACGAACCACTCCCACGTGTTGATCTGCATCATGCAGAACCCGCGCATCAGACTCAGCGAGATCGCCGAGACGGTTGGGATTACCGAAAGGACCGCGTTCGCGATCGTTTCGGACCTCGTGGAGGCCGGATACCTCTCGAAAGTCCGCCAGGGCCGCCGCAACGAGTACGAAGTCCATCCGGAGCTGCCTTTCAGGCACCCGATCGAGCGGCAGAGGGAGATCCGCGCGCTGCTCAGCGTTTTCGACCAACCGGTCGGGCGAGTTCGCGCGGATTAGTCCGCCGCCCTTTGCGCTTCCTCGTACTCCTTTTGCGCTTCGGGCATCCACTTCTGCAGGTTCTTGATCCTGGTCTCGTCCGAAGGGTGGGTCGAAGCGTACTCCGGGACCTGCGCGCCCTTGCGCTGCTCCGACATGCGCTGCCAGAGGGCAACCGCCGCTTCCGGGTTGTAGCCCGCGCGAGCCATGTAGATCAGCCCGATGTGGTCGGCTTCGGACTCCATGTCGCGGCTGAACGGCAACAGCACGCCGAACTGCGCCCCCGCGCCGAAGAGCGCCAGCACCGCCCCGCGAGTGCCGGGGTCAAGCCCGCCGAGCGTGCTGGAAACGGCGGTCAGGCCCACCTGGGTGAGCTGCTCCTGGAGCATCCGCTCGGCGCCGTGCTGGGCGATGGCATGCGCGATTTCGTGCGCCATGACCACGGCAAGGCCCTCTTCGTCCTGGGTCACGGGCAGGATCCCGGAGTAGATGGCCACCTTCCCACCGGGCAGGCACCAGGCGTTGACTTCCGATGAGCGGATGAGCGTGAACTGCCATTCGTAGCCGGGGTCATCGGCGACGGCGGCGATCCGCTCGCCCACGCGTTGGACCATTTCCGCCTCAGGCCCGGAAACCACGACGTCAGCCGCCTCCTGCCGCAGCACCTGGTTGTAAGCGTCGGCGCCGAGCTTCGCCTGGTCCTGTTCGGACATCGCCACCTTCTGCTGGCGGCCCGTCACAGGCACGGTCTGGTCTTCGGCGCGGCAGTAGAGGAA
>CAYTBM010000002.1:9028-10149 GCA_964436025.1 uncultured Anaerolineaceae bacterium
CGCAATTCGGCGAGGACTGCGCCGGTGCCCGCGTCCACCAGCGCCGCGCTGCCGTCCGCGCGCAAATCCATCCGCGGCCCGGTTGGCGCGGGAGGGCTGTACGCACTTACGGTCCCGTCCATTGCCACCAGCGCATCCTCGCCGAAGCCCCAGGCCACGACCTCATCGCCCAGCCAGGGCGAGCTGACGAGCGCGCAGACGCCGTTCATGCGCAGGACAGGAGCCCCGTCGGCGCGGAACACCAGCAGTTCTCCGGAGACGAGCTGACCCGCGAAGTACCGACCGCTGGCCGACCAGTTGGGGTTGAGCAGGGCTTGTTCGACGCGGGTGACCTCGCCGCTCCCCAGGTCAACGATGGCGAGCCAGCCATCTGGCCCTTCGATCCCGGAGACGAGGAGGCGGATCCCATTTGGAGACCACTTCGTCCAGTTGTCGGGCACGTTCGGGAAGGCTTTCATCGAGCCGCCAGACGACACAATGACGCCCAGGGACTTCTGGTCTTTCGCGGAACTGGTCACCGCGACGCCGCCTTGCGGCCCCCAGTCGGCCCGGGCGAAGAATGTCTCTGCCGGCAGCGTGAACCGCAGCCGCACAGACCCGTCCCTGGTCGAGGCAATCCGGACCTCGCCGCCAACGCGGAACGCTACCTCCGCTTCGTCCGGGCTGAAGTTGAGGACCATGCCGGGCTGACCGCCAGCGTCCAACTCGACCCGGCGCCGCGTGAGCGTTTCGTAGAGCACCGGAGGCTGCCTGACGTCGGCGCCGTACCACGGGGCAAAGATGCCAAGGGGCGAAACGCCCACATCCGCCCACGCCTCGCCGCCGCCCGTCTTCGGGTCGAAGAACACGGTGCCCCGCTGGACGTCGACGGCTTCGCCGCGCGCGTAGGTCTGCACCACGGGGCCGCTGTTCGCAGGCAGCACCGTGGCCGTAGCGGTCGCTGTATAGGTAGCTGCCGCGTTCGTTGAGGCCGAAGTCGGCGACGGAGCGGGTTGTCCATTCGGCGAGTCGGAGCAGCCCGCCAGAAGCAAGACGCCTCCAAGAACCCAGCCGGCGTGCCACGACTTCATACCCCGTACAACGACGCCCATCACCTTCATGTTCCCATCCTTGTCCAAGGC
>CAYTBM010000002.1:10249-55914 GCA_964436025.1 uncultured Anaerolineaceae bacterium
TCATACCCCGTACAACGACGCCCATCACCTTCATGTTCCCATCCTTGTCCAAGGCCATGCCTACAATCTGGCTGGAGGCGCCGGTGCGAGTGCTCAGCTACCTGGCAGTGTTTGCCTTCGGGGCCGGTCTCTTTCTCCTGGTCGCCGGGGCCGCCCGGAGCCATACCGCTGGCGAACCCGTTGAGCCCGCGGCGCCATTTGACCTTCGGCCAATCGCTGTGCCGGCTGATGCAGTGGACGAAGGCTCCCCGGGGGCCGCTTCTCCGACCGCGACGCCTTTCGATGGTCCGATCGCACGGCTGAGGATCCCCTCGCTTGGGATCGATAGCCCGATCGAAGAAATCGGCCTGGTGGGCAACCAGCTGGACGTGCCGAAGGACGCCAACCGGAGCATCGGCTGGTACCACATCTACCCGCGGCCGGGCGAAGGCAAGAACGCAGTCTTCGCGGCGCACAAGAACTTCGACTTCAAGGACGGTCCGTTCGCCCACCTGAACGACGTTCAGCCCGGCGACAGGGTTACGGTTGAAATGGAAGGCGGCCCGACCTACGAGTACGAAGTCATCTTCTACCAGCGCTACAACGTCGATTCGATGCCGACCGGCGAGTTGATTGCTGCTCCCCAGAAGCCCGCGAATGCCGAGTGGGTCACCTTGGTCACCTGCGGCGGGCTATTCCAGGCAACGGAGCCGAACGGCCTCGGGCACTACCTCGAACGGGACGTCGTCATCGCCCAGCGCGTGCGGTAGAGCCTCCTGTCGCGGCTCATGGATGCTCGCCGCCACGCACCAGCACTACTGCGAACACCGCCTGCCACAACATCGCGCCCTCCACCGTGATCCGCTCCCAGATGCCGAGCCACGGCGTCTCCGCGTTGTCTGCGACGTCCTCCACCATCGTGTTCATGAGCATGCCGAAGACGAGCATCACCGCGATAGCGGCGAATGTGTACATGCGGAATCCGCGCCCGAAGGCGAAGGCCGCCGCGCCCATGAGCGCGAAGTACTCGAGCGAACTGATGCCGGCAAGGACCAGGTGCATCGTGTCGCGCCAATCGCCGCCGTCCGCCGCGAGCACTTCCCGCTGATGCATCGGCGCGAACCACCACAGCGGCCCGACGACTGCAGACACGAGCAAGACCCACCCGGCGATTCGGAGCGTGCGTTTCTGCCCGGCGAGGCGCAACACGCCGAACGCAAAGGCAAACGCGAGCAGTTGGTAGACCACGCCGGCTGCTATCCACATCGTCCGCGTCGGCGCGCCGATCGCGGAGAGCTCGCTGATGGTCCAGTCCGTGTAGCTGTAGCCGTCGTAGCGGAGTGTGGCAATCACGTCCATCGCGATGTACCAGGCGAACATGACGACTCCGCTCGCCGCCATCAGCCGGGCCGGTATGCGCCCGGCGAGCTCCGAGTACCAGTGTCTGGCGCCGCCGTATGGTTGGGTAACGGATTGACCGAGCATGGTTGCGACTCCTTCCGGGACTCTTGCTGCCCACCGTAGTGAAGCGCTGGAAGGAAGCCGTTGACAGGATCGGATGGCTCAGGCTGTGGCGCCGGAAGGCCCTCTTCACGTGAATAGCGCGACTCAGGGATTACGGGCGGTGAACACCTGGAAGCGCAGCTCAAACCGGCTCAGGCCGTCCGCTCGCCGAAAGTGGGCGAAATGGCGCTCCATCGCGGCTTCGGCCTCCGCCTGGCGCGCCGCATCGAGTCGCAAGCCGGTCACCTGCAAGGGGTCCCTCACGGCTTCTTCCGCCGTCACGACGACGAGTGAGCGGGCCCTGCGCTCAACCTCCGTGAAGCCGGCAGCTCGGAGGATTCTCCGCGTCGCGCGTGGGTCGGCCAGCGAGAACGGTCCGGTGGGCGACTTGCCCGGGGAAGGCGCCGCGGCCGGCGGGGCAAATCCCGCGAGGACCTTGCCCGTGTGCCACGCGTTTCTCACCGATGCCTGCCAGCACGCGAAGGCAAGGCGCCCGCCGGGCTTCACCTGCCTCCGGATGTTCGTGAACGCCGTCACCGGCTCATCGAGAAACATCACGCCGAACTGGCTCACCACGAGGTCGAACGGCCCGCCGTCCGCCGTCTCCGTCTGCATGTCCGCCACCGTGAAGCTTGCGTTGGCAGCGCCCACCTCCGCGGCCCGGCTCATCGCCCACTCCACCATTCCCTCTGAGATATCCGCACCCGTGACACGGCCGCCGGGGAGGACGAGTGGAGCGATGGCGAGGCTCAATTTGCCGCCCCCGGCGCCGATGTCGAGCACACGTTCGCCGGCTCGCGGGCTCGCCGCGGCAACCACGTACGGTGTGATGCGGTCCGTGAAACGCTCACGTTTGTGCCAGCCTGCCACCTGGTTGGCGTCGTTCCAGCGGCGGCGTTCCACTTCGTTCGCCATGTTCAGACCTCGATACGGAGGACGAGCTCGCCCTCTTCGATGCGCTGTTGCGGGGCCACGAGGACTTCCGCGACCTTGCCCGCCGACGGGCTCTCAAGCGGGATTTCCATCTTCATGGATTCAACCACGATGAGTTCCTGGCCCGCGTTCACCGGTTCGCCCGGCGATACGAGGACTTCGAGGACCGTTCCGGTCATGGGCGCGGGGATGTCCTGGATTGCCATGCGGCCTCCGTGGTGGTGTGTGGCGCGCACTGTACGGGATAGCACGCCCGAAGGTGAGCCTTTGGGAACGCGAAAGGCCCCGGGAGTGCGCCGGGGCCTTCGTCGGCTCGCGCTGTGCCGCTTCTTACCGCCGCCGTGCGCCAACGACGATCCCCGCCAGCCCAAGGGCGATGGCCATGAGGATTGCCGCCCCGATCAACGCCGCTGGATGAGCGCCGCCGCCCCACGGGCCGCCGCCGGTGCCAGGGGCCACGGGTGTAGGCTCGCGCGGCCCCGGCGTGCGCTCACCGGCGATCCCGGTGGGAGGCCGGGTCGGCGTAGAGGTCGGGGTGACCGTCGGTGGGACAGGCGTCGGCGTTGCCGGCTCCGGCGTTACCGCCGGCACAACGGGTGTAGTCGGCTCGTCGGTCCGCAGGATGTTCGCGAAGGTCAGAGTGACCCCGTTGGGCGTGATGTTGGTGTATCGGGTGGCCGTCAGTGGCCCGAACCCCGGCGAATCCACGTTCACCTCGGCCTCGCTCACGACGTAGTCGGTGCAAAGCGGCAGGTCGGCGAAGAACGCATCGCCGTGGTTGTCGGTCTTAGCCTGCTGCGTTACCCCGCAGGCCTGCGAGCTCACCGTGATCGTCCAGCCGTCGTCGTCATCGGGCGCGGGCGTGGCCTGGCCGCCGTTGTGACTGCGGAGCGCGTCCTTGTGTACGGGAATGGCGCCCGTGGGCTGATTGAAGAACGTGGCAGTGCTTTCGCCGCGGCTCGACACTCGGACCTGCACCGTGGCGCTGACCACAAGACCGGGGCCATCGCTAGTGCTCGCGCCCACCACTTTCCAACCGGTGCGCGTCGCTTCGCTCACCGTGTAGAGGCCCTCGGTGATGCCGTGCAGATGGAGCCCGCTGGCCGGCACCGCGAAGTCCTGCCCCCTCGGGAAGTCCGGCCCGGTGACGGTGACGTTCCAGGCAACAGTCGTGTCGGCGCCGTTCTTTGCTCCGTCGCCGATGATGTCCCGGACTTTCCAGATGTCGAGGTCACCGGTGCCAAGGACCACGCCGCAGTCTTCGTTGCGGAAGACGAACGTGATGGTCGCCCCGGGCGCGGACAAGGCGGCGGGGCCATCCTCGACGTTCGTGGTCTGGTAGCCCTGGCCGTCCGGGTTACTCACACTGGAGCACTGACCGTAGCGGCCGTCGGTCTCGGCCGCGGCGTACCCCGCACCCAGGGGCACACGGTCGATGGTTGCTGTCCCGCCGCCGAAGGGGAGCGACCGAGATTGGGCGAAACCGCCTGGTCCGGTAACTGCGAAGTCCCAGTCGCCGTCCCCGGGCCGGTCAAGGTTGGAGGCTGTGGTGAGGTCGGTTTTGACGATCTGGATGTTGCCGTAGGGCTCGTTGCAGAACTCCACGACCTGCGGACCCGGGATGGCGCTGACCGCCTGGGCACAGCTTCCCGACGGTTGCCACCCGGGGACGGTCTCTTCGCTCACGGTCCCCACCCAGCCATAGGGCACGCGGCAACGCCAGGTGACATTCTCGGGCAGGCCGCCCGAGTCGATGGTGCATGCCGGTGCTGGATCGATGGCCGGGACGAAAGTGAACGCTGGGTAGTCAGCGGCGCCGGGGAGGTAGCCGTTCAGGTTCGTGAAGCGTTTGACGATCACGACCTCTTTCGTGCGCTGCAGCTCTTTGTTGAAGAACGCGACCTTCACGCCTGCCGTGCCGGCAGGGATCTGAGTGGTCGTCGTATTACTCACAGGCGCGGCGCCATTGAGGGTGTACTTCGGATAGCCGGAAGCGTCTCCCGCCCATCCGTCCGGGCGGCTCCCCCACTCCACGACATCGAACGGGGCGTCCGCCGGTACCTGTTTGGTCGAACAGACTTCGGCCGACTGGGAGCCCGCCGTGTCAGGGTTCGGTTCGGCGGCCGCGTTGGCGCCGGAAATGGCCAGCATGCCCGCGGGGCGGATATCAAAACCGTATTCGAACGCCGGCAGCGCGAACCCGTCGCTATTCGCCTCGGCCACCTTGCACACCTGGACCTCGCGCATGGCAGGGGCATAGGTGTTCATCACGCAAACCAGGTAATTCGACGCCCCGGAGGGGATGCCTCCGGCGAGCCCGGAGTAGGGCGCGCTACATGTCCCCGTGCCCGCTGGGTCGGCCACGACGTGGTAGCCCGCGACCGTCCACCCGGGCGGGAGAACCGACTCGATCAACTGGTACTCGTCGGTCGAGATGGTTTTCGTCAGCACCGTCGAGGCGCCGGCGTTGGCCGGGAGAGTGACGGTCCAGGTTTCGCTGGCGCCGCCGAAGCGCTGAAGGCTGCCGCCGAACTCCGCGGCTGGATGGCTCGCGGCGTCGGTCACCTTGACCACGCGCAGCGTTCGTGTGGTTGGGGCTGGCTCGTTGTAGGCGCAGATGTGCAGCAGACCGGTCTTGTTTCCGGGTGTGTCGAAGGCGCTGGCCGGGATGGCCAGGTACTCCTCCCGGCTGTACTTGCCGCCGGTAGTGAAGGCCACGGGAGCCTTGCCGCACTTGTCGTTGCCGCTGTTTTCGCCGTCGCCGTCCGGCTTGAACCAGCCGAAGAAGACATCGCCGTCAGTGCCCGTTTCCTTCACCAGGATGTCCTGCTGCGGGAAGCCGAGACTGGGCGTGAGGTCGTCCAGATCCTCGACAAGCACCTCGCCCGGCTGCCCGTCGTTATCCACGTAGACCGTGAACTTCCACTCGCCAGCGGACGCGCCCTGGTTCTCCCAGGGATTGTTCGGGTTGTTTTTCGGCAGGTACTTGTGGACCTGGATGCTCACGCTCTCGCAGCCGCACGCCGTAGCGCCGTCGGAGTCGAACGCGAACAGCAGCACATCCGCCACGAAGGCGAGAAACAGCGCGGCGACCAGCATCCCCAGGCGGTGCCGCCGCGATTCGCGATTCAAGCCCAGTGCCATCTCGAGCCTCCATTTCGAGCCGCCGCGCGAACGTCGCCGGCAGCAATGCCTCCCGCTTGGGTCACGCGGGTTCATGAGGGGAAACCCCACTTCGAGACTCGGCTGAGCCTGGGTGACGCAGGTGGCCCCACTGGACGGCGGGGCGTGATCGAATGGTCGTGCCAGGGTGCATCTCCACCGGCTGGCAACCGGTTTGCCACGGAGTGCGGCCCGCACAAGACAAAGGAAGTGGCCCCGGATTGCTCCGGGGCCACTCGAGGATTGCGGCCGTTGGGTCCGCGGTGGCCGCTGGCGGCCTCGGGGTCGTTACCGGCTGGGGCGGCGGCCCAGGGCGGTGGCGCCGAGCACCACCGCGAGGACCATCAGCGCGCCGGCGAAGAAGACGGCGTTGCCACCGGCGCCTCCCGTCGCGCTGTTCCCGGTGCTCGGAACGATGGGTGTGGGCTGGCCAGGGCCGGGCGTCTTCTCACCGGCGATGGCGGTGGCGGGTGGTGGAGGCTGTGTTGGTTCCGTGGTGGGCGGCACAACCGTGGCGGTCGGCGGTACCGGGGTCGCCGTCGGCGGCGTTGGTGGCACGGGCGTCACGGGCTCGAATGGATCGTTCGTGCGAAGGACGTTGTTGAACGTGAGCGTCAGGCCGTTCGGGGTGATGTTCGTGAACGTCGCTGCGGTCAACGGGACGAACCCGGGCGAATCCGCATTGGTCGAGCCCTCTGTGACCACGTAGTCCGTGCAGAGCGGGAGGTTGCTGAACAGCGCGTTGCCCTGGTTGTCTGTGACCGCCTGGCGGGTCACTCCGCACGTCGCGGAGGTCAGCGTGATGGTCCAGCCGTCGTCATCCTGGGGCGCGGGCAGGTTCTGGCCGCCGTTGTGGCTGCGGAACGCTTCCTTGTGCACCGGGATCTGACCAACGGGCTGGTTGTAGAACGTCACGACACCGGAGTCGTCGTTGTGCAGGTTCACCTGCGTCGTTGCGCTCGCTACCAGGCCTGGCGTCTCGGTCGTGCGTACGCCGATGACGTTCCAACCGGCGGCGGTCGCTTCGCTGATGGTGTACAGGCCTTCGGTCAGCCCGTCGAGGTGCAGGCCTCCGGCCGTCACCGCGAAGTCCTGGCCGCCCGGGAACTCCGGACCGGTGATCGTGACGTTCCAGGCGATGGCGGTGTCTGCGCCGTTCATCACACCGTCGCCGAGGATATCGCGGACCTTGCGGACTTCGAGGCGACCGGTGCCAAGCACCTGGCCGCAGTCGTCATTGCGGAAGACGAAGGTGATGGTCGCGCCGGGCGCCGAGAGCGCCAGTGGCCCATCTTCGACGTTGGTCGTGTTGTAGCCCTGTCCGGTGGGGTTGCTCACGGTTGGGCACTGCCCGTAACGTCCGTCCGTTTCGGTTGCCGTATACCCGGCGCCCAGCGGCACATGGACGAGAGTCCTGGTACCGCCGCCGAATGGGATGGATGTCACCGAGGAGAAGCTGGGGCCGCTCACCGAGAAGTCCCAGTCGCCGTCAGCGGGGCGGTCCGCGTTGCCGGCCGTGGTGTTATCGGTCTTGAGGATCTCTATGGCGCCGTATGGCCGGTTGCAGAAGCTGAAGACCTCCGGGCCGCCGGCGATCGATGCGACGAGCGGGCAGCCAGTCGCGCTCTCCCACCCATCGACCGCGCTTTCGTTCACCGTGCCGTCCCAGCTCGCCGGGACGGTGCACGTCCACGACACCATGTCGGGGAGCTTGCTCTCGTCTTTCGTGCAGACTGGCGCGGGATCGATCGGCGGCGCGAAGGTGAATGCCGGGAAGTCATCGGCGGTGGGCACGTAGCCGTTGAGCCGGGTGAACTCCTTGACGATCACGATCTCCTTCGTCTTCGGCAGTTCTTTGTTGAAGAACGTCACCTTGACGTCGGTCGTGCCGGCGCTGATCGGAGTGGTCGTGTTGTTGGAGTACAGGGCGCCTCCGTTGAGCTGGTACCTGGGGTAGCCGTCGGCGTCCCCCATCCAACCCGATGGCCTGCTCATCCACTCGACAACGTCGAAGGCTTTGTCGCTGGGGACGAGCTTCGTTGCGCAGACCTCGGCGGTCTGGGAGCCCTCGCTGTCCGGATTCGGCTCAGCGACACTGTTGGAGCCGGAGATGTTCGCCAGCCCGGATGGGCGGATGTCGAAGCCATACCCGAACGCCGGGACCGAGACCCCGTCGCCGTTGCCCACGACCACCTTGCAGACCTGGACGTTTCTCGTCGCCGCGGTGGACTTGTTGTGGAAGGTGACCTTCACATCGGCCGTGTAGTCGATGGTGGTCCCGTTCGCTGAGTGCGTCATCCCCTTGTTGTCCTCGTACCACGGGAACCCTGTCGCGTCGGCAACCCAGGTCGCGGGCCGGAAGCCGAATTCGACGACGCTGAAGGTGTGTCCGGACGGGATGGTGCTCACTGTGGTGCAGACAGGCTCGCCGCCTTCAGCAACGCCGGAGACCGACCAGGGAACCGAGGTGAAGCTTGCCGCGGCCGTCCAATGGCGGATCTCGCCGGAGAAGGCGCCACCCTGGTCAACACCGTCGTTGTTCTGTTCGACGACTTTGCAAACCTGGATGGTGTGGTTCTCCGGAGGCGCCGGCTTGTCGTAGGCGCAGATGTGCAGCAGGCCGGTCAGGTTCCCCGGAGTGCCGAACGCTGAGGCGGGGATGGCCAGGTACTCCTCGCGGCTGTACTTGCCGCCGGTGGCGAAGTCGGCGGGTGCCTGGTTGCACTTGTCGTTCCCGCTGTTTTCGCCGTCTCCATCGGGCTTGAACCAGCCGAAGAAGATGTCGCCGTCGGTGTTGGTTTCCTTCACCAGGATGTCCTGCTGCGGGAACCCGGCGCTGGGCGTCAGGTCGTCCAGGTCAGCGACGAGGACGGCGCCGGGTGTGCCGCCGTTGTCTTCGTAGACCGTGAACTTCCAGTTCCCGGCCGACGAGCCCTGGTTCTCCCAGGGGTTGTTCACGTTGTCTTTGGGCAGGTACTTGTGCACCTGAATGCTCACGTTTTCGCAGGCACAGGCGGTCGCGTTGCCCGAGGTGAGCGCGAACAGTCCAACGATGGCGGCGGTGATGGCCGCCAGTAAGCCTCCAAGCAGAAGTCCGAAGTTGCGGCGACGGGACTTGCCGTACAAGGCGAGTGTCATCTGAGAACTCCATTTCTTCAGGCGGCCGAGTGGCTACTCGGCCCGGTAGAAACCAAACTCGCCCCCGGCATGCGCTCTGATTGCCCGGCCGCCTCCTCCACCTCCGCGGTCTTTCCGTCGCCCCGTGGCAGGCCAACGGAGGTTTTTCTAGCAACTTTGGAGATTAACTCGCCCGGCTCTGTTTGCAGCGGTCCGCAGGGGCCACCGGAAGTGATCCAAGGCACTTGATTGCTCCCGCACTGTCCCGAATCCGTCACCTCATTTGCCCTGCGCAACAGGCGATGATGGCGCCGTCCGCAACCCACTCTCCCCCAGAGCGCGGACGGGCCGCCGGACCCGGTCACTCCCATACCGGGCCGGCGGTTTTTGAAGCCGTCATCCGTTAGCCGTTAGCGTCCGCTCAGAGGCGAGGGCTGACGACCTCGCCCGGCACGCCCCGGCAGGCGCGCCTCGTCGCCCAGAACCGACTGTGAGGGGGGCAGATGCCCGCTGACCCACACTTCGGGTCCTCCGATTGTGCGCGGGGCGGGGCGGCTATTGCGCGACGAAGCTCTTCGATTTGTCGTTCACATCGACCGTGTACGTTTCGCCGCTCTTGAAGTTCGTCCCCAGGTCCAGGTTCGTTTCCTTGTACCCGTAAATCGCCGTGCAGACCGTCCTGCGGTCCGCGGGCATCGTGTTCGTGACCTTGACGGCGACGTGGTTGCCTGTGCGTTCGACGACCGTGGCCATGTTGAACCTGGCGCAACCTGACGGCAGCCCGGAGACAATGTGGGCGGTGTAGCCGGGCGGGAAGCTTTCGCGGACGAGGATATCGATGGACTCGATTGGGGCGTCGACCACGATGATGGCCGGGGTAGGTGTCGCCTTCTGGCTGTTGCCGGCGCGCGGGCTACACGCGGCCTCCACGCCCAGGAAGCCGATCAGCAGGACAACTCCAGCGAATCGTGCGCGGGTCATGCCATTTCCAACGTCGAATACGGTGTGAAGGTTCCCGGCTCCCCTTGCGTCAGAAGGTGCCCTCGTCGTGTTGTGGCGCTTTTTCGGATTCGAGCTGCTGCGCGAGCATCTTGATGTCGATGGCGTTGCCGCCGGAAATGCTGCCAGACGGCTTCGCCTTGGAGAGCACTTTCGCCCCGTAACTGCGGGCCTCCGCGAAGAGGCCGTTGATCCCCCGCTGGTGCAACCCTTCGTTCCAGGCGTCGAGCGAGATGGCTGGTCCGCCGTTCTCCTTCGCCTTCGCCGGAAAGCGGCCCAGGATTTCGACCAGCGAGTGGGCTTTTTCGGGGTGGCCGTTGATGAGCTCGAAAATGGCCTCACGCGACCATTTGGAAGTCGTCGATGAGTAGAGAACGCCCTTCTGGCCGCCCGCCTTCAGCATGTTGTTGTCGCCGTAGACCTTGTAGATGTTCTCGCCGTTGGCGGCGACGACATCAAGGCCTTCCTTGCAATACTTGTCATGGAAGAACTTCGTGGCGCCCTGGATGTACGCGTTGGAGAGGAACTGGTTGTACGAAGCGAGGTTGAACTCGGCGGCCTCCTCTTCGAAGTTCGGCTGTTCCTTCCCCGATTGAGTGGACTCGTAAGGGGCGAACATCGCGCCCTTCGAGGAATCGATGATCTTGTCTTTGAGCCGGAAAGAACGGATGCCGAAAATGTCGATGTCCCGGTCGGCGAAGCCCGCGGTGACGAGCAATCGCATGAACGTCCGGGCATTGTCGCGCGTGTCGAGCCCTTCGTCGGCGGCGTCCTTCGGAGTCAGGAGTTGCCTGCTCTCCTTGGCCACAGCGAGCCGGCGCCACTTCATCATGAACACGATTTCCGGCTTGTTGTTCATGCCCACTGACTTGCTCGCCTCGCTCATGGAGCCGAGTTCGCCGCGCTTGATCTTGTCGTCGAGCGCCTGTGGGTTGGAGGTGAGCTTCTGGCCGGCGGCGTGCTTCGCCATGGCGAATTGCGCCTCGCCCAGGTCCGTCGAG
Source organism: uncultured Anaerolineaceae bacterium (assembly GCA_964436025.1). Classification (GTDB taxonomy): domain Bacteria; phylum Chloroflexota; class Dehalococcoidia; order Tepidiformales; family Tepidiformaceae; genus Amarobacter. The sequence goes on from CAYTBM010000002.1 coordinate 20,944, forward strand.
CCGAGCCCTCCGTTCGAATCCAGCCACTGGACGAACCACTGCATGATGGCGGTCTTGTTCACCAGGTGGCCGCCTGCGTATGCGTCCTGGAGGTAGTGCTCGCCGAAGGCGTTCTGGAGCATCGCCTGGTTGCCAAGTTCTTGCGCGCGCTTTTCGAGTGCCTCGGCCTCCTTGCTGTTGCCCGATTCCTTCAGGAATTCCGCCGCCTCGCGTTCCGTGGCCGCGGCATCGGCGAGCTCGCGCGCTTTCTTGTGGTAGCCCGTCCACTGGACGCGGTTCTCGGGGAAGAAGTGGCAAGCGTTGCGTTCCAGCGCGGCGAAGTAGGCGTCGCTCTCCTCGCCTTTGCGCGTGGTGTCGGAGTTGACCTGGGATTCCATACGGATCTCGTAGGCCTTGTCCACCACCGCCTGGGCGCGAGGCCCGCGGGCGCCTTCGAAATCGCCATCGGGCAGGATGCGGTTGTGGAGCACGTTCCGGCTTTCGCCGAAGAGTTCCTTGTACATGTTGTCCAGCTCGATGTAGGCCTGCTGGCGGACGCCCTGAAGCAACCCCAGCACCTTCGACTTCGGCGTCTTCGCGATCGCTTCCGGGTTACCGAAGAGGTCCGGCAGGGTGTTGATCTCGGAGTAGGAAACCACGATGTTGCCGTCGGCGCATGGGATCTGGACCTTCGGGACCTCCCAGACCTCGTCTTTCTTCTTCACCTGGCCAAGTTCGCCAGGCCCGAGCGAGGCGGCCTCCGGGTTGTCCTTCCAGGCCAGCAGCCGGTCCATCTCCTGCGTCAGCGTGTGCTTGACCTCGTCCTTCTTGCCCTCGGCCTCTTTAATCTGCTGTTCAAGCACGGCGATGCTGGACATGTCGCTGCCCTTAATCGTTTTCGCCTTCTTCACTTTCGCCTTGAGATCAGCGAGCTGCTTTTGGAGGTTGGGGATGTCCCGCACCTGGGGGATACTGGCAAGGTTCGTGGGCGCGACCTGCCCGAGGAGGTAGTGCTCGAACGCGCTGTGGCGCTGGATGCAGGCCGAACCGAGGGACTCGCGGGTTTGCGGAGGCGAAGCGCTGGCGCCGTGCGGGACGACGAAACCGACGGTCGCACGGTTGCGTGCGGTGCGGCGACGCAGAACCTGGGTGATCGCGCGGTTGCCGGCTATGCCGCGCAGGCCAATCAGCGTCAACGGTTGCGCGGCGAGGTGCGACGCATCGCCGGCGTGAAGTTTCGCGGGGACGTGCGAACGCTCCGGCTGAGGCTTGGCGCGGTCGGCGGTGCGCGAGGCTTCGGGCACGAGTCACCCGTCGATTGAGGTGCGGGGAGTATAGCAAGACGGCCGCGGGCGCCCGGTGAAAAGAAAGAGACAGCGCCGAGGCTATTCCGGAAGCAGTGCCAGCGAATCGTGGTCTTCCATGGCCGCCAGGAAGCGCGTGAGCGTGCTCTCGATGAGCATCCGGCCACGTTCGTTGCCCTCAGGAAGGGTGCCGAGCAGCACGACGCCGCCGGCGATCACGCCCGCGAAGTAGCCGCGGTAGTCCTCTTTGAGCTGCTCGTACGAGTACTCCTTCACGCCGCCTTCAAGCAGGTGATGGTGGTACCGCCGCAACAATTCTTGTTCGTGCGTGCGGCGGTCGTCCGGCGACATGCTGCCGGCGATGAAGTAGGCCGCATCAACAACGCCCGGACCTCGCCCCGGCCCCTGCCAGTCGCAGACGACGATGTCGCGCCCGGAGCCAGGCTTCCCGAAGAACAGGTTGTCGGGCCGGTAGTCGCCGTGGACCAGCGTTTCGGGGAACTCGGCCATCTGGTCCAGCGCGGCCATGGTGCGCCGCCCGAAATCCGGGATGTGCGCGCGAATATCGTCGGGGAAGAGGTATCCGAATCGGTCGACGGCTGTCTTCCAGACCGCGTCGTACATCATCTGGATCGGCTGGCGGATGGTCTCGATGCCGGAGGTGATCCAGGGGTAGGAAGCCAGCTCCGCGCTTTTCCACCACTTCGCGTGGAATGCGCCGATGGCGTCGATGGCGAGCGCCGCCTGCTCGGGCGTGGCGCCGGCGACCTGGTCGCCCCAGTCGCCGCCAGCCAGGTCTTCGAGGAGCAGCACGGCCTGCCCCGCGGTTGCGTCGTAGTGGGCGAAGAACGGCTTCGGCGCGGGCAGGCCGCACTGGTGCGACAGGTCCGAGTAGAAGCGGACTTCGCGCTCATACAGCCCGAAGGCGACGCCGACCATGCGCGAGCCAGGGTCCTCCGACGGCAGCTTGGCGATGATGGTGGCCGGCGCATCGGCGGGCGCGCCTTCGTAGGTCAGGTTGAGCCGGGCGATGGTGCCGATAAAGCCGACACCCGCGCCAATCACGGTGCTCTCGACACGGGTGACACGGCCTTCGAGGAGTGCGCCGGACGAGCGCAGCGCCTCCGTCAGCCATTCCGGCGTGAGCGCGGCAGGATTCACGGGGAGCGGGGTGATTGCGGCCATATCAGTCCCTCCGAAAGCGGGATGCTCGCAGGGTGCAAACGAAAGATCAACGGTTCCGAACGCCGTTCGGTATCGGCTGCAGGAGGGGCCAGGTAACGGGTGGCCCATTCGTCACCTGATGCCCAAAATGCGCGGATGCGTGTATTACGCCTCGGGAATAGCGAGGACGTCAGCCCTGGTCTCCAGGATCACGAGCGCGCCTGGTACATCGGCGCGCGCGAGCTTGAGGCGGCCATCGGCGAGCCGGTCGAAATCGTCGTCCGGCCGATCTTCCCGACGCCCGACCTGCCGCAGCTCGTGCGGAAATGGATCGACGACGCGCAGCCGGACCTCGTCTTCCTGAAGGTCACCTGGTACTGGTACGGCTATGAATCGGTGCCTCGCCGCATCGAGCGCTTGCTCGGCCGGGCCGGGAAGCCCATCGCGAAGGCGGGGCTCAACGCGGCCGCGAAGCCGAAGTTGGCGCACAACCGGACGTTCCGCTTCGGCAGGAGATTGGCCCACCGCATCATCGGCGGTGACACCCAGGTCCCCACATCGCAGGTGCTCCGTGTGACGGAGGAATGCATCCGCACCGTCATTGCCCGCGAGAACATCGCCCTCGTGGTGAAAGGCACCGGCGACGGCCGCAGGGAGGACGAAGGGCTGCAAGGCTACTTCGGGCGCTTCCAGAAGCGCCGAGAAGAAGTCGAGGGCACGATCGAGCGGCTCTGCAGTGAACTCCATGTCCCCTACACGGGCACCCGGCGCAACCACTCCCTCCCGCGCGAAAAGCCTTCGGGCGACCTGATCCACCGTGGCGCCACCACTCACGAACGGATGGGCAAGAACGAAGCGGCGGCAATGATCGAGGCCTGGCAGGCCTTCACCGCGGACCATCAGCCGGCTGCCGCCGCCACCCGCTGAGCGCAGAGCGTCGGCGTTCCGACCTGAGCGGTCCGGTGAAGCCACGGATGGTGGGAACGCACGCGAAGGTGCTGCGGAGCGGCTCTACTGCCCCCGCCGGCAGGCCCAGGCTTCCTTGAACACCTCGCTCGCGGCGCCTGGGACCGCGCCGGTTAGTTTCGGCGTGAAATTCGTTACATCGATCCGCTTTGCCACCAACACCGGGCCCTCCGGGTCACGGAAGGCGAGCGTGGCGTGGTACTTGCCCTGGGAGAGCGGGACCGCCTCACCATCGCGCTGCAGCTCGAGCTGGAAGCAGGCCGTCCCTTCGTAGCTGTTCGTCGAGCCGCCCGTCCAGCGCGCCGCGGTGTGGCCGTCTTCGCCGCTAATCCACAGTTCAAACCCGTAGCCGGGCCGCGTGTCTACCTGCATCAGCACCTCGATCGCGGGCGAACCGTTTTCCAGCTCGGTGAACCGCGCGAGATTGAAGTCGATGGCCCAGTGCGGCGGGTCCGCGGTCGGCTCGGGGGCCGTCTCGGGCGGGTTAAAGGCCACGTTTCCCGTCGTCGTGCCGATCAGCGTCTTGATCGAAGGCGAGGTCACGTACGAGGCGTCCGGCTTTTCGCAGGCGGCGAACAGCACCGAAGACGCCGCGACCAGCGCCATGGCGGCCAATCGGGTGGTGGTGACGTGCGGCAGGGAAAACGGGCGAGGCAACGCTTCGATGATAGCGCGGCGGACCGTTCGGCACGGTAAGCCGCCGGCTTGTGGCATGGTGGTACCATCGCACCATGACGCGGCGGAATGCGCTCATTGGTCTCGCGCTCGGGGCGTTCGTCCTTTGTCTCGTCTCGGCGGCGCGTTTCCTGGACGCCGGGCGTGGAGACTTGGAGACCGCGACCGTCGAGGTGCCTGCTCCGGGTGCAGCTCCAAAGCGGAGCTTGCTCGAAGTCGAAGGAATCGACGAAAAGCTGCCCTTCTACCTTGTCCGCGACGAGTCGGGGCGGACTCCTCGCGCTCGTTGCGCGCGACCCCCACAGCGGCTGCGACGTCGATTGGCTTCCAGACTACGATGCGAGCCAGTTCGGCGAACCCGGGCCTGGCGCATTCAAGGCGAATTGCACTGGCTGGGTCTTCAGCAGGGACGGCCGCGTGCTCTTCGGCGCCGCGCCACGCGGGCTGGACAGCGTGGTCGTAACCCTGAAAGACGGAGGCTCCCTGGCCGAGCTCGACCTCTCCCACTTCATCCTCGGCCCCTGCCGCGAAGCCGGCCAGGCGGGCTGTTCGCCGTCCGGTTTGCCGCAGTTCGTGAGCACGCTCCCGTTGCCGGTGATCCGCCCGCGACCATGACCCGAACGGGTGGCGCCCCTGGGCCCATTCGCCCCTGATGGGGTTCGTTTGCCGGTGGGACGATGGACGCTGGAGGTCCGCGATGGACGCTCGCAAGCTACTCACCGCAACGCTGATCATCCTCGCCGCCGGGCTGGCCGTGAACTCGCTCCTGGGCCCCCTCGCGCTCGATGCCATCCGCTACCGCTGGTCCGAGACCATCGACAACCAGGGCATCGGCCTGGACGCGGTCGCGCTGGCAATTGTCGCGCCGCTGTGCCTCGCCTCCGCCTGGCTGGTGCACCGCCAGCGGCCGGCCGGGTACGCGCTCGCCCTCGGGCCCGCTTCATTCGCACTGTACATGCTGCCTCAGTACGTCATCGGCCCCGAATACCTGGCGATGCCGGGCAACAACGAGCGCTTCTTCGCGCTCCACTACGGCCTGTTCATCGTCGCCGGGGCAGCCTTCCTCCTGGCCTGGAACGGTCTCCGCGCGGTGGATCTGCCCGAACTCACCACGGCCCAACGCCGCGGAGCTGCGACGTTCCTGCTGGCGTTCCCACTGTTCCTCGTGTTCGCGATGTATCTGCAGCCGTTCGCCGATGTCCTCAGCGGGGAACCAACCGGCAAGGAGTATGTCGACAACCCCACGCCGTTCTGGGTGATCTCCTTCCTTGACCTGGCGATCGCGGCCCCGGCTGCAGCGGTGAGCGGCTGGGCGCTGCTGCGCGGGCTGCCCTGGGCGAGGAAGGGCCTCTACTCGCTCGTCGGCTGGTTCGCGCTCGTGCCGCCGTCCGTGGCCGCTATGGCCATCGTCATGGTCGCGAAGGACGATCCAGCGGCGTCGACCGGCAAGGCCGTCGCGTTCGTCCTGTTCGGCTTGATGTTCGCCGGGTTCGCCGCCTGGCTGTACCGGCCCCTCTTCGCGGGGCCATCCACGTCACCGGCGCGCCCGCCCGAGCCCCGCGCCGCTGGAAACGTTCATGGTGGGCGGCGCGCTGCCGGCTGACGCCTGCCGGAACGCTATCCCATCTGCTTCGAGTACATGTACGAGCGTTCAATCGGCTCAAAGCCACAGGCGGCATAACAGCGGAGGGCGGGCTCGTTGACGCTCGCTGTCCCGATGAGCGCCGTCCGAGCGCCACGCTGGCGGAGCCGGCGGAGCGCTTCGATCACCACCGCCCGGCCCAGACCCTGCCCGGCGGCTGCCGGCCGGGTGCCCACGGGCTCGAAGTCGCCGACACGGTTCGCCGCGTCGTACCAGGCGATGCAGTAACCCTGCATGCGCCCCGATTTGTCTTCGACCACCACGTCCAGCGTCTCGTCGTACACCGGTTGGGCGCGAAGGCGGCGGTAGCGCGAGGCCGAGAACTGCGAGGGCCCCCACACCGACCATGCGTCGCGGTGCAGCTCGGCACGGGCCTCGATGTCAGCGTCTGTCGCGTGGCGGAAGCGGTAGCCGCGCGGCAGCGGAGGCACTTCAGCCGGGCTGTCGAGCGAACGAATCAGGTGCACCGAGTGGCGCTCCACCCGCTGGTAGCCACGTGCCTCCAGGAAGGCAATCCGCGCCGCATCGGAGTCGCGCGCCTCAGTTGAAAGCGTGGATTCGCCAAGCATCTGGTACGCGATCGGGATCGCGCCCTCGGCGCCGAGCAATTCGGCCCGCCGCCCCTGCACCCAGCCAAAGATGTCGGCGGCAAGGGCGGTGTCGAACCCGAGCCGCGGATGGATTTCGAACGTGAAGTTGAGCGGCGGCTCGAAGATGCACAGCGCGACAATGTCGGCGCCGCTTTGCCACAGTCGAACCTCGCCCGAGAGGTCGAACGTCTCTGGGAACATGCCAAGCTGCCAGGCGATGTCGCCCGGGTCCCAGGTCGAACGGCCGGGGCCGTTGAGCGCGACGCACTCCTCCGCGAACCGGTAGAGCGCAGGAAAGTCAGAGAAAACGAACGGACGGGAGGTAAACGAACTCACGAAGATTCACTCCAAAGGAATGCCACCAGGAAGAAACCGGCCCGGTGACCGAACGGAACAGCCAGAGAGTGAACCTACCGAACCATCGACGGAGTAACCTTCGGGGGCAGTGTAAGCGGCCAGCGCCGAAACTCAACCACGTGTTCGGAGCCGAAGTTGACCAACACCGAGGACGAGCAGCGCCGCCGCCGCCAGCACGCTCACCACGCGGAAGACTGGTGGGCGGATGGCGTTCCCGTTCAAATCCCTGTCGTCGGTCATCGCCCAGCCGGCGAGCACGGCCGCGTTCAGCACGCAGAGCACCACGAGGGCCAGGATCACTCCGGAGGTGAAGCTGGTTCGGTAGTGTTCGGGGAGCAGGCTCGAGACCACCATCGCGATCGTACCCAAACCAAGCGCGTACATGGCCGGGCCGACGATCAGCCATGTCTGGTCGCTCGAGCTGGGGATCTGGGTCACGGTGACAGCCGCCAGGACCAGAAGCACCACGGCCGAGCCAAATAGTAGCCATCGCGGCGGCGCGCCCCACGGTACGAGCCTCGAGCGCACCGGTTCCAGCGTGCCAAGCCACACAAGGACTCCAGGAAGCGCCAGGATGACGAGCGGGACGAGGTATACCATGCGCGGCCCCGCGCGCATCGTCTGGCGACGGGAATCCGTCCGCGTCGTCCAATGGATCCGCCTTCGCGGTTCGCCCGATCCAACTCTCGGCTCACCGGCAGCGCGCCCGGCCAGTGATGGGCAGCGTATAGTCCGGCGGCACATCCGCCCTGGAGCCCGCGCATGTCTCACGCCGCCCTTGATCAGTCCGCCATGCTCGGCGGCCTGCGCTTCCATTACCGCGAATGGCCGAATCCCGGCGCACAGGCGCTGGTCCTCCTCCACGGCTACACGGGCCACGCACGCTCGTGGGAGAGCTTCGCCTGCGCCATGCAGCCGAAGTACCACGTGTACGCCCTCGACCAGCGCGGCCACGGTGACTCCGCCTGGACCGACGACTACTCGGCCGATGCCATGGTCCAGGATGTGCAGGACTTGGTCACAGCGCTGGGCCTGACGCAGTTCGTCCTCCTCGGCCTCTCCATGGGCGGCCGAAACGCGTACCAGTTCGCAGCCCAGCATCCCGAGGAAGTGGAGCGGCTGGTGATCGTCGATATCGGCCCTGAAGTCGCGACCGCGGGCTCGACCCGCATCGTCTCCGGCGTCCAGGCGAATGACATCTTCGCGACGCCGGAGGTCGCCGTTGCCGCCGCACGGGCCGCGAACGCCCGAGCGGACGAAGCCGAACTCCAACACCGCACGCGCAATAACCTGATGCTCCTCCCAGACGGGACGTGGACGTTCAGGTACGACAAGGCACTGCGCACCAACCGCCTCCCGCGTCCGGACGCAGGAGATGCCTGGGCGATGCTCCCGAAAATCAAGGCGCCCACGCTCCTGATCCGCGGCGAACTGAGCGACGTGCTCGATCCCGCCGTCGCTGAACGCATGCTCGAAGAGATCCCGCACTGCAGGTTCGCGCTGGTGCCGGGAGCCGGCCATTCCATCCCGCTCGAAAGCCCGAAGGGCTTCCTCGACGCGGTGCAGACCTTCCTTTAAGAGACGTCACGGAGGCCGGACCATGTCATCTGCGCCCGGAGGCGGTGCGAGCAGTGGCGGTGGCTCATCGAACAAAGTCGCCGGGCTGCTGCTCGGCGGCGGCCTTATCGCAATCATTGCCATCTTCGGCCCGCGCCTGGCCGACGGCGACGACGACGACCCGAAACCGGCGCCAACCAGCCAGGGGCACCCGTCAGGGGGCGGCCGGCCCGTAACCCCGGCCCCGACCGCACAGCCCACCGTTCGCCCTCAGCCCACCACCCGTCCAACCCAGACCGCCGACGAAGATCTGCGCGGCGACCCAAACAACGTCATCCTCACGGTGACCGTTTACGGGATGCCCGGCCGAGTCGGCGCCGAACCGCTCGACCGCAGTTTGGAGATTCGCCAACGCCAGAAGGGCTCGTGTTCCCCGGACGATCAGTACCCGGAGCCTTGCATCACCTACTACGTGGCGAAACGCGGCACCGCCATGCGCATTTACGGCGGCGACTCACGGGCTGGATTCTGGCCGGTCCTTGATACGGTCACCGGCGCTGGATGCAACGTCAGCGGCCTCCTCGGCGCCGACTTCTCCTGCCCGGTCACGTTACTTTCGGACATGGGCGTGGAAGCGCACTACTCCGGGAGCTCGACCAACGGCGGCACCGTCTCATATCCGAAATGCCCCGCCAACCTCGGCAACGTCCGGCCAGGCTGGGCCGCCCGCTGCCAGTAGCACCGCGCCACGCCCGAACCTGATCTGAGCTCCGACCGTCAGGGAGGCGCGACCACCGACTCACACGTGTCGCCCAGGCGCTGCGCCGCTCCCTAGCGTCGGCACTACTGCGCTCAGCGAACACACCTCACCGGGGCGAACCGCCCACCTCCCTCAAGGTCGGCTCTCTGATCTGTCGCGTGCCGCCCAGCGGCCGCGTCCCATTCCTCCGCGTCGGCCTTTTGCCGGGACTTTCCCGCCACCTGACCCTTACGCGGGCATGGCGCACCCTACGCCACAATGCGAGTGGTGAGCTTCGCGCGCGCGGTCCCGGCCATCCTCCTCCTTCTTGCCGCAACCATCGCGGCCGCTGCATGCGGCAGTGGCGGCGATAGCGACGGAGGCGGGATCACCACTCGCCTCGTCACCCCGATCAACCCGGAAGCCACGCCCACGCTCGCAGCCGGCCAGAGCCCCACGCCGCTCGTCGCCCCGGAGCTGGTCCTTTCGACCGTCGAGGTCTACCAGGCGGGCGCCGTCCTCGTTTCGGTTACCGGCGATGTGACGGGCGGCACGGCGACCTTCCTCGGGCGCAGCTTCAAACTCGCCAAAGGCTCCCAGAGCATGTTTGCCTTCGTTGCGGTCGACACCGAAGACCCCACCGGGCCGCAGCCGCTGAAGGTTGAAATCACGCTGCCCAACGGTTCGAAGGGCACACTCCAGGACACCATCACCGTGCTCAAGACGCAGTGGACCGTGGACGCGCTCGAATTCGACCCGCAGACCTCCGAACTGCTCGACCCGAAGATCGTGAACGACGAACTCGCCCTGCTGAAGTCGATCTACTCGGGCGTGACGCCGGAGAAGCTCTGGAGCGGCCCCTGGCTGATGCCCGTGAATGGCGTGCTGACCGCCCGCTACGGCGAACAGCGCTCGATCAACGGCAGCGCGCCTTCAGGCCACCACGGCGGTACGGACCTCGGCGCCCTTGAGGGCACTCCCGTCATGGCGACGAACGCCGGCCGCGTCGTATTGGCGAAGCAACTCAAGGTCCGCGGCAACATGGTCATCATCGACCACGGTGGAGGCCTCTTCTCCGGTTATGCCCACCTCAGCCATATCGACGTCACTGAAGGCCAGATGGTGGCAGCGGGCGATGTCATCGCCGAGTCCGGCAACACCGGGCTTTCCACCGGCGCTCACCTGCACTGGGAGATTGCCTCCCAGGGCGTCTGGCTTGACGCGCTGCGTTTCACCGATGGCACGAACGGCTTCTGAGGGTCTCCCGTCGGCCCGCGCTCTGGTACCTTCTCCGGGTGGCCGAATCGCTCGCGGGCAAACTGCTGATCGCCAGCCTCCGCATCACCGAGCCCACGTTCTTCCGCACGGTCGTCCTCATGTGCGCCCACGATGAGAACGGCGCCCTGGGCGTTGTGCTTAACCGGGCTCTCAAGTCAGAGGCGGTCGCGAGCCACCTGCCCCAGTTCCAGCCGTTCGTCAAAGAACCTGCCTGCATCTTCAACGGCGGACCTGTCGAAACGAATTCCGCCCTCGCCCTCGCCCGCTGGAAAGACTGGATCATCACACCAACGCCGAACGTCGTTGTTGGCCGGGTCGGCCTGCTCGACCTCGCGAAGCCGATGGAGGAAGTGGAAGCCAGCGTAGACGAAGTCCGCCTCTTCGCCGGCTACGCGGGCTGGACTGGCGGCCAGCTCGAAGGCGAGCTCGAAGAAGAGTCATGGTTCGTCGTCGATGCCACACCTGAAGACCCCTTCACCCGCCATCCGGAAACCCTCTGGCGCGATGTCCTTCGCCGGCAGCCGGGCAAACTCGCCATGTTCGCCTATGCGCCGAAAGACCCGGGCGTGAACTAACCGCCAGGGTTCCGTGGTTCCGGCGGATTGTCGACGGGCCGCCCCGAGCCCCTCGAACAACCGTGGCCCGACCCTCAAGGAGCGTACGCCTTCGATCTCCGCGAATTCCCGACCGGCGGCTGCGGCGCCCATTACAATTCGGCCTCGCGGCGTCCCGGGGGGCCTTTTCCATCTCCGCGATGCGCTGTTTCGTGCCGACAACCATGTGGTGATGAAGGTGTGGTGGCCCGGCGCGCTTGTGGCGGCCGGCGTGGTCTTTTTTGGCGCGCTCCGCTCGGACAATGTGGCCGTGCCGCATCCTGCCCTCGCCGCGGCGACTGTCGCCGGAGGCGGCGGCGCCGCCGCGGCGGTTGTCGCCACCGTTACCATTCATCGCCGCCGCCGCCCCGGCTCCTTCGCTGACGGCGGGCTTTCGTCCGCGGTTCGACGCTGGGACCAGGGCGACGTTGACAGCCTCACGCGCTGGGTGACTGACATGGTGGGCCAGGACGCCGCCAACCACGCGACGCGGACCGCATCCCTTTGCCAGCACATGGCTGACCAGCTGGCTGTGCGCCCCGATGAGACCGATGATTTGCTCCTCGCCGCCTTCGCCCACGCCGCGCCCGGCGCTTTTGAAACCGCCGGCGCGGAATGCTCGGCCTACAGCGCCGAAGCACTCGATCCCGCCGTGGTTGCCGTGACTTCCGCGGGCCATGCGGCGGCGGCCCTCATCCTTTCGCAGGTGGGGGAACGCTGGGATGGCTCCGGCTCGCCGAAAGGCCTCGTCGGCGAAGCCGCCCTTCTGCGAGGCAGAATCCTCGCCGTGGCCTGCGCCTTTGACCGCGCATCTGGCCGGGGACTTGAACCAGGACTCGCCGCAATCCGCGAAGGGAGTGGATCGGCCTTCGACCCGGTCGTCGCGGCAGAACTCCTGCATCTGTTCCGCGAGCCATGGCAGCTCAGGCAGGCGGCCTGAAGTGCCGAACCACGACCCTGTTGCACAGGCGCTGGCGGACGACTTTGAAGGTAGCCCGGTAAACCCGGATGCAACCTTTGCGTCACCAAACCGCTATGGAGCAGGCAGGCGGATGTCGTCCCAGCACCATTTCACCCCCCGTTTGCCGTTGATCGCGCTGCTCGGTGCCGTGCTAGCCCCCGCGGCCATTGCGCCGGTGCTCATCTCGCGCGCCATCGCGAACGAGGGGGCATCGCTCGCCGCGCAGGTTTCGGTGGAGATCGTCCTCGCCGCCGCTGGCCTCGCGCTGTTCCATCACAAGGTGACGAGGCCGCTTCGCCACATCGCGCGCGTCATCCGCGGCGCCGCGGAGGGCGAATTCGAAGGCGAAGCTGCGCGCTCGCCCGTCGCGGAGATCGACGAAATCGCGAGCGCCTTCAACCAGATGTCCGGCGCCATTCAGGAGTCGACCGACAGCCTGGTCCATCGCGCCTATCACGATCCGCTGACCGGCCTCCCGAACCGCGCGCTGTTTCTTTCCGGGTTCACGCGGGCGCTGGCAGGCCCACAGCGCAACAACCGAGTCGCTGTGCTCTTCCTGGATGTCGACCGCTTCAAGTACCTCAACGACTCACTCGGGCACGGCGTGGGCGACCAGCTTCTCTCCGTCTTCAGCCAGCGGCTGGTTGGCGCGGCTGAAGGACAGATGGTTGCTCGCCTCGGTGGCGACGAATTCACCGTCCTCGTCCAGTCCACAAACGCCCAGACCACCGCCCTCCGCATCGCGGAGCGCATCATGCACTCGCTTCGCCGTCCGTTCTCGCTCTCCGGCCACGAGATGTTCGTCACCTCCAGCATCGGCATCGCCGTCAGCACGAACGCCGACCGTACCAGCACCGAGTTGCTGCGCCGCGCAGACATCGCGCTCTATCGCGCGAAGGGCGAGGGCCGCTCGCGGTACGTGCTCTTCAGCCCCGAGCTGGACGCCATCCCGGCCGAACAGTTCGACCTGGACAACGCCCTGCGCCGCTCTGTCGAACGCCAGGAGCTGCTGCTCCACTTCCAGCCGATCGTCGACTTGCGTTCGGGCGACATCTCCGGAATGGAGGCGCTGTTGCGCTGGGACCACCCCCACCGCGGGATCCTCTCGCCGGCCACGTTCATCTCCATTGCCGAGGAAACGGGTGAGATCGTCCGCATCGGTCAGTGGGTACTCGAAGAGGCCTGCCGCCGCACCGTCGAATTCCAACGAGCCCGGCCGCTCTATCCGCTGACCGTCTGCGTGAACATCTCCGCCGCGGAATTCCGCCAGCGCGACCTGCCGCGACGCATCGCGAAGGTCCTCGAGCAGACCGGGCTCCCGGCAAGACAGCTCAAGCTGGAGCTTACCGAGAGCTTCCTCATCCAGGACATCCCGGTGACGCTCGAGATGCTCGGAGAGTTGCGCGAGCTGGGCGTTGGCCTCGCCATCGATGACTTCGGCACCGGTTATTCGTCGCTGAGCTACCTCCAGCGGCTGCCGATCGACACGCTGAAGGTGGACCAGTCGTTCATCGCCAGGCTTGGGGTCGATGCGACGTCCGGGCCAGTCCTTCGCGCGATCGTCGAAATGGGGAACGCCTTGAAGATGAACGTCGTGGCTGAGGGCATCGAGAACGCCTGGCAGTGGGACTTCCTCTACGGCATCGGCTGCAAGCAGGGCCAGGGCCACCTGTTCAAGGCGGCAGTCGATGCGGCCGAGTTCGCACGAATGGTCGCCGCCCACGGACCGCTGGTGCAGCGCCGTAAACCGATCCTCCCGCGGGTCAGCTGAGGAGGGGTATCGCGGCCATCAAGGGGAGCTCGTGCCGTGAAGCTCCGGCTCGGGCCGTGTAGGCCGGAAATCGGGATGAGGTGGGCTCAGCCCGCGAACCGCATTCGCCGGCCTCCACAAAGCTCCACCTCGAGCGCAGTCAACACGGCCGCGGCCTCTTCGACTTTGCAGGAAAGCGCGCCTGTCACTTCGGCGGGAACCCTGCGGTGCACCCGCAATAATGAGAGCAGGCGGTCGAGCGCACGGAGATTCGCCTGCGCGCCGCTGACTGACTCCGCAGTCGCATTGTAAGCGCCGATGGTTGGCGGCCATGACTCGCTCGCGCAAGCAATGTGTGCCAGCGCGCAGACTCCGGCGTCGGCCACCTGGGATCCGTAGAAGCGATGCAGGGCCATTTCCGGCCGGCACTCCAGGTCCAGGCACAGCTCCGAGATCTCATGCGCGAGGCCGAACGCAATCTCGATGAGCGCGCTCACGTGACCGTCTCGATCATTCGGTCGCCAGAACAGGTGTCGCATCTCCCAGAGAATCGAGCCGCGGTCAGATGCGCCGGATAAGGGAAACCTCGCGTATCCCGGCGCAGACACGCAATTGCATCCTCGGCGTCACGGCGGCGAAACCAATCCGGCGGTGCCGGCTGCCGTTGAGATGCCCTTGAAAGCAAGCAGGGCACTGCTGTGAGGCCGGCGCCAGCTCGCTCCGAGTAGCTTGCGGAGCAACAAACCGAAGGAGGCAGCCCATGAGCATGCCAGCATCCACTCCGAACATCGGCGCCGAGGTGTACACCACCGACGGAAGCAAACTGGGGACCATCAAGGCCGTCCAGGGCATGTACTTCAAGGTCGATGCTTCTATGGCGCCCGACTACTGGCTCGGCACTGAGTGCATCCGTGGCGGCGGTATGGGAAACCGCGTTGACGTCAATTTCGCAAAGGGCGACGTCGACCGCTACAAGCAGGACGTCAAAGAGCGCGACATGTAGTTCGGAGGAAAGAACGATGGGGAGACGTGAGAAGCACGCTCACGTCTCCCCATGAAGCCTGGGAGCAAAAGCTTCCGGGCCTTCAGTGTGTGGCGCGCTCGCACGGCCGCCACGCCAGCGAGGCTCGTCGGGGCTGAGGTCCGAGAGCTCAGGCGGGCACTGGCTCACTGAAGAACTTGTTGGTTACTTCCGCGCCAAGGTCCACATTCTGGATCCGAGCGCGCTGGAGCAGTTCCCAGTAGTACCGGTAAGTCGCGCGGTCGTGCAGGTTGCCCTCGTGCTGGATTGGGCCCCAGTCAGCGTCGTACGCCTTGAGGAGGATGGCCTCTGCCTCTTCGATCTCGTGGTGAGTCGGCGCCATGGCGCGTGTGATGGGCTCGATCTGGGCCGGGTAGATGCTCCACTGGCGCAGGAAGCCGAACTCATCGTGAGCGCGCTTCGCGTCGTTGTAGATGAAGTCCACGTCCTTCAGTTCGAGCGTGACGTTGTGCGCGGGCACGATGCCGTTCGCGAGCGCGGCCGCGACCATCTCCGCCTTGGCACGGTGCAGGAGCGCGTGGTCGAACTGGAACGGCGAGCGCATCGCCGATGACGGGATCGCCCCGTGGTGCGCGCTCACAAAGTCCATCAGGCCGAAGTCCAGCACCTGGACATTCGGGAGTTCGGCGATCTGCCAGATTTCGCGCAGCGCGCCGTGCGTCTCCATCAGGGCGTGGATGGGGATCTCGCGCTTGATGCCGGCCTTCGCGCCGGTGTTGCGGACATAGTCGATCATCTCGGCGAGCTGATTCGCCTTCACGGTCTTCGGGATGGTGATATAGGCCACGCGTTCGCCGGCCCCCGGCACGACGATGTCGATGTCCTGTTTCCAGTGCTCGTTCGTGTAGTCGTGGATGCGGACGCCGGACATGTTGTGCTGGTTGCCAGCGCTGTTCTGCATGCGGACGACCATTTCGGCGTGGGCTTGCTCGGCGCCTGTGGGGGCGCCGTCCTCGCAGTCCATGGTGATGTCGAACACGCCGCCCATGCGGTTCTGGAGTTCGAGCGCTTTTGTGATGCGCTCTTCGGTGCCGGCGAAGTGCTCGCAGGTAGGGATGATGGGGAAGGGCTTCTCGCCCTCGAAGAGGACCTGGTTGGGATGGCGTGGCATCGGTGGTGTCACCCGGGAAAGAAATTCGCTGGCCGAATGGGCGGGGAGCCCGGCGGACGTACCGGCCAGTATGCCGGAAGCGCCGCGCAGCGTGAACCGCCGGCCCGCGGGTATAGTCGCTCGCACAGGAGGGACCCAAACCATGGAGAAGTTCGAAGGCGGCACCGCGGTCGTTACCGGCGGCGCGAGCGGCATGGGTCTCGCTTTCGCGCACCGCTTCGCCGATGCGGGCATGAACGTCGTGCTCGCCGACATCGAAGCGGAGCCGCTGGCCATGGCGGAGGCTTCGGTGGCGGCGAAAGGCGTGAAGGTTATGCCCGTCCGCACCGATGTCGCCAAGGCGGATGACATCGCGAGCCTGGCCGACAAATCGTTCGAACGCTTCGGGCGGGTCAACGTGCTTTGCAACAACGCCGGTGTGGGCGGTAGTCCCGGGGCATCGTGGGAACTGTCTCAGAAGGACTGGGAGTGGGTCATCGACGTCGACCTCTGGAGCGTGATCAACGGCGTGCGCAGCTTCGTCCCGCGCATGATCGCCAGCGGCGAAGCGGGCCATATCGTGAACACGGCATCCATCGCCGGGCTCGTCACGGGGCTGGTCGGGACGCCCTACCAGGTAGCGAAATTCGGCGTCGTCGCGCTTTCGGAGCAGCTCTTCTTCGAGCTGGGACGCGCCGGCCACCACATCGGTGTTTCGGTGCTTTGTCCCGGTCTCGTGAACACGAACATCTACGACTCCGGGCGCAACCGGCAGCCGGAATACGGCGAGTCACCCACGACGGCGCCGGACGCCCGCCTGATGTCCCAGGCCATCGAAGGGCTGCGCCCGACCATGCTGCAGCCGGCCGACATCGCCCAGATGGTGTTCGAAGCCGTGAGCACGAACCAGCTCTACATTGTCCCGACCGGGAGCGATGCGCTGAACGCCGCCCTCGTCGCCCGCATGGAGAACGTGATCGAGCGCAAGAACCCGTCGCTGGCCGCGACTGCGCTGCGGTAGGAAGAGGGACGACGACACAAAACTGTTTCAGCCGGGGGATGGCCGGTGCCGATGTCTTCAGCGGCGCGTCACTGGCCCGGCGCGCCGCCGGGGAGCGGTTCGGCCGTGGAGAGGCCGCGCACTTCCACTTCGAGCAGCCGCAGCGCGTAGACCGCGAGTCCAAGGAAGAGCCCGGTGCCCATGATCGGCGTGAAGATGCGTTTCAGCACCGTCACATCGAAGAGGAGCCCGGCAACGAAGCCAATGAGCCCGATGTTCACGGCGAAGAACACCAGTTGATCCACCCGGCTGCCCCGCCGGCCCACAGTCGCCGACATGAGCATCGCGAAGATCGAGTTGGTCATCAGTCCGATGAACTGTGAATGGTCGAGCGCGAGCAGTTGATGGTCCGGTACGAGGTCGAAGTCGCCTTCGTACTTGATGACGAAGTACTGGGCGAGACCGATGACGAAGAGCAGCGCGATTGAGGCCATGATGGCGTGGCGGCCGGGGCTCGCCTCCATGAAGTCCACCTTGCGGAACGTGGGCCACATGCGCTTGATGAAGATGCCGAAGCCGGCGATCTGGAGAAGGATCGCGATCGGGGCGAGCGGCGTGATGTCGGCGATGATGGAAACCATCAGGATGAACCCGCCAACGAACGGGAACAGCATCTGGATGATGCCGAGGCGGGTGGCCTTCGGCGGGTTCGGGAAGTGGAACGCCCACTCGCTCATGGCGAGGCCAACGGGGACGAGGAAGCCGACGACCATCGTCGCCGGGTGCGCTCCGTCGGTGTCGGCGGGGATCCAACTGGTGCCGTTGGCGATCTTCCACCCCAGCAAGATCCCGAGCACCCCGCCGACGATCGATGTGCCGAGCGCCGCCAGGAAGCCCCAGTGAGGCACCCCGAGGTCGATCTTCCGGGCGCGGACGAGCACCCAGGCGAAGAAGCCGGCGATGACGACGGTGGAAAGCGTCCCGAAGATCGGGCGCGCGTTGCCGTAGGTCAGGGAGAAGGCCGCGACGTAGCAGGGAAACGCGGCGACGCCACCGATCGCGAGCCAGCGCGCCCACTTGCGTTCGCTGTCCGAGAGTTTCGCGCCGGAGCCGAACAGCCAGAACGAGGCGGCGAAGACCGCAAGCGTCAGCCAGCCGAGTGTGCCTCCGTGGACGTGGCCGAGGATGCGGCGCCGGTCGAAATCGACAAGGTCGGTGCCGTTGAGGATGCCGATGCCGATCGTGTAAGTGAAGATCACCATTGCGGCGAGCAGCATGCCGCGAATTTCCGGCCAGAGTTCTGGCCGTGACTGTGCCGTGTGCGCCATCTCGATCCCCCGAGCGTCGATGCCGAGGCGAATAGTACTCGGAACAGAGGGGAAGGCAACGACGGATTGTGTACCGTAGGCGACGTCATGGAGGTGCGACGGAATGCCGCTGTTTGAGCCAGGTGACGCCGTGGTCATGCGCCACGTCCGCGACGACTGGAGGTGGGCCGCGCCGATGCGGGTGGTGGAGGACCGGGGCGATGTTGTTGCCCTCTATCTCCAGCCGGGCAGCACCTATTCGACCATGGGCGATGCGGAAGGCAACCTCACGCGGGACTTCGTGAACGAGCACACGAGGATTGAACGGACCTGGGGCATCCACCACGCCCTGCACCTCATCCGGGAGGGTGACGAGCACGCGACTGTGCTCATGTGGGCGGAAGCCACCTGGGAGTTCCGCTGCTGGTACATCAATTTCCAGGAGCCCTTCCGCCGCTACGACCGCGGGTTCGAAAGCATGGACCTGACGCTCGACATGCTCATCGCACCGAACCGGACGGCGTGGCAATGGAAGGACGAAGATGAGTTCGTCGATATCGGTATCGCAGGCGGCTGGTACACGCACGAACAGCTCGCGCATCTCAAGGAGTACGGGCTCAGGGTGGCAGCCGAGGCGGAAGCGGCGCTCGGAGTGTTCGGCGAGCCCTGGCCGAACTGGCGGCCCGATCCGTCGTGGGCGCCACTGGAATTGCCGCAGGACTGGGACCGCTAGCCCAACGTCTCTAGAAACGCGCGCACCGAGACACCTCACATCCGGCCGCGGCAAGATGCTCGACCACTTGCAGATCTCGCTTCAGGTCGTCGTCTCGCGCCACGAGGTACTCGGCTCCTGAACTGACTGCGAGGGCGACGAAGATGTCGTCTTTCGCGTCACGCGTGACCGGGATGACAGGCGGGTCATCAAGCGAGTGCGCCACCCTCATCAGCAAACGCAAGAAGTCAGCCACCGCGTCTGCCCTCACTTCGTAGCGGCTGCTAAAGCGAGGACGGTGGAGTACGGATGTCAGCTCATGAGGGGTCGCGGGACAAAGTATGGGCTCGACTTTCCTCGCCCGTACAGCCGAAAGGACCCCGGCAGAGAAGCCGTCTGGCCGCAGCAGGCTCGCGAGCCAGACGCTGGTGTCAATGACTGCCAGCACGCGTTGCGGTCCGCACTTCCGCTATTGCTGCATCGATGTCCGCATCGACTTCCGCCTCGGTGATCTCCTCCGGGATGCCAGCCCGAATGCGCGTAATGGCCGCGTCCCAACGCTCCTGCCACTGGTCGTCGCCCAAGGCCTCGAAATCGACAAACGATGTGAGCGCGCATTCGACGAGAGCGTTCACATCTGACCCACGTGCCTCCGCGAGACGCGTAAGTGCTCGATATGTTTCGTCCGCGATTTCGATCCTGGCCACGGGTTCAGTGTATACCGCAACCAGCCCCCCTACTTCGCCGCTGCGAACGACCCCACATCCTTCCAGACCAGCTTCGCGCCCGAATGCCCCGCGATGGCGATCGTGATCAGCGCCAGCACGCCGGGGATGAGCGCGACCCCGTAGGCGATGAGGCCGCTCTGCTTCGGCCACGAGAGCTTCTCGTGGTAGCGGTCCACCGCCCAGAAGCCAACGGCTGCGATGGCAAAGAGGAGCGCAAAGAAGAACGCGGTGTCGCCCTGTTCTGGATGTTCTCCGAAGCGTGCGTTCGCCCCGGCTGCGCGCGCTGCGTCGCGCACGGTGTGCTCCAGCGGCTCGCCGCTCTGTTTCGCCAGGAAGGCGAACACTGCGCCCGTCACGGCGAGGATCGCGACGGGCAGGCTGTAGTGCTTGCGCCAGGACGCTTTCCACCCCGTAACGGCGAGCGCGATTGCGGCCAGCGGCACGAGGATGACCGCGGCATGGACGAGCAGCGCGTGGGCCGGCAGCCCCATGATCGAGTTGATTTCCAGGAACACGTGGACTCCTCCAGACCCGGCCCCTCCGCGCCTCGCACGGCGGCCGGCATGATTGCGACCGTAGCGCCAAAACATTTGGCGCTTCTTAGAACGTGATTTGAAAAGGTTAAGGAAGTCGGACCTATGTTCGACGCGGCGGCGGCGCCGACAGGACGGTTCGGGCCGGCCCGTGACCGTTCGCTTAACACAACAGTGGCGGCCGTTGCGGCGCGTTGCTGTGTCTCATATAGTGTCCGAATGGACACCGACTCCGTGGACAGCCGGATCGCCGCCAATCTGCGGGCACGCCGCGAAGCCCTCGGCCTCAGCCTTGCCCAGTTGGCGGAACGCTCTGGCGTGAGTAAGGCCATGATCGGCAAGGTCGAGGCCGGGCAGTCGTCGCCCACAGCGGGTCTCCTCGGGCGCCTCTGCGCCGGGCTGGGAGTCACGCTCTCCACGCTGATGAATTCCGTCGAAGCGGCCGGCACAACACACTTCGCAGCGCGCGCGCAGCCCACGTGGACAGACCCAGAAAGCCGGCTGGAGCGCACACTTGTGGCCCCGGCGTCGGCGCGTTCGGACGTGGAGATTGCGCGGCTCAAGGTGCCGCCTGGGACAGTTGTCGAATATGCGCTCGCGCCGCAGCAGCCTCTGCGCCAGCACATTTACATGCTCGCCGGCGCGCTGACGTTCACCATCGGCGGCGAGGCTACCGTGCTTGCGCCAGGCGACTGCCTGTTCGCCGTCATCGACCGCCCGACGCGCTTCGAAGTTCACGCGGGCGGGCCTGCCGAATACCTCGTTGTCCAGGAGCCCGCGTGATGTCGTACACGATTGAAGAGCTGGATGCCGGCGCCGCTGCGAAGAGCGTTGAGGCGCTCGCCGCGGTCCTCGTCGACTGTGTGGAAGGCGGGGCATCGGTCAACTTCATGTGGCCCTTCCCCCGCGAGCGCGCGGTTACCTTCTGGGAGGGAGTGGCGGCCAAGGTGGCGCGCGGCGATGCGATCCTGCTCGTGGCGCGCGACGGCGCCGGCATCTGCGGGACCGTGCACCTGAGCACCGCCGTGCCGGAGAACCAGCCCCACCGTGCCGACGTCACCAAGATGCTGGTCCACCGCCGTGCGCGGCGCCAGGGCATCGGCCTGGCTCTCCTGCGCGGCATCGAAGCCTGCGCTGCAGCGGCCGGACGCACGACGCTCGTCCTCGACACCGTGACCGGCAGCGACGCCGAGCGGCTCTATCTGCGCGCTGGCTGGAACGTCTGCGGGGTCATCCCGAACTACGCGCTGTTCCCGGACGGGCGGCCGTGCGCGACGACTGTGTTCTGGAAAGAAGTGGGCTGGAGGGTAATCGCGAACGGGACGTAGGCCCTCGGCGTCTTCGACTGACGAACGCACACGTAGCTCTCCCGCGTCCCTTCTTTCGTTCTCACCTCTCACGTTCTTTCTTTCTCCAATAGACAACCGCGGAGCCGGAATCCAGAATCGCTCCATTGCCCGGAGGTGGCCCAATGGAGTTCCGAGACAGCCCGAAGGAAGCCGAGTTTCGCGCGACGGTGCGCGCGTTCCTTGATAGCGAATACCCGTCCGAATACGCCGGGCGGCCTACCGAGTGGGGGTTGTTCAACGGTGCCGGCCGGGCCCAGTCCGGTTTCGCGCAATTCATGAAGGGCTGGACGGCGAAGCTGAATGAGCACGGCTGGGGCGCCCCCGCCTGGCCGAAGGAGCACGGCGGCGGCGGGCTGAGCGTGAAAGAGCAGTTCATCCTCAGCGAGGAGTTCGCCTGGCGGCGCGCGCCGCGCTCTGGAGGCATCGGCCACGGCTGGGCCGGACCTACGATCATGGTGTACGGGAGCGAGGAACAGAAATCGGCCTACCTTCCGAAAATCATTTCCGGCGAGCACGTCTGGTGCCAGCTGTTCAGCGAGCCAGGCGCTGGGTCGGATCTGGCGGCGCTGCAAACGCGCGCCATCCGCGACGGCGACGACTACGTAGTCAACGGTCAAAAGATCTGGACGTCCGGCGCGCAACACGCCCACATGGGCATCCTCATCGCGCGGACGAACCCCGATGCGCCGAAGCACCGCGGGATCAGCTATTTCCTCGTGGACATGAAGACGCCGGGCATCACCGTCCGGCCGCTGATCAACATGCTGAACAGCCACGAGTTCAACGAGGTCTACTTCGAAGACGTCCGCATCCCGGCGGCGAACCTGCTGGGCGAGGAGAACCGGGGCTGGTACCTCGCGACTACGACGCTGGACTTCGAACGGAGCGGCATCGCGACGAGTGTCGCGCACCAGTTGATCGTTAAGGATCTGGTGAGCTTTGCGAAGGAGTCGGAACTCGGTAGCCACACCGTGACCACACGTGAATCGGCGCGCCATGAACTCGCGGACCGGGCCATCGAAGCTCAGGTCGAAGCGCTCGTTTGCTACCGGATTATCTCGATGCAGGAGCGCGGCGAAATCCCGAACAAGGAGAGTTCCATCGCCAAGCTGTACTCGAGCGAGCTCGACGTCCGCCTGGCCAGCACCGCTATGCATATCAGCGGGATGCACAGCCAGATCGTGGACCGCGATGACGCGTATGTCGCCGGCGGCAAGTTCGCGCGCTTCTACATGCACAGCACGACGAGCCCGATCGGCGGGGGGACGAGCGAAATCCAGCGCAACATCATCGCCCAGCGTGGCCTGGCGATGCCGCGCGGATAGTGGTTCCACGGATTCCCGAATGGACCCAGCAATATGGTTTTACGGGAGTACGGTAAACTGGGTGCGTGAAGACAACAGTCGAGATCGACGACGACCTGCTGCGGGCAGCCAAGAAAGCCGCGATTGACGATGGCGTGAGCCTGAAGCAGCTCATCGAGGAGGGGCTACGGACCCGCCTTGGTGGGCCCTATGCTGGATTCGAAAGCCGCGGAGCTCTGTATGAGAACTGGGATGACTTCCTCCAAACGTTCGAAACAGCGCTGGAAGAAGGGGCAGCGAGGCGAGCGCTAAAAGGCAGGGCATCCTGACCAGCATTGCCGTCGACTCCAACGTGCTTGCCGCCTTGATGGTCGCTGAGGCGCCTGGATCGAGGGATGTGAGACGTGCGGTGACGGCCGCGGCACGGGATGGGGATACCTTCATGACACCCGTGTTCTGTCTCGGCGAGTTCTGGCGCGTGGTGACGGAGCCGCGTGGCTACGGATCGGAGGCTCTTGACGCCCTTCAGTTCCTGAAGCGATGGGCCTTGCGAGCGCCCGTGGCACACTCCAATCGGCGATTTGAGGCGAGGTTCCTTCGGGAAATCGATCGAAGGCAACCACGCGGAGCAGCCGTGTTCGACCTCGCGACTGGCCTGCTTGCTCTGGAACGAGGTGCCAGCGAACTGTGGACGCTCGACGGGCGTTTTCCGTCAATCGACGGGCTCACCATCGTGAATCCGGTCAGCCGTTAACCCGCCCGAGCAACCGCATCACCGCTTTTCTCCACCGTCCGTTTGCCCAGCAACCCCTGGAGCCAGGCGATATCGGCCCGGATGTGGGCCACGCGGCGCGAACGGGCCAGCTCCAACGAACCCGAATCACTCAGGCGGAGCGACCGCTCCTCTTCGGTAAGCTTGCGCGCCGCCAGCGCCATCCGCGGCTTGAGTATCGCGGCAAGGCCGTCCGCGTCGTCGCCGCCGGCAGCGGCCACCGCCAACGCGAAAAGCGGGCTTTCCAGCGGCTCTTTCTGCAGGATCTCCCGGCGTTCGGCGCGCAGCCGCTCGCAGCCCTGCCGGGTAAGCGAGAGCGCGCGCCGGTAATGCCCGTTTTCACCCCGAATGTCATCCGCCGCGAGCCAGCCCTGGGCGACCAGCGCTTCCACGCGGCGGTACAGGGTGCTGCGCGTTACCGCCAGGCCCGCCTGGCCCAGATGATCCAGCAAGGCGTACGGGTGGGTTGGGTTGGCGGCAACAGCGGCGAGGATCGGGAAGTCGTCGTTCATGCCCTCAGCATCACGCCGCCGGCCTGCCGCTCCCATCGGGGTCTTTCCCGATTGGGAGTATCGGAAGGTCTCATCTGGGAACCCGGCGTGGGATGTTCCCGCCTGGGAAGCCTCCCGAATGGTTATGGCTGCGGGCGGTGCCACCTTGAGTGGCAGTTCGGGTACAGGCTGGTGGAGAGAGGCGAGACGGGCCCCAAAGCTGCGCTGCGGAGTGGTAGCTTCGAGATCGTGGTGGAAGAAGTCGCCGTGGTTTGCGCCTGGTGCACCTCGCCGGTCTCCGGTGCGGGCAGCCGCATCTCCCATGGCATTTGCGTAGACTGCGCGATGGGCTTCTTGAAGAAGCTGCCGCGGGAATATCTCCAGAGCATCGCTGAACCGGATGGCACGGTGACGCTGTTCTCCGGCCATAAGCTCCAGGTGCCGGCCGAGGACTCCGCCGGGTAACTCGCGGAGGCGGACCACGTCCAGGCCGCGCGGACAAGGTGAAGGCCCCCTCGCGAACGAGGAGGCCTCCGGGAGGAGCCCAGCCTGGGTGGTTACGCCAGGCTTCTCGATCCGCCGCGGAGTGCCCGCAGCAAGATGAGCAACAAAACAGCGCCGAGGATGGCGAGCCCGAGGCTGCGAATATCAAATGCGGTGACGCTGCCCCAGCCCAGCTGGGTGCCTACCCAACCGCCGACGAAGGCGCCGATGATGCCGATGACGATGGTCATCACGATCCCCAACAATCCTCCGCCGCCCGGGTCTTCGCCCGGCACGAGGAGTTGGGCGATGGCGCCCGCGATCAAACCAAAGATGAGCCATGCAACGATGCCCATTTCGGACCCTCCTTAGCCCTGCCGTGGTGGGGGGACTGGGGTCACCGTACCGGCAGGTGGGTGAGATGCGCGTAACTCGCATCGGGGGCGGTCTATCAGTGCCGTTGCAGGGCTCAGGGGAATCCCTGATCTTCGAAAGGTTTCGTGAAGGATTTCGCAAAGATTCCTCGCCGCACACCTTGGAAGTGGTACGGTGCGGCTGCCGGGCGCCTGTGGTGGGGATTCAAAGAAGCCGTTAATCCGGGTGTGGCTGAATACGGGAAAGTGGTGGGGAAAGAACCGTCCGCGATGCGTTCAACTCTTGCCCTCTACTATGGCGCCCGCTTCACCGGCCAGGTGGCTCACAACACCTTCCTCGCGGCGATCCTCGTCATCGCCGGGACATCCAATCACTCGGCGATGGGGCTCAGTTCGGTCATCGTGGCGATGGCCGTTTCTTCCATGCTTTTTGGCCTTCCCGGGGGAGCCCTTGCCGACCGGCTTGGCGCCGGCCGGGGCTTCGCGGTCGGCGCCGGGCTACGCGGCTCGGTCGTTGCGGTCGCGCTGATCGCCGGGCCTTCGACGTTGGCGATCGCATGGCTCGCGTTCGTCTACGCGGCGGTGTCCCAGGTCCACAGCACTTCGGAAATGGCGCTGGTCAAGGCGCTCTGCAGGCAGTCGCCAGGGCGCGTGCACTCATTCCTGGTCGCCATGCAGTACTGCGGCCAGGCCGCGGGCTTCTTCCTTGTCACCCCAACGCTCTATTACCTCGGCGGCCCCCAGGCCGCTATCGCGGGTGCGCTCGCTATCATCCTGGTCCACCTCGCGCTGACGAACGTGCTCGCGGCGCGCTTGCGTGGGACGGTCAGCGTAGAAGCGGCGCCGCGCCATCGCCACTTCGATGGACTGCGGCAGACGTTCGCGGTGTTCGCGCATTCGGTCCCGGCCCGTGACGCGCTCGCCGTCAACTCGGTGAAGTCGCTGGTCACGCACGTCATCCTGGTCGCATTCCCGTTGTATGTGCAGCAGGACCTTTCTCTGGGGACTGAAGGAGCGGCCCTCGTTCTCGTGCCGGGTATCGCCGGCGCGGTGGCCGGCCTTGCCTGGGCAGCCACCGGGCTGACCCTTGACGGCGCGGCGCGGGCCATGCGGCTCTCGATCGCCGGGATGGCCGTCGCCATCTTCGCGCTCGCCTCGCTCGACTACGGGGTGAGCGCAGCCTTCGTTTACAGCCAGGTGCCCTCGCTGGTGCACTTCGAGGCGGCGTTGAACACGACCGCGGTGGTGGCCATGCCGGTCGCGTTTCTCATCGGCGCGACGCTGAGCGTGGCGCTCGTCAGCTCGCGGGCGGCGCTCACTGCGGCGGCGCCGGCGAACCTCCAGTCCCGCGTCTTCGCGGTCCACGCCACCACGAGCGACGCGATCGTGGTGCTGCCGTTACTCTTCGCGGGGGTGATCGCCGAAACGCTCGGAGCCCGAAGCACGCTGGCGATGCTTGGCGCGCTCTGCGGCGTGACGTGGTTGATGGTGTGGCACCCGCGCTTCCAGGTAGGGATTTTCGCGCGGCGAAGCGAGGCGCAGGCCTGACGGCTCCGTGCGCCGGGACATCGAGCGGCGACCAGCCGAGGAGTGGCACCACGTCTAACCGTGGCTGACTGCTGTCCGGTGCTCACGCTGCACTCGAACTTTGTATCGGTTGGCCTTCTGGCCCTCGCTGACACTCGGGGCACGGGGAATCGGGAGCGGAACGGTCCTTTTCCCGCGCTGCTCCTGCGAACGTGCTTCAATGGATCGCGTGTTCGAACAGCCCCGAGTGCAGTACGCCCGCACCAGCGATGGGGTGAACATCGCGTACACCGCCATGGGCACGCCGGGTGATGCCGTCCCGCTGGTTTGCCTGCGACCGCCCCAACTGAGCCATATGGGCCTCGAGTGGAACCTGCCCTTCGAAGCCAACTGGCACGAGTTCGAGACACTTTCCGCGGACCGCATGGTAGTCCGCTTTGATTCCCGCGGTTGCGGCCTCTCCGACAGAGGTGTCGCGGACATTTCCCTCGCAGCCCGCGAGCGGGACATCGATGCGGTGGTCGACCGGCTCGAACTCGAGCGGTTTGCCCTCCAGGGGCAGCTTCATACCGGCAGCTGGGCAATCCACTACGCCGCGAACCATCCGGAGCGGGTTTCCCACCTCATCCTCGTCCAGTCGTACACCAACGCCGCCGACTACTGGGGCAGCCCGGCACGGGCGGCGCTGGAGCCTCTGGCGGCGGTGGACTGGGTCACTTATACGGAGGCGTCGATGTCGAACGCCTTCGCCTGGGCGCCGAGCAGTCTGCCCCGCGCGCTGGCTTCGCAGATGCGGGCGTCGGTTGACCAGCAGGACTTCGTCGCGTTCCTGGAATCCGAACGAGCCGTGGATGTAACCCACCTGTTGCCGCGCATCCGCTGCCCCGCGATGGTTGTGCACTTTCAGTTGAACGCGGTGACGAACCAGGACACCGCGCGGCGCATTGCCTCGGCGATGCCCGACGGACGCATGTCGCTCCCGCGCCACTTCCGCGAGAGCCTTTCGTTCTACCAGGAATTCCTGAGCGAAGCGGCAGCCACCGGCGCGCCGGTCTCCACCGGCGGCGAGGAAGGTCTCCGCATCTTTCTGGTGGCGGCCGGCGAGGTGCCCCCCGGCAGGATCGAGGAGTGCATCGAGCGCGGCGGCGGCGTGCCCGTCTCATCGATGGCGGGAGTGACCACAGCGCTCTTTCATTCGTCGCAGGGCGCGATAGAGTGTGGGCGGGCGCTTACCGGCGAGTTCGGCGTGGCCGTCGGCATCCACGCCGGCGAACCAGGCACGGAGATCGAGCGGGAAGCCGACCCCGCACTGGTGGTGGCGGTCAGGGCGGCGGCGTTCGCCGGCGCGGGCCGCGTCGCCGTTTCCAACGTCATCCGCGAGCTTGCCGCCGGCAAGGGCTTCGCGTTCGAGGCCTTCGATGAAGCGGCGGCCGGCGGTGGCCGGTTGTTCGCGTTGCGCTAACAGTCTCAGAATAGCCAATGCCTGATGAAGTCCCGCCATCGCTCCGCATCTCGAGCTGGGTCCAGGAGCCGCCGCCCAGCGGCCAGCGCACCGCCTGGCACCGTCTCGCTGCGGGCATGCGGGCCGTCAACGAAGCGTTGATGGACATGGACGCCTCGGAACAGGATCTCGAAGCCGCCGCGGAAGCCCTGCACCAGTTCGCAGAGAACCTCGAGAAAACTCGCACCGGCCGGCAGCACTGGGGCTTCGGTGAATCCGCGCCAGCAGGCACGACGCGGGCGATGATGGACCGCTCGCCGATCGTCGGGCTGGGTAACCCGGTCGCTCCGCCGCTCGTCTTCGGGGTCGAAGGGGATCAAGTGGTCGGGCGCGGGCGTTTCGGTCTGCAGTACGAGGGCCCGCCGAACAGCGTGCATGGCGGGTTCGTCGCCGCCGCGCTCGACGAGCTGCTCGGCATGGCCCAATCGCTCAGCGGGAAGGCCGGGATGACTGGGACGCTCACTGTCCGCTACCGCAAGCCCACACCGCTCCACACGGACCTCACGCTGACCGCGAGGGTGGAGAAAGTGGAGGGCCGCAAGATCTTCACCTCGGGTGAAGTGCGCGCTGGCGACATGCTCTGCGCGGAAGCCGAGGGCATCTTTATTTCCGTCGACTTCCAGGCTGTCTTTGCCCAGACGAGCGCCTGATGGACGATCTCCTGCGCGCTTCAGCCATCGCCCAGGCGGCGGCGATTCGCGCGCGTGAAGTTTCATCCGAGGAGTTGACCCGGGCACACCTGGAGCGGATCGCTCGGGTGAACGGTGCGCTGAACGCCGTCGTGCAGTCAGACCCGGAGGCCGCAATCGCGGCCGCCCGCCGGGCAGACGCACGGACCGCCAGGGGAGATCCCGCAGGATCCTTCCACGGCGTGCCGTTTACCGTTAAAGACTGGCTCGAAACGGATGACCTGGTGTGCGCTGCCGGCTTCGCCGCGCGCGCCGGCTTCCGTCCGAAGCGGGACGCCACGGTGGTCGCCCGGATGCGGGGTGCCGGCGCGATCCTGCTTGGCAAGACGAACACCGGCGAATCGAACGAGGTTTACGGCGCGACCCGGAACCCCCGCGACGCTTCGCGCTCTCCCGGCGCGAGCAGCAGCGGCGAAGCCGCGATCATCGCTGCCGGTGGTTCTCCGCTGGGCCTTGGCAGTGACTCCGGCGGCAGCCTGCGGTATCCGGCGCATTGCTGCGGGATCGCGACGCTCAAGCCGACTACTGGCCGCGTGCCGCTCACCGGCCACGTCCCCCGGATCAATCCTTCGCACGACCCTCGCACGGTCATCGGGCCGCTCAGCCGGCACGTCCAGGACCTCTGGCCGGCCCTCGGCGTTATCGCTGGGGCGGACTGGCGCGACGCCTCAGTGATACCGATGCCGCTCGGCCAACTCCGGCCGACCGTGAGCCGCATGCGCATCGGCTGGTACACCAAAATGCCCGGCGCGAGTCCCACGCCGGTAACGCAGACGGCGGTGGCCGCGGCGGTGGCGGCGCTCGCCGCTGGTGGCGCCCGGGTGGAGCAGGTTGAAGTCCCGCGGTTGGACGAGTCGATGCCGCTCACGCAGAGGTACTGGCGGCGCGTGCAAAGCCCGAGCTGGAACGAATGGGCGCCAGACAAGCCGCACTCGTTGACCAACGAGGAGATCGAGCGGTCGCTCTTCGAGTGGGACCGCTTCCGCCGGGCGCTGCTGAGCTTCATGGAGCCCTTCGACCTGTTCGTGTGTCCGGTCGCCGAGGGTGCTGCGCCGCCACACGGGTCGGTTGGCGCACAGGAGTACATCTATACGTTGCCGTACAGCCTGACGGGCTGGCCCGTGGTGACGGTCCCGGTTGGCGTCTCGGAGGAGGGACTCCCGATCGGAGTGCAGTTGGTGGCGAAACCCTGGCGTGAGGCCGACGCCGTGGCGGCCGCCCTCGTGGCCGAAAGGGCGACCAGCACAACCTAGCCGCGCTCACCAGGAAGCGGCTGCGAGCACACGCCCGGCGATGCGGCTGGAGCAACGCGGACCGCTCGGACCGGGACGCGCCGGTCAGCAGTCAGTCTCCCACCAAAGGCGGTTTGACCGGCAGCGGTGTGGATTGATCGACCCGCGGATCTTGCCGCCCAGCATCCTCGAAGGAGGGGGCATGGATGTTGTGCCGTGCCACGTCACACCCGCCAACTCAGTCCTCAGTCCTTTGCACTTTCCCCTTCCCCGATCCAAACAGGCCACTCGCGCCTTCCACGAGTGGCCTGTTTGAGGGGGTGGTGGGTAGCTGTCAGGGGTTACAGCTCCACCGAGGAGGGAACGAGCCGTCTTTATCCGTAGCGCCACTCCGGCGTTGCCGAGTGGCAGCGCGGGCAGTACCGGTCGCGGACGTCGTAGCGCTCGCTGCAGTCCGGGCAGCGCCGCACGACGTCGGGTTCGGCGATGCGCACTGGTATCAGTGCCGGCGCATGTAACCGCTTCCACCATGAGTTGTTCGCATTTCGCAGCATGAAGAGCCCTCCCTCGTCGCTGCGCGAAGGGCAACCCGATACCGTGGCCTGCGCCCGGCGCGCGTCGCTTCTTCGCTTGTGCTTGAGAGGCTTTGTTGCGGCAGGCTGAGCGGCTGCCACGCCTCTCCCAATACGCCTACGGGGTTAGCTGACGGGTTCGGCGATGGGAGTCGCCTACCAGGCTTTCGCCCGGATACACCCCAGAGAGTGGGTCCCCCGTTCGGTGTCGCCACCGACTCGGCAATCGCTTTGTACCACACGCAGCGGAAGGCTGGTGTTAACCAGACGTAAAATTGGCTTTCGCCGCCATTACAGCTTCACACGAACAGCGCGCCCACGGATTGGCCCGTGTGGATGCGGCCAATCGCATCGCCGAACTGCGGCGCCACCGGAATCACCGTCATGTTCGCAAGCAACTTCTCCGGACCGAGTGGCACCGAGTCCGTCACCACGATTTCGCGCAGGTCGAGTGCCTTCAGCCGTTCGACGGCCGGGCCACTGAGCACCGGGTGGTAGCAACTGACGATGACTTCGCCCGCACCGTGCTGGCGGAGCGCGTTCACCGCCGAGACGATGGTCCCGGCGGTGCTGATCTCGTCGTCGAGGATGAGGCAGCCGCGGCCTTCGACCTCGCCGATGACGTGCATCGCCTCGGCCATCTCGTTATTGCCGATGCGCCGCTTGTCGATGATGGCGAGCGGCAGGTCGAGTCGTACCGCCAGGTCGCGCGCGCGCTTTTCGCCGCCGACATCGGTCGCGACGACGGTGTAGTTCGACAGGTCCTGCGTGCGGAAGTAGTTCGAGACCGGAAAGAGCGCGTTCATCTCGTCGAGCGGGATGTTGAAGAAGCCCTGGATCTGGCCGGCGTGCAGGTTCATCGTGAGGATGCGGTCGGCTCCGGCGGTTTCGAGCATGTTCGCCACGAGCCGGGCTGTGATCGGTACGCGCGGCTGATCCTTCTTGTCGCTGCGGCCGTAGGCGTAGTACGGGATCACCGCCGTGATCCGGCCGGCCGATGCGCGACGAGCCGCATCAATCATGATCAGCAGTTCCATGATCGAAGTGTTCACCGGGCTGACAAATGGCTGCACCAGGTAGACGTCGTGCTGGCGGATGTTCTCCTGGAACTGCACGAAAATGTTCTCGTTGGAGAACTCGAAGACGTCGCACTTGCCCAGCGGCTTCTCGAGCCGGGCGCAGATCGCCTCGGCCAGTTGCGGGTGGGCGCGGCCGGTGAAAATCGCGAGGTCGTTGTACACGGCGGCAGCTCCGGTCATCGGTCGTTCTCTCACCGCGAATCTAACCCTCGGCCAACTTAGCCGCGACCGCGCGGAGTCGCACTGGTGAGCGCACGACCGTAAAGCGAGCTGGCGCCGGTCGATGAGTCCACCCGTCTGAGAAGTCCGCCGCCGGCGGCAACGGGTCCGGGATAACCCCGAAGCCGGCGGGACCCCGGACAGCAGGGGATGTTCGTGGGTGCGGCCGAGCGTGGAGCGGGTTCGAACACGCCCGCTCCGTTCCCGGTCACGGCTCGTGGACCGGACAACCGAGGTGCTGATTCCCAGTTTGGAATATTCCCAGTTCGCCCGGGAACTAGCCGGCAACCCCCCGCGCGTGCAGCGCCTCGATCGCAGGGCCATCAAAACCCAGCTCGGCGAGCACGTCGTCCGTGTGCTCCCCAACCTCCGGCGCGTGCAACGGTCCTCGGCGCGGGAGGCCATCAATGTTCAGGGGGTGGTTCACGACCAACGGGGAGGCCACTCCTTCACCCGCCGGCTCGACAAAGATGTTGTTCGCCCGCACCTGCGGGTCGTGCGGCAGGTCTTCCATCTCGGCCACGATGGTTGCGGGCACAGAGTGTTCGCGAAAAACCGCGCGCCAGTGCGACATCGGCTGGGAAGCGAACGTTTCTCGCAGCGAAGCCACCAGGTCGAGCCCATTTTCCATGCGCGGTTCCGGGTCCGCGAAACGAGAGTCCGTCAGCACATCGTCCCGCCCAACCGCCAGCAGCACCGCGTCGAAATCTTCGTGCGTGCGCACCATGAAGAAGTTGAAGTAGCGGCCGTCGCTTGTTTCGTACAGTACCCGGTTGGGGAACCGCGCCGGCGGCACAGGCACTTCCCGGACCGGGAACTCCGCGCCCACGGCGGCGCCCTGCGCCAGGCATCCGTTCGCCCAGATGCCGTTCGCCAGCAGGCTGGTGTGCACCTTGCCGCCCTTGCCGGTCCGTTCGCGCCGCATCAGGGCCGTGACAATCGCCGCATACAGGGCCACCGCCGTCGGATGGTCGCCCATGCCCGGCACCGAGTTCCCCGGCAGCAGCCCAGGCGTGCGAACACGGTCCATGAGCCCGCTCCGCGCCCACCACGCTGTGTGGTCGAAGCCCTCGTTCTCCGCGTCAGGCCCCACTTCGCCATACGCCGTCAGCGAGGCGTAAATCATCCGCTCGTTCTCCGGCGCCAGGTCTTCGTAGTTCAACCGCAGCTTCCGGCGAGTTGGAAAGGGCTGGTTCGTGATGAAGACATCGCAGTCGCGCACCAGCCGCATCAGGATTTCGCGGCCCTCATCCGTCGCCAGGTTGAGGGCGATGCTCCGCTTATTCCGCGCGTCGCACTCCCACATGTAATTCATGGGCGCCACGGGGCTGAGCGGGCCGTTGGCGAGCGCGCGGTAGGGGTCCCCGGCGCCCGGGATTTCGACCTTGATCACGTCCGCCCCGAAGTCCGCCAGGATCGTCCCGGCCACTGGGCCGGCAATCCAGGTACCACAGTCGACCACCCTGAGGCCTTCGAAGAGGAGCGGTTCGTTGGGGTCAGGAAGGGGAGGTGTCATCCCTGCGGCATCCTACGCGGGAGCTCCGGCCCGGGCGATACCGGTACTTCAAGATCGAATCGCATTCGAAAGCCGTTCACTATTCGCGAATTAATTGTGCCACATTCAGCAACTCCATTTTGGGATTGTGTGGTGTCATCAATGCCCTCTATAGTCGCGTCTGGTTCAGTTTATGGAGTACGCAGGAGGAGCCATCATGGCCACAGGTTACTGGGATCGGGCGAGAGCTCTGCGCACATCGCGCAGGCGGTTCATCGGGGGCGGAGCGGCAGCGAGCGCCGGCCTCGCCGGCCTGGCCCTTGTCGGCTGTGGTGACGACGACGACGATGGCGGCCAACCAACGGCTGCTCCTACCAGCGGTTCGGGCGGTTCGCCCACCGCAGAAGCAGTGATCCGCGGCGGGACCATTCGCCTCCCGCTCTCCGGCGCGTCATCGGCCAATCCGCCGACGATCTTCCCGTTTGAGAACCTGACGTACCTGGCGCAAACGCCCTCGGCGTTCCACTACAGCCGGTTGTTGCGCGGCAAGAACGGCGCCAGCGTCAATAACGGCGACAACACCGCGATGGAAGGCGACATCGTCGCCAAGTGGGAACAGCCGGACAACCAGACCTATGTCTTCACCATGAAGCCGAACGTGAAGTGGCAGAACAAAGCGCCGCTGAACGGCCGCGCGGCCACTGCCACCGACTTCGTGAAGAGCTATGAGGCCTTCCTGGGAATCTCCCAGAACGGTGCCGGCTGGAAAGCCGTCATCGATAACATCACTGCGCCGGACGAAAAGACCATCAAGGTCTCGCTGAAGGCGCCCTATGCCCCGTTCCTGGTCACCCACGCCTCGTCGGCGGAGGCGATGTGGTTCATTCCGGCCGAGACCATCACGAGTGACCAGGCCAAGAAAGACCCGGTGGGCACCGGGCCGTTCATCTTCGAGAAGTTCGAATCCGGCGTCGCAATCTCCTGGCGAAAGAACCCGGACTATTACGACGCGCCTTACCCGAACTTCGATAAGGCGGAGGCCGGCCTGATCAACGACCCGCAACGCCTCGTGGCCGCCCTCCAGGCGGGCGACTACGACCTCAGCGGGCTGAACGGGCCGATCTACAAGGAGAACCGGTCGAAGCTCGATAGCAAGGGCACGGACGTCTTCACGCAGAACCTCGCCCAGGGCGCGTTCTACTTCAACTTCGACAACAAACCCTGGAACGACCTGCGCGTCCGGCAGGCGCTCTCCATGGCGCTCGACCGCGACGGCTATCTGAAGGTCCAGGATGGCACAGGCAAGGGGAACTACTTCTCCTTCATCCCTCCCGGCCTGGCCCCCTTCTATCTCTCGCCACGCGACAACAAGGACAAGTTCGGCGCCAACGCGAAGTACTGGACACGCGACGTGAAGGCAGCCCGCGAGCTGCTCAAGGCGGCGACTGGCTCGGACACGCTGAAGTTCAAGCTGTTCTGCAACGTGGACCGCTACGGGGCGGAAGCCCAGCAAGCGTGGGAGCTGTTCGCGGCGACGCTCAAAGATGCCGGCTTCGAGGCCGAACTGGTGTTCCAGGAGTACGGCTCGTACATCCAGTCGACGTTTCTGGGCAAGATGCCCGAGGGTGGCTGCGCGTGCGGCCCGCTCATCGGGTCCCCTCGCGATCCGGACAACATGTTCAATAACTACTGGTCTGAGTCGGCGCGGCACAACTGGGGCGGCACGCCGATCGAACAGCAGAAGGACATCGACGCCATGATCGTCAAACAGCGGACGATCCTGGATAACGCGGAACGCTTGAAGTACATCCAGGACATGCAGGTCAAGATGACCGAGTCCTTCCTCACCGTGCCTTACCACGCCAGCGGCGGTTGGGTGTACGCCAACCCGTGGGTGAAGAACTGGTACCACAAGGT
>CAYTBM010000003.1:0-3028 GCA_964436025.1 uncultured Anaerolineaceae bacterium
AGCTCATCACGCTCTACAAAGACACCTCGCTGGCGGCGCTGATCGCGATCGAAGAGTTGCTCCGGCGCGGCAAAATCCTCTACGAGTCGCCCGCCTACGGAAACCCGACGATCGAGGTCCTGACGGTTGTGGCGCTCATGTACTTCATCCCGAACTACGCGCTCTCACTGGTCGCGGGCAGGCTCGAACGCGGACCGGAAGGGCGCCGGCCCGATGCGCCGGCAGCAGCGGGACTCGAAAACCTGTAGCGATCCGAGCGGCGCTCATGCTTGAATGCGCCTCTCGAGGAGGCCGCTCATGTCATCCGCAACCATCCCCGTCCACGCCGAGATCCCGCCACCTGCCATCGAAGAGGTGAGCAAGGGCGTCTACGCCTACATCCAGCTCGACGGCTCGTGGTTTCTGAACAACGCCGGCTGCATCGTCGGCTCGAACGCCGCGACCGTCATCGATTCGACCGGCACCGAGGCGCGCGCGAGTGCCTTCCATGCGGCCGTGCGCCAGGTCACCCCGCTTCCCGTGACCGCGCTCGTGAACACCCACAGCCACGGCGACCACACCCACGGCAACTTCATGTTCGCCGATAGCGCGATCGTGGCCAGCGAACGCTGCCGCCGGGAGATCATCGCCGCGGGGAACTCCACGCACGCGCTGTTTCCGATGGTCGACTTCGGCGACTGCCCCGTTACCCCGCCGACGGTCACCTTTGAGGATCGCCTTTCGCTCTACGTGGATGACCTGAAGGTCGAGCTGATTTTCGTTGGGCCCGCGCACACCACAAACGACATCGTGGCCTGGATCCCGGAGCGAAAGTTGCTGTTCACCGGCGACATCATTTTCAACGGGGGGACGCCCTTCGCCCTCGGTGGCTCAGTTGGCGGGTGGCTCGTGGCCCTCGAGCGCATCGAGGCCCTGGGCGCCGAGACGATCGTCCCCGGGCATGGACCGGTTTGCGGGCCGGAGGCGATTGCAGACGTGCGCGCTTACCTCCGGTTCGTGCAGGAAACCGCGAAAGCCGGGATGGAGGCCGGGACGCCGCCCTTAGAACTGGCGCAAGGGCTGGACCTGGGCCGGTTCGACGCGCTGCACGACAAGGAACGGTTGGTCCCGAACCTGCATCGCGCGTACTCCGAGCTTCGCGGCGAACCCTGGGGGAAGGCGCTCGACTTCCGCCAGCTGTTCGCCGAGATGCTCATCTACAACGGCAACCAGCCGCTCCGGTGCCTCGCTTAAGTCTCGCTTGTTAACAAGCAGCACCAAGCGGGATCAGATTCGGCCCCGTGATCGGAACAAGCGCCCGCATGGTAGTTAACAAGTACGCCCGGCGCGGGGACGTCAGCCCACGTCGAACGTCTCGCAGATTTCCACGCTTCCACCCGACGAGATGATCGGGCAGCCACGCGCCATTTCGAGCGCCTGCTGCATGCTCTCGGCCTGGATCACGCTATAACCGGTGGCGGGGTTCGGGCCGCCGTCTTCGGTGGTGCCGTCGGCGTTCGTCGTCCAGTTGCGGCCGACGGGGTTGCCGCCGTCAACGACCGCCGCGCCGAGCTGGCCGAACCAGCTTCCCCACGCTTCCATCACTGCTGCCTGGGCTGCCGCGTCTTCTTCCATCGGGCCGCCGCCGTGGTACACGAGGAGGTACTTCGCCATTGTTTTGGTCTCCCTAAAGGTCTGCCCTGTGGGCGAGGCGGAGAGTATAGGGCTGCCCTTAGAGCTCCGAGGCGAATTTGTCACGAATTTCCGAAACTGAACCGCTCAGGGTTGATCGATCACGGCGTCCACTTCGATCTCGATCAGCATGCGGGGGTCGATGAGCGCCGCGACCTGCACCATCGTGGCCGCCGGCTTCGTCCACTTGAAGAACTCGTGATGGGCCTTCGCGATGTCTTCCCAGCGCGAAATGTCGGTTACGAACATGCGCGTGCGGACGACGTGTTCGAGCGTTGCGCCGGCCTCGGAGAGGGCCTTCTCGATGACTTCGAAACAACACTTCGCCTGGGCGTACGCGTCGTTGCCGCCAAATACCGTGCCGTCGGGCTGTGCCGCCGTGGTGCCGGAAACGTAAACGTGATTGCCGGTGCGCACGGCGCGCGAGTAGCCAACGATGTCCTCAAACGGGCCGCCGGATGAGATGAGCTGTCTTGTCATGGGAAAAGCGTAGGGCATCCAGCCGGAGGCCCGCTCAGTCGGCGTCAGTGGGCGGAGGGCTCTCCCAAAGCCCGGCCTGCGGAACGCCACGCTCCCCGGGATATGGGATGCCGAGGTGGGTGTAGGCTGCCTGCGTTGCGATGCGGCCGCGCGGAGTGCGGTTGAGGAAGCCGCACTGGAGGAGGAACGGCTCGTACACGTCCATGATGGTGTCCGACTCCTCGGAAATCGCCGCGGCGATAGTCTCAAGGCCCACCGGCCCGCCGTTGAACTTCTCGATGATGCAGCGCAGCACTGCACGGTCAGAGTCGTCGAGACCAAGGTCATCGACATCGAGCATCGCCAGTGCCGAGCGGGCAGCTTCCAGGGTGATTTGGCCGGAGTTGCGGACTTCCGCGTAGTCGCGGACGCGGCGGAGGAGACGGTTGGCGATGCGAGGGGTGCCCCGTGAGCGCCGGGCAATCTCGAAGGCGGCATCGTCGGGCAGTGCGGCGCCGAGGATGCTCGCGGAGCGCTTGATGATCGTGGTGAGCGTTGCCGCGTCGTAAAAGTCGAGGCGGAAGACGGAGCCAAAGCGGTCGCGCATCGGAGCGCTGATCATCGCGTAGCGGGTGGTGGCGCCGATCAGCGTGAATTTCGGCATGGCGAGCCGCACTGTGCGAGCGCCCGGGCCCTTGCCGATGACCAGGTCCAGCGCGAAGTCCTCCATCGCCGGATAGAGGATCTCCTCGACCGCCCGCGAGAGGCGGTGTACCTCGTCGATGAAGAGGATGTCGTGTTCCTTGAGTCCTGTAAGGATGGCCGCGAGGTCGCCAGGACGCTCGAACGCAGGACCGCTCGTGGTGCGAATCGCCACGCCCATCTCGTTCGCGACGAT
>CAYTBM010000003.1:3128-13862 GCA_964436025.1 uncultured Anaerolineaceae bacterium
CAGCCGCGTCCTGCTCGGTAAAGCCGCTCATCAGGATCACGCGGACATCCGGATCAACCGACTTGAGCGCGTGGAAC
Organism: uncultured Anaerolineaceae bacterium; assembly: GCA_964436025.1. Classification (GTDB taxonomy): domain Bacteria; phylum Chloroflexota; class Dehalococcoidia; order Tepidiformales; family Tepidiformaceae; genus Amarobacter. Next base: position 3,206 of record CAYTBM010000003.1, read on the forward strand.
GTCTCTTCACCGTTCATCCGGGGCATGGTCATGTCAAGCAGGACAGCGACAACGCGGTGCTGGTTGTCCTGGAAGGCGTCGAGGCCCGCCTGGCCGTCCTCGGCCTCCAAGGTTTCGAAGCCGAACGCCTGGAGGGCGCGGACGGTGACGGCCCGGACGGTTGGCTCGTCATCGACGACGAGCACGACACCGGAGCCCTTCCATGGCGCATTCGCATCCCTGGGCGTCACTGGCGCAACCTCCGCGGATGTGGCCGGCAGGAGAAGGCGGAAGGTGGTGCCTTCTCCGGGCGTACTGTCCACCTTAATCGCTCCATGGTGACCTCGCACGATGCCGAGGACGGCGGCCAGGCCGAGGCCGCGACCGGTGAATTTCGTCGTGAAGAACGGGTCGAAGATGCGGGCAAGCGTGGCCGTGTCCATGCCTGCGCCGGTGTCTGCAACCTCGATGAGGACGTACTCGCCGGGAGCGAGGTCGGGCTTGAGGTATTCGGCGCTCAGCAGTTCGCGCGTCGCGCTGATCGCGCCGGTCCTGATGGAGATGACGCCCTCGCCGCCGGCGATAGCGTCAGAGGCGTTGACGACGAGGTTCATGATGACCTGGCGGAGCTGTGTGGCGTCCGCTTTGACGAGGGGCAGGCCGTTCGCGAGGTCAAGCCGGAGGCTTATGCGTTTGCCGATTGAGACCTTGAGCAGGTGAGTCATCTCGGTGACGAGTTCGTTGACGCCGGTTTCCTGTACGACAAGCTTGCCGCGCCCGGAATAGGCCAGCATTTGGCGAGCAAGCTCGGCGGCACGCTGGCCGGCAAGCTCGATCGCTTCAACGGTGGGACGTGCCGGTGACGACGGAGAAAGCTCCGAGAGCGCCAGCCCGGCATTGCCGAGGATGCCCACAAGCAGGTTGTTGAAGTCGTGCGCGATGCCCCCGGCGAGGACCGCGAGCGATTCCAGCTTCTGCGCCTGGAGGAGTGCGTCGCTCGTGCGCTTGCGCTCGGTGATGTCCCGGCCAGTGATCAGGACTCCGCGGACTCGCTCGTCCTCCATGCGGACGGCGCTGTAGGTGACGTCATACCAGCGGGAAGTGCCGTTGGGGAGGGTGGCGAGGCGCTCGAAGTTGACCGCTTCGCCCGCGATGGCTGCATTGAAGTGCTGGTCGTAGGTGGAGCGCCCGGCGCGAGGCATATGATGGCGCCAGAACTTGCCCGTGATATCGATGTCGCCATTGGCGGCGCGAAGGTCAGTCGCAGCTGCGGGGTTCATGCGAAGGACGCGCCCTTCGGTGTCCAGCAGCACAAGGCTGTCGCGGGAACTGGCAAAGACCGCGTCCAGGTCGGCTGTGCGCTCACGGGCCACGGCCTCGGCGCGGAGTTGTTCGGTCACATCGGTGGCGGTACTTGCCACCCCGACGACGCGGCCTTCCGGGTCGCGAAGCGGAAACGCCGAGATGACGACGTCCAGGACATGACCGTCCCTGTGCCGGCGCTGGGTGCGCGCAGCGATGAACGTCTCTCCCTGGTACACCTGTTCGAGGCGCGAGGCCGCCCTCGGTGCGGCGTCAGTGCCCTTCGCGTAAATGAATTCGACCGTCTTGCCGAGGACTTCGGCGGCAGGATAGCCATAGGTACGCTCAGCGCCGCGGTTCCAGTAGGTGATGCGGCGCTCGAGGTCAAGGCTCAGGACGGCATCGGAAGTCGACTCGACGATGCGGGCGAGACCCTCCGCGCGCTGGCGGGCCAGGCGCTCTTCCCTCTCGAGACGGAGCCGTTCGGAAATGTCCCGGGAGGTGCCAATGATGCGGTAGCAGCGACCCTGTCCATCGAAGAGCGGCGTCAGGCTCGTCTGGATTTGCGGCCGGGCGCCGTGAGGCACGGTCTCTTCGTACTCGATGGTCGCGCCCGCAGCAATCGCGTCGCTGTAGTGGCCGACGGCAGCAGCGCGTACTTCCGGGTCTCGAAACACCCGCTCCACCGGACGACCCTGGATGCGGTCGGCCCGAAAACCCGTGAGCCGGCAGAAGGCTGAATTGACCATGGCAATGCTGAACGCGTACGCGCCCGGTTCGCCGGTGACGTCGAGGACGAAGAGCGAGTCGGGCGTGTTCTCGACGAGGGCGCGGTTGTATCGGTCGGCGGCGCGAAGCGCGCGTTCTGTCAGGCGCGCCTGGGTGACGTCCCTTGAGACGCGGGCGACTGCGACAATTTCTCCTGTGTCGTCGCGGACCGGCTGATAGACGTACTCGGTCCAGAGCGGTTCCCCAGTGACCGGGTGCACGAAGCGGCCTGAAACCGTGACCTGCTCTCCATCGAGCGCCCGGGCGAACAACTCAGTGAAAGTCTCCCAGTCCTCCTCGCGGATATAGTCGGACATCTGCCCGCCGACGTGAGGCTCGCGGCCGGTGAATAGCTTCGCGCGCTCCACGGCCAGTTGATTGCCGAGGACGAAACGCATCTCCGGGTCTATGAGCGTGATCGCCTCATTCATGCTGGCGAACACGGCCGAAAGGGCCGCTTCGCGCTCTTCGATGTCGCGCAGGAGTTTGCGGCGTCCGGTAACGTCCCGTCCGACGATGGCCACTCCAACCGGGGAACCCGATGCGTCGATGACGGGCGAGTACACGGATTCGAACCAGCCGTACTCCCCGTTGAGTGCGCGACGCCGCCAGTCGATCGAGAACTGTTCCCCGGCGAGTGCGCGGCGCACATTTTGCTCGAAAGCCGGCCACTCTTTGTCGGTGACCCAGGGGCGGATGTGGTCTCCCGGCCGTGGTTCAGTGCCGAAGAACGCTTGGGCGTGCTTGCGAGCCTGCGCATTCGCGAGCATGAGGCGCATCTGGGGGTCGATCACGAGGACGGCTTCGTTCGAACTCTCGAAAACGGCCGTCATCTGCGCCTGCGCTGCAAGGAGCGCATCGTGTTCGCGGCGCAGGTCTGTCTCGAGCCTGCGGATATCGGTGATGTCGCGGGCGATACCCTGGATGCCGACCGGTTCGCCATGCTCGAAGAGAACACGGGAGCTCAGCTCAACGTGACGACGTTCGCCGTCGGCGCGGATGATATCGATCTCGAAAATGCTTGAGAGGCTCTCGCCGCGCAGCTTGGAGGCGATAGTCTCTCGGACCGTTTCAAGGGATTCGGGCGCGACCAGCCGGGTCATGGGCATGCCGACGATTTCGGTGCGAGTGTAACCAGTCAGGGCTTCCGCGGCGGCGTTTGCCCAGGTGAAGCGGCCCTCGAAATCGACCATGTAGATGGTGTCGTTCGCCTGTTCGAGCCGGTTGGCGGCGCTCGCTGCGAGGGACCGTTCGAGGCGGCGCGCGTCCATCGCGAGCCGGAGGACGAAACCGTCCGCATCGCCTGCCGTGTAAACGTCGTCGATCGGGCAGGCCGGGAGGACGTGGCTGCCGGTGTCGATGCCTGCGAGCAGAAGTGGGCGGTCACTGCCGTCCGGGGGCAGCATGCGGATCAGGTTATTCAGTGCGTCACTGCCGAATCCATCGAAGGCAATGACATCGAGCGACGGAGGAACCTCGGCGCCGGCGGGCAGGAGTCGGGCCGAATGGCCGGCGGCGCGGGCGGCAGCCACGAGCGCCGCGCCGCTTTGCTGGCTGAGCGCAATGATGCCAACGTTCACGAGTTGACGAACTCCCCCCAAGGGCGCCGGCGGGGCCGACGTCGAGTTCATCGTAAACGAGTTACATCCAGCGAATCACTCAGAGAAATCCCTGATTCAGATGCCCAAATCGGAGTGAGCGCTCCGTCCCCTGCGGCGGCCCATGCTCCCCGCGGAGAAAGGATGTTGGACCACGTTGACGTGGCGCCGGTTCTGAAGGAGGCGCGTCAACCGCTTGAGGCTCTGGTTGACCAACGGGCGGTGGTACCAGCGCTTCACTTCCAGCAAGGGGACCATCACCGTGACTTCGTGGGGCGCGCGCTTGAGACGATCATCCACATAGCGGGCGATCGGGTCAGCCACCGTGCGGAACGGCGAATCGATAACAACGAGCGGGATGCCGGGGAACTGGCGGTTCCAGCGGGCGGATACGGTAGACGGGGCATCCGGATCGACGAGCACGTGGATGGCCGTGACGTCGCGCGAACGTTCGCAGGCCGCGCCGAGGGTCATTACCGTCGCAAGGTTCACATCTTCCACGGGCACGAGGATGGGGATGCGCGAGTCGCCGTGCGGGGTCATGTCCAGGAGGGCTTCCGGCGACACGTAGAGCTGGCGCTGGAGGCGCTTGTAGAAGCGGCCGACGGCCCAGAGCAGCGCGGTAATGATCGGGATGGCGATGACCACGGCGACGCCGCCCTCGGCGAACTTCGTGACCATGATGATCACGAAGACCACGGCGGTGACCACGGCGCCGAAGCCGTTGATCGCGGCCGAACGTTGCCAACCGGGGCTCTTGCGACGGAACCAGAGGTACACCATGCCGGTCTGGGCGAGGGTGAAACAGAGGAAGACGCCCAGGGCGTACAGGGGGATGAGGCGTGTGGTGCTGGCCTGGAAACCGACGAGCAGTGCAGCGGCGAAGCTCGTCAGGGCGAGGATCCCGTAGCTGAAGACCAGCCGGTTCCCGCGCTGGTGGAAGATGCGGGGGAGATAGCCGTCGCGGGCGAGGATGGAGGCAAGGATGGGGAACCCGTTGTACGCCGTGTTCGCGGCCAGGAAGAGGATGCCGGCGGTAAAGCCCTGGAGCATGTAGTACAGGAGGCTCCGGCCGAAGACGTGTTCGCCCACCTGAGACATCACGGTCTCTTTGTCGCCGTGTTCGTAGACGATGCCGTAATGGCGGGCCAGGAGCGTGGTGCCCAGGAAGAGGAACGCGAGCAGCAATCCCATGGCGACCATGGTGATGATGGCGTTCTTCCACTCGGGCGGTTTGAAGGCCGAAACACCGTTGGAGATGGCCTCGACGCCGGTCAGGGCGGCACAGCCGGCGGAGAACGCGCGAAGGACGAGGAAGAGGGTCAGCGCGTGCGTCGCGTGCTCCGCGGCCTTGGTCGGGTCGCCGGTCTTGAGGATGTTGGGGTCGTCGCCGGTGAAAACCTTCGCCATGCCGAAGAGGATGGTCCCGGCGAGCATGAACACGAAGCCATACGTGGGGATCGAAAAGAGCGTGCCGGACTCGCGAATGCCGCGGAGGTTGCCAAGGGCGATGAGGCCGATGAGGCCGATCGCGAGATAGACGCGCACTTTGTCCACGTCAGGAGAAGCCGAGACGATGGCCTCGACGCAGGCGGCGATGCTCACGGCGGCCGTGAGCGTGTAGTCGATGAGCAAAGCGGAGGCGGCGATCAGTCCGAAGATAGCGCCGAGGTTTTCAAGGGCGACGGTATAGGCGCCGCCGCCTGCCGGGTAGGCGCGGATCAACTGGCTATAGGAAACGACGACCACGGCCAGCAATGCCGTAATCGCCAGGGCAATGGGCAGGCTGAGGTGGATTGTCGCGGTGCCCGCCAGCACGAGGATGAGCAGGATCTCCTGCGTGGCGTACGCCGTCGACGAGAGGGCATCGGAGGAGAAGATCGCGAGAGCGACCTTCTTGCTCAGGCGCTCTTCCGCCAGGCGGCGGCTGTGCATGGAGGTCCCGATGAGGGAATCCTTGAAGTCCTTGAGCCTGCCCGCCCAACCACTGCGCCGCTCCGCGAACTCGGTCGCTTCGAACCGGCCTTCTTCGGTTTCGACGATGCCGGCGTGGGGGAATTCCACGCGGTAGCGGGAAACGCGCCCGCTGCTGTCGGCGACCGGGGTGTACTGCGGGCCTGAACCCGGCGAAGGCATTGCGGTAGGTTACGCCAGCAATTCGCTACGGGTCAGCACGGGCAGCCGGCGATGCAGCGGGGTTGTGTTACAGCCGCATCAACTCTCCAGCCGGGTGCTCCACTCTGGCGCGGAGTAGGCGCTCGGACGGCGGTCGCGGGACAGCCTGCGGTTTGCTGCCGGGCGGGCGTCGTCGGACCGCGTCAGTCCAGTTCGTTCAGCGAAACGAAAGCTGCGCATCGCGTCGCGGTGGCGGGCGCGGGCATACTCCTGCATATCGAACAGTTCCATGGGTGTGTCTCCTCCCGGGCCGCGTTGCGGCGTCGTGTAACCAGCGTGCCGGTGCCTTGTACGCCGAGGACAGGGATCACGCTCACAGTCCGGCGACAACATTCGTGCGGGATTTCACATACGGGTGCCGTTAGGCTCTGGGAATGTGAGAATCACCACCCCTGGGGGACAAATCACCGTGGCAGCTAACGAGACGAACGCAAACGACGCCTATATCCGGGACGTGCCGTTGCTTGCGCGCCTGCCGGACGAAGATGTGAGCCTGCTGGCCTCCCGCGGGCGCGTGCGGCGTTACAACGCCGGGACAACAATCTTCCACGAAGGCGACCCTGGCGACGCGCTCTACGTGGTGGTGGATGGCCGCGTCCGCATCACTCGGCTCTCCGGTTCAGGCTCGGAAGCCACGCTGGCCATCGTCAGCAAAGGTGATTGTTTCGGCGAATTCGCCCTCCTCGACAGCCGGCCCAGGTCAGCCACAGCAACGGCGCAGGTGCCCACGCGGACGTTTGTCGTCTCCCGCGACGACTTCCGGGACTGGGTCCGCCAGCGGCCTGAAGCGTCACTCGCGCTGCTCGAGACGCTTTCGTTGCGCCTGCGGCGCACCGATGAGGCGATCACCGACTTGATGTTCCTGGACTTGCCCCACCGCCTGGCGAAGCACTTGCTCGGGCTCGCTGCGAGCCTCGGCGACACACCGCCCGGGCGCCGGACACGCATCCAGGTCACCCAGGGGGAGCTCGCCTCCATGCTTGGCGTCAGCCGGGAGAGCGTGAACAAGCAGCTCAACCAGTTCGCACGCGATAACTGGATCACGATCACGCGCGGGGCGGTGACAATCGACGACGCCCAGGCGCTGCGGCTGATGGCATAGGGGAACTCGGAACTCGGAACTCTCCTACAATCTCCGCACCTACCGCGGAGGGGTCCCATGCGATTCAGTTTCTGGCCGGCGCCTACAAACTCCTGGAGCGAGACACTCGATCTCGCGAAACATGCCGAATCGACCGGCTGGTATTCCATCTGGTTCGCCGACCACTTCATGCAGAACGCCGAGGACACGAGCGGACCATTCGCCGAATGCTGGACGACGCTCGCAGCCCTCGGCGCGGCAGTGCCGCGGGTGCGCATCGGCGCGCTGGTGACCGGGAACACGTACCGGCACCCGGCCGTGCTCGCGAAAATGGCGGCGAACGTCGACCATATTTCCGGTGGACGTTGTGTCCTGGGTCTGGGCGCCGGCTGGCAGGAGAACGAACACCGGGCGTACGGCATTAACTTCTCGACGCTGGGTGGGCGCATGGCGCGGTTCGAAGAGGCCTGCCAGGTGATCAAGGGCCTGTTCGCGAACGACAAGACGAACTTTCAGGGCAAGTATTACCAGCTCACGGACGCGCCACTCGCCCCGAAGCCGATCCAGAACCCGCTCCCGCTGCTCATCGGCGGCGGCGGTGAGCAGCGCACGCTTCGCATCGCCGCGAAGTACGCGGACGAATGGAACGTCTGGGGCACGCCCGAAGTGCTCGCTCATAAAGGCGCCATCCTCAACCGCTACTGCGAAGAGATCGGCCGGGACCCAAAGTCCATCAAGCATTCGGCGCAGGGCATGCTCGCGATGACCGACGACGAGTCGGTTGCCGAACGGATGCGGGCTTCCGGGCGCCCGGCAATCGCAGGCACCGGCGCCCAGATTCGGGCCATGGTCGAACAGTACATCGAAGCCGGCGTGGATGAACTGATCATCCCCGGCTTCGCGCTCGGCCGAAACACGGGCGAAACGAAGGCGATCATGGACAAGTTCGCCAACGACGTGATGGCACACTTCAACTAAGGCCATCCGCGCGCCGGGACGCCAAATTGAACGGGAGCCCAATGGGGTGGCGTTGGCCATGCGGCGTGCGCCTCCGCCTTTAGTCGGGGTTTCAGAATCACCCACAGGATGGTTCGGACGCTTGCCCGCGTGCGCTAGGATGGCCGCTGGAGAGAGCCTGCAGGGTGTTGCCGCGCATTCAGTACGCACAAACCGAGGACCGCGTCTCGATCGCTTTCTGGACGATCGGCGAAGGCGTGCCAATCGTGATCATGTACCCGCCGGGCTTCTCCAACATCCAGTACGAGTGGGAAGTCCCCGAGGCACGTTCCTGCTACGAACACGTCGCCGAGTGGGCCACGGTCATCCGCTACGACCACCGCAACAACGGCCTCTCCGAGCGGAACGTCACTGATGTCTCGATCGATGCCTACGAACGGGACCTGCGCGGCGTGCTGGACCGGCTCGACCTCCCGCGGGTGCATATCTTCGCGGGGACCGACTGCGGCAAGGTGGCGCTCCAGTTCGCCGCGACCCACCCCGACCGGGTCGCCTCGGTAACATTGTTCAGAACGAATCCGGCACAGGGCACATCCGCCGCCGCGCCTGGCTGGACCGCCCTTGCACCCCTCATTCACAAGAACTGGCCGCTGTTCACGGACCTCCTGGCAACGGCCATCAACGGCCTTGAAGACGGCGCGCAAACCGCACGCATTGCGCGCTACATCCGTGAAAGTGTGAGCGCCCAGGAGTTCCAGGATGCGAATGACGCGCTCGCTGGCGCCGACGTCCAACACCTCCTCACGCAGGTGAAGTGCCCCGTGCTCGTGCTCCACCGCATGGACACGCCGTTCTTCGCCATCGATCGGGCGCGCCAGCTTGTCGCGACGATCCCCGATGCGCGGCTCTCGGTGCTGCCCGGAAGGTCACCGTTCGCCTGGGACCAGGCTGTGGTCGATACCTGCCGCAGCTTCATCCTGGATGTCGCGGCGGCGGAAAACCGTGCGCGATTCGGGCTGCGCAGCGGCAACGCCTTCCGAACCATCCTGTTTACCGACATCGAGCGTCACGGCGATTTGCTGCGCGCGCTGGGCGACCACGCCGGCCGCCAGATCCTCCGCGAACACGAACGCATCACCCGCGAAGCGCTGAAGGCGCACGGCGGAAGCGAGGTGAAGTCGATGGGCGATGGCTTCCTCGCTTCGTTCGGCTCGGCCCAGCGGGCGCTCGAATGCGCCATTTCGCTACAGCGCGCACTGCACGCCGAGGCCCTCGGCGGCGAAATGGAGGGCCTGCCGAACGGCCTGCGCGTGCGCGTGGGGGTCAATGCCGGCGAGCCGATCGCTGAGGACGACGACCTCTTCGGCACCGCAGTGATTGCGGCGGCACGCGTGGCGGCACTGGCCGAAGGCGGCGAGATCCTGGTGGCGAACGTGGTACGCGAATTGGTCGCAGGCAAGGGTTTCCTGTTCAACGACCGGGGGGAGCAGCCGCTCCGAGGCCTTGAAGACCCGGTGCGCGTGTGGGAGTTGCGCTGGTAAGCGCGGCTTACCGGCTGCTGGCCCCTCCTTATCCGGCCGCCTGTTACCGTCTTTAGAGATATGCGGCGCACTCTCTTGCTACTTTTTGCGGTCGCCCTTGCCGGCTTTGCCTGTTCGTCCAGCACGAAAACGTCCGCCCAGGCCTCGACGACGATCGATTGGCGGGGCTGCGGCAGCATTGAGTGCGCGAGCTTCAACGTACCGCTCGACTACGGGAGTCCCAACGGCAAGACCATCGAGCTCTCGCTCATCCGGATTAAGGCACGCAAACCTGACCAGCGCATTGGCGTGCTGATGGCGAACCCTGGTGGGCCGGGCGCTTCCGCTAACGACTTCGTCCGCATCTGGCGGGGAGTGCTCGCCGGCGAGATCCGCGACAAGTTCGACATCGTGTCGTTCGACCCGCGGGGCGTCGGCGAGAGTTCGCCGATCCTGTGCCACGACAACCTGCAGGCGCTGGTGGCCGCGGACCCGGACCCCGACACGGACGCCGAGTGGCAGCAGGCCGAGAAGGTCGCGAAGGACTTCGCCGACGGCTGCGAAGCAAAGTACAGCGACATCCTGCCGTACCTGGGCACGAACAATGTCGCGCGCGACATGGACCGGATCCGCGGGGCACTGGGAGAGGAGAAGCTGAACTACATCGGCTACTCCTACGGCACGTCGCTCGGCGCCGTATACGCCGACATGTTCCCCACGCACGTGCGGTCGATGGTCCTGGATGGCGGCACGGACCTCTCACTGGGCTTCGAAGACGTGAACCGCACGCAGATGATTGGCTTCGAACGCGCCCTGAGCGCGTACATCGCGGACTGCCAGGCCAGGAGCTGCCTGGGCGCTGACGCCCGCGGCGCGGTGAACGCGATCATGGCGAAGGCGGAGGCCAATCCCATCCCTGCCCAGGGCGCGGACCGGCCTGCTGGGCCCGGAGAAGTGGAACTGGGCATCCTCTCCGCCATGTACTCGAAGCAGACGTGGAGCTTCCTCACGCGAGCTTTGCAGGATGCCCAGAACGGGGACGGCACCGGCCTCATCCGCCTGACCGACAACTACCTGCAGCGCGACAGCAACGGCGATTACCCGAACCTGATCGAAGCCAACGCGGCAGTGAACTACGTCGATGAGGAATGCCCGAAGGACGTTGCGGCTTACAAGCAGATGGCCGTGAACTTCACGAAGGATGCGCCGACCTTCGGAGCCTCCGCGGCGACCGCCGGGCTGTCCTGTGCGTTCTGGAAAGCCAAAGCTGACCCGGT
>CAYTBM010000003.1:13962-29016 GCA_964436025.1 uncultured Anaerolineaceae bacterium
GGCGCGTCGCGAGGGAACGGCTCAATGGAAGTCACGATATCGGCAATCGCGATCGTGGTGCTTGCCGCGGCGATGGCCGGCGTCATTGTGCTCACGGCGATGCGGCGGCGCTGAGGCCGCGTGGCCGCAGCCGCGATGCCCGTTAGACTCTCCTGAACCCCCTGCCATGGAGGCGGCCCTTTTGGCCGAGGCCACCACTCGAGCCGCGGTTTCTGTTTGGCGCCGCCCGGCCAGCCTGTTCTATGGCTGGCGGGTCGTGTTCGCGGGCGCGACCCTGCAAATGCTGATCGCGGCGCTCATGGGCCAGGCATACGGAGCTTACGTCGTACTGCTCCGCGAGGAGTTCGGCTGGAGCAAGACGATGCTCTCCGCAGCATCAGCCCTGCGCGAAGCCGAAAGCGGCGTGCTGGGGCCGGTCCACGGCTTCATGATCGACCGTTTCGGGCCGCGCAAAGTGGCCAGCGCTGGGACCATCGTCCTCGGCACGGGGTTCCTGCTCTTCAGCCAGGTGCACTCGCTGACGCAGTTCTATGGCGCGTTCATTGTGATGTCCATCGGAGCGAGCATGAGCGGGTTCCTTACGGCCACAACCGCGGCGGTGAACTGGTTTGAACGCCGTCGCGCGACCGCAATCAGCCTGATGTCCGCCGGCTTCGGGCTGGGCGGCATGATCGTGCCCCTGACCGCGCTCTCAATGGAAACGTACGGTTGGCGGCACACGGCCATCTTCTCGGCGATCATCATCTGGGCGGTGGGCCTCCCGGTGGCGCAGATCTACCGGAAGCACCCGCGCGAGCTTGGTCTCGAACCTGACGGCGAACCGCGCAAGCACCTCACCCTCGAACACCACGAAGGCGCGGAGCCGGGCCGCACCGACTACACGCTCGCCGAAGCGGTGCGCACCCCGGCGTTCTGGTGGGTGTCACTCGGCCACGCCTCGGCGCTTTTCGTGGTCTCTGCGATGAGCGTGCACCTGATCTCGCACGTGCGGGACAGCCAGGGCTACTCACTCGGCCAGGCGTCCGCCATCGTCACGCTGCTCACGTTCGTGTTCATGTGCGGGAACATTTCTGGCGGCCTCCTCGGCGACCGGGTGAACAAGCGAATGCTCGTCGTCACCTGCATGGCCATGCACTGCGCGGGGCTACTGATCCTCTCCCACGCGGTGAATTTCTGGATGGTGCTGGCGTTCGTTGTCATCCATGGGCTCGCATGGGGCTGGCGCGGCCCCCAGATGACCGCCATCCGCGCCGACTACTTCGGTCGTTCGGCGTTCGGGAAGATCATGGGCGCCTCGAACCTGGTCATCATCCTGGGCACCATCAGCGGTCCGCTTATCGCCGGGCTACTGTACGACCGCACCGGCAGCTACAAGGTCGGCTTCGACATCCTCGCCGCCATCGCGCTCTCCGGCTCTGTGTTCTTCTTGCTGGCCAGGAAGCCAGGGCCTCCGCCGCATGTTCGTGTGGTGTAGACGGGCAAAGAGTCCATCCGTCCGTATGCAATCTGTCGCGTGGGCCTTGGTACTCCGTCTCTTCGGATGCAGCTCTGTTCGCGGTATCCTTCGCGCACTTCGTAGCGGAGTGAGGTGCTGCCGTGACTCAGACCGCCACCAATTGGCGCGAACAACTCGGCCCTAAGCTGGTCTCGCCAGAGGAGGCCGTGAGCATTATCGGTCACGGCCAGACCGTCTGGGCGGGCGGCTGGACGTCCGTGCCGCCGCAGCTTTGCGGCGCCCTCGCCGCCCGCGGGGGCGAGCTCCGCGACGTGACCATCGTCTCGTTCCTGACGCCCTACACGTGGGACACGCCGGAGAACCTGGCGAATTTCCATATCATCACGGCCTATGCCAGCCCGCTGGACCGCGGCGCCGTCCGCGAAGGCCGCATGGACTACGTCCCCGTCGTCCAGTTCCGCGAAGGCAAATTGCCGCCCGGGATCGACCGCTTCGATGCCGCCCTGATCCCCATCTCACCTCCTGACGACGAGGGCTGGTGTTCCTTCGGTTCGGGCGTCTTCTTTGGGCCCACTGTCGCGAAACTGACGCCGACGCTCATCGGTGAAATCCACCCGGACTTCGTCCGCACCGGTGGCGATAACCGCGTGCACATCTCGAAGTTCGCCTGCGTCTCCGAATACACGCTGCCTCCGGCTGTTGCGCCGATCCCGCCACGCAGCGAGGAAACCGAGCTCGCGGCGCAGATCATCTGTACGCTCGTCGCCAACGAAATCGTCTACGACGGCTGCACGTTGCAGTTCGGCATCGGCGATGTTTCAGCTGCGCTGCCGGCCTTCCTGGAGGAACGCCATGACCTGGGAGTGCACACCGAAATCCTACCGGGAGGCGTGCCGGACCTCCTCGATAAAGGAATCATCACGGGGCGGAACAAGCCCCACCATGTCGGCAAGATCGTCGCCAGCGCCCTTGGCCAGATGCCACCGGAAGACCTCCGCCGGATCGACGGCAACCCGGCCTTCGAGCTCTACGACTTCACGCACACGGACGACCTGCGGATGCTGCTCCAGATCGAGAACTTCGTGGCAGTGAACAACGCCCTCGCGGTGGACCTCACCGGGAACGTTGCCTCAGAGACGCAGGGTCCGAACCTGTTCAGCGGGCCAGGCGGCCAGAATGCCTTCGCGGTGGGCTCGTCCTGCGCGGCCGGCGGGTCAGTGATCGTCCTGCCCTCGAGCTCGCTGGTGGCGGGAGAGCGGAAGACACGCATCGTTGGAGGTCACCCAGCAGGGACGGTGCAGACCGTGCACCGCGGCTACGTGGACTTCGTGGTCACGGAGCAGGGCATCGCGCGCCTGCGGGGGAAGAGCATCCGCGAGCGCACCGAGGAACTCATCTCGGTGGCGCACCCCGGCTTCCAGTCAGAGCTGCGCGCCGAAGCGAAGAAGCTCTACGGCGTTTGAGGCTTGGGCCGTCCGCCGGCGTCCGCTGTGGGGAGATGTTTGGCCGTTGTGGTCGGGCGGTCGTAGCATGGAATGTGGAATGGGCCGCCGTCCGGCGCCGGGAAGCAGATGCGCACCGCGAACTACATTTTCTCTGTTGTCTCCATCGTGCTCGGGTTCGCGCTAATCCTGTTCATCCTCACGCAGACGGCGCACTGGAACATTGGCTTCGCCATCGGCATCGTACTTGTACTCAATGGGGCGATCCGGCTCTGGTTCGCCCAGGATGACCACTAGATGTGCACGCCCCCGCGGGGCGAGGTGAAGTAACCCCACATGGCAACCCCCCAGGCCATCCTCGTCCCCATTGTCCAGTCTCCCGCGAGCTTCGACGCCGTCACGGCCGCCGTCACGATGGCCAAACAGAAGAAGGGCCGCGTCTACGTGGTGCACGTGATCGAGGTGAACCGCTCGCTGCCCCTGAATGCGGAACTGGACGCGGAAGCCCGCCGCGGGGAGCAACTGATCAAGCGCGCCGAAGAGATCGCGGCGGAATCCGGGTACCCGGTCATCGGCACCCTCCTCCAGGCTCGCGAGGCCGGCCCCGCGATCGTCGATGAAGCGCTCGACCAGGAAGTCGACACGATCATCATGGGCTTGCCCTACAAGAAGCCGTCGGGCTCATCGCAGATGGGCCGGACGCCCGAATTCGTCCTTAAACACGCCACCTGTGCGGTCTGGGTGGTCCGGCAATCGATGGTCCCGGCGCGGAGCCATCACCACGAATGAACCGGCGGGTGGCATGAACGTCATCGTCATGGGTTGCGGGCGGCTCGGATCGCGCATCGCAACGGTACTGGACCAGGAAGGGCACCACGTGACGGTGCTCGACAGCAATGAAGCCGCTTTCAAGCGGCTCCCTTCGACGTTTAAGGGCGAACGGGTGGTGGGAAACGCGATGGATGCCTCCACGCTCGAACGCGGCGGGATCGCGCAGGCCGACGCGTTCTTCGCGCTCACCCAGGGCGACAACCGCAACTACTTCGCCAGCCAGATGGCGCGCGAGGTTTACCACGTGAAGCGTGTCCTCTGCCGCGTGTACGACCCCGTGCGCGAAGAGATTTTCCGGGATCTCGGACTGGAAACCTTCAGCCCCACAAGCTACGGCGCCCAGATCATGGTCGAGATGCTCCACAAAGAACCGGCGAGGAAGTAGCCATGTACATCTTGATCGCCGGCGGCGGCAAAGTTGGGTTCCACCTGGCGGAAGAGCTCCTGCGCGAAAACCATGAGGTGCTCGTGCTCGAACGTGACGGCGCGCGCGCCAACCAGGTGCGCGAGGAGCTCTCCGGAAACGTCATGCAGGGCGACTCCTGCGAAGCGACCACGCTCGACGCCGCGGGCGTATCCCGCGCGGATCTCGTGGCGGCGGTAACGGGAGACGACGAAGACAACCTGGTCATCTGCGACCTCGCCCGCTACCGGGGCGTGCCGCGCACCATCGCCCGCATCAACAATCCACGGAACGAGCTTTTGTTCCAGAAACGCGGCATCGAGACCACTATCTCAGCCACCCAGGCGGTACTCGCCCAGATCGAGCAGGAACTGCCCACGCAGCAGATGATCCCCCTGCTCCAGTTGCACAACGGCCTCGAGCTCGTCGAGATCAAGCTGCCGGAAACGTCGCCAGTCGCCGGAAGGTCCGTGCGCGAAGTGCTACTGCCGGCCGAGTCGCTCATTTCGCTCATCGTCGATCCCGGTGGAGTGCCGCGCATGCCCAGCGGCGATACGCGGCTGAGCGCAGGTGACGCACTCGTCGTGGTCTCGCGCAAGGAGAGCCTTTCCATCCTCAAGGAGCAGCTGATCGGCTCGACGCATGGGCTCGACACGTGAGAGTGGCCTTTCTGGGGCCGGCGGGCACATTCGGCGAGGAAGCGGCGCTCAAGTTCGCGCCGGGCGCGGAGATGCTGCCCTTCCCCTCCCACGCGGCGGTTGCCGCGGCGGTGGAGTCCGGCATGGCCGACATCGGCGTAATAGCGATCGAGAACCTGATTAACGGCTCGGTGGCCGAGTCCCTGGACATCCTGATCCACGAGACGACGCTGACCATCCAGGCTGAGATCATCATCCCGGTTGTGCACAACCTGATCGCCAAACCCGGCACGCGCGCGGACCAGGTGCGGATCATCTTCTCGCACACACAGGCTCTTGGGCAGTGCCGAAAGTTCATCGAACGCTGCTTTCCGAAGGCCCAGGTGGAGGCCGCGCTTTCCACCACTGAAGCCGTTGACCTCGCGCTGGCCCGCGACGGCGACGCCGCCGGGATCTCCACGGCCCGCGCGGCGGAACTGCGCGGCGCCGAGATCATCGCGCGCGGCATCCAGGACACCGATGCGAACGTCACGCGCTTCCTGGTCCTCGGCCGCGGGGCGCCGCCGCCGACTGGGCGCGACCGAACCTCCATCGCTTTCACGTTTAACGAGGACAAGCCCGGCGCACTGGCAGGAGTGCTGAACGCCTTCGCTGCAGCCGGCATCAACTGCACGAAGATCGAAAGCCGCCCGACGAAGGGGACATTCGGCGAATACGTCTTCCTGATCGATTTCGAAGGGCACCAGGCGGACCCGCGCGGCCGTGCGGTGCTGGACGCGATCCGGCCGTTGTGCGGGGAACTGAAGATATTCGGCAGCTACCCGCGGGCCTAGTCGCTACGGGATGTAGTTCTCGCAGCTGCTCGGAATATTTAGAAAGCCCTTCCCATAACAGGTGTCGGTGCCGCCGCCGCCGTTCATGAAGTCGATGAAGCCGGGACCACTGATCAGCACGTCATCGCCTCCCTGGCCGCTCAGGACATCGCTGCCGGCCCCGGCAACAATGCAGTCGCCGCCGCCACCGCCTGTGAGGTTGTCGTTTCCGTCCGTGCCGAGGACGAGCACATTGCCGCCGCCGCTGCCGCCGCCCCCGATGCGGATGCCGGTAAGCGCCATTCCAGCGCACTCCGGCGGAGCGATCTGCTCAAGCAGGAGGGTCTCGTCGTCCTGGCCGGCATTCGTCGGTGGGACCGTATTCGTGGCTGCCGAAGCCCCGAGCGCACTGACGGCCACCAGGACAACGAGGCTGCCGGCCGCAAGGAGGGGCAGCCGGCGCGCGATCACGCGATCCTCCGCGAAGACGGTTTCGTGGCCGAGGCGGGCTGCCCGGCAACGGCCTCGTAGCGGTAGGTAATCTCCATGTCGTGGACGAAGAACGCGTGGTAGCCGGGCCGCGCCTCCTGGAGGACGACGCCGCCGATGCGCGCGGCAATCCGGCCCAGGTCTTCGAGGCTGGCCACGTCGATGACGCGCGTTCGAGGGGTGGGCACCGTGCCGCGGACGTTCACCAGCGGGCTGCGCAGGCGGGCGCCGGGGGCGGCAATGCCCTGCGGCCGCGCGTTTCGCTGCTGGACGAATGCGATGAGCAGCCAGCCGCCGAATCCGATGACAAGCCCGAGCCCCGCCAGCGATACCGCGCGCACCAGGGAAACCGGCGGCGAGATCACGAGGAGCTTGAGCGTGTTCGCCTGGGAAACGAGGGTGCTGACGTTGCCATCCGTGGAAGGCGTCAGCGGCTGCTCGTTCTGGCTGGGCGCGTCCATGCGCAATTGGATACTGTCGATGGCCATGGGCAGCGCCGGAGCAAAGGTATCGCTGAACGCTGTGCCCTTGATGGTGCCGGCGATGGTTACTTCGGGCTTGATGACCACGGAGTAGCGCTCATTCTTCACTCCGGACTGCTCCTCCAGGATGGCGATGAGCGAGGAGACCTGGGAGAGGTCCAGGAGGCCCCCGGCGACAAAGCTGTCGCCGGCAAAGTTCGTCTCCGGCGCGAGCTCGATAGTACGCTTCCAGCCGTTGCGGTCGCCGAGCTCGGCCACCATCTTGTACGAACCCGTCGCGGCGGCCTTCGGCGTGCTCTTGAGCGCGTAGGAGAACTGGAACGCGACCTGCTGGCTGAGGCGGCGGTAGACGGGCTCGCCAGAGGTGGCCTCCCCGGTGTCGTACACGCGGCCGTCGGCCGCTGGCGCGGAATAGGCGAACTGCCCCGACTGGGTGTACGGGATGTTCGCCGGGACGTCGTGGTGGGCCGGCCGGTGGAACGACACCCAGGCGAGGCCCAGCAGCGCAATCCCCGCGGCGGCGAGTACCGAGAGTGTGTCTTGCCAGTTGCGAAGCAGCTGTTGCATGGGTGTCCCTCCCCTGGACTGTTGGACCGAAGGTTGCTGTGCCCGCCCGGGGCGGCCCGCCGCGGGGCCGTTCCCCTTGATTGCTGATACGCCCCCGAAGCCCATGAACGCGAGGCAGAGAAGCCCCGCCATGTACCAGGGCGAATGGAAGCGCGCGAGCCACGAGCCCACGGCCGGCACATGGATCCAGAGCTCGCCGACGAGTTCCTGGTCAGCCGGGTGGTAGGAATCCACGAAGTCGTTGTGGTCGCCCTGGAAGACATACCGTGCGCCGTCGCGGCCGATGATCCGGTGAATGACCGGGCCGATCTGCGGATGGCGGTAGGTGACGACATCGCCGACCTGGTAGCTGCCGGCCTCG
This sequence comes from uncultured Anaerolineaceae bacterium, assembly GCA_964436025.1. Classification (GTDB taxonomy): domain Bacteria; phylum Chloroflexota; class Dehalococcoidia; order Tepidiformales; family Tepidiformaceae; genus Amarobacter. The sequence continues at coordinate 21,444 of CAYTBM010000003.1, forward strand.
CGGACGATTGCGAGGTCGCCACGGTGCATGCCGGGCTCCATGCTGTTGCCGTTGACGATGACGTAGCTGGTCTGTCCGCCCAATTGCGGTGGAGCGAACAGCACCCAGGCCAACACCACCAGAACCACGGTGATTGCCGAAGAGAACGAGACGATGACTCGCCGCGTGGGCTGCATGGTGTGTCCCCCACTGGTGGATTGCGGTCTGCCCGAACTGGCCGCTATCCGGTTTCGGATACCTACTGGGCCGCGACGACGCGGAGGTTCGTAAGGCTGGTGGCGGTGACACCCGCGCCGGTCAGGCTGCAGGTAACACTCGATGTGCCGGTGCACGGGGCCGTGATGAAGCTGGTGCCGTTCACGGAGATGCGGATGGTGCCGCCCGAGACCATCGCAGGGGAGAGCGTGAAGCTCACCTGGTTCACCTGCGACGGGTTCGTCGAGTCAAGCGTGTAGTGGACGTTCGTGACGGTGTAGCCAGAGATTGCGCCGGCACCATCGCCGGCGTTAGAGGTATCGACGGTGTTGGCGGCGGCGAAGCCGAGCGTGGTGGCCGAGACGATGCCGAGCAGACCAAGCATGAGCATTCGGCGGGGGTTGATGGAGATGTTCAAGGTGTCCGTCCCTGGGAGATTGGTGGGTGGCGCCGGCCGGAGGCTGGCCGGCGCCGTCTTAAGGGATTAGTTCCAGGTGCTGACCTGGAAGCCGTTCACGGCTGCAATCGCCGCACCGGCACCGAAGCTGCACACGAAGTGGCTGGATGTCGGCGTCGGATGCGTAATGGTGCAGGCCGCCGTGTTGGCAACTGCGAGGTCAACCCCACCGACGGCAGAGTCCTTAAGTGCCGCCCGGACATTCGACACGTTCGCGTCGTAGTCGAAGGTCGCACCGGTGATGGCGCCGCCCGAGACCGTGTATGAGATGTTCGTAACGTTGCCACCGCTGACGGCGGCCTGGCCGTCGCCGGCGTTGCTGTTGCCGACGGTATTGGCGGCCGCGAAGCCGAACGCGGACATCGCGATGACGGCGAAGATGGCCAGCGCCGCGAGACGCCGGGGGCTCTTCATTTTCTTGACCATGGGTCTTTCTCCTGACATGGCGGGTCCTCCCCGCCGCGAATGGCGTAAGGCCGTCGTCGGCCTCCATTCCGCAGTTCGGCGGCGAAGGCTTCGTTTGAAAGATGTATGAAAGCGAAGTTGCGATACTGGCGTGGCTCTTATGCAGCAGACGCTATCAAGATCGGGCTCGAAATGCCGATTTGGCGTCTGCGCGGCTCATCAGGGAAGTCCCTGCCGAAGCGTGAGGTTGGGATCGTACGCCGAGGACGCGGAACGCCGCCGCGTAACCGGCAGCGGAGCCGAGAGATCCGCTTACTGTGTGCGTTCCGGCGGGCCGTGCGTGTTCACTCGCCCGGCTCCTTGCAAAGGGGCGCGAAAGCCGCGACGATCGATCCGCATGCAGGACGAGATTTATCGAGAGATCCTTTCGGCGGTTGAACGCGGAGAACCCGTAGTCTTGGCGACGGTGGCGCGGACGCGGGGCAGCACGCCTCGCAAGACCGGGGCCAAGATGGTCGTGCGCCAGGACGGCACGTTCTTCGGCACGATTGGCGGTGGTTGTGGCGAGGCCGAAGTCTGGCAGGAAGCCATGGAGGTCCTCGACGGCGGCAAGCCCCGCATCGTCACTGTGGACCTGACCGAACCGACAGACGGCGAAGACAAGATCTGCGGCGGCGTCATGGACGTATTTGTAGAGCGGGTGGGCTAAGGCGCGTAACGCAGGCTTGACCTCGCGGGCCGTGGCGTATTCGGCGGCGTGGCCTATCCTGTAGCATGTGGATGCGGCGCCACGCGGAGCCGCGAAGAAGGTGCTTTATGTTCGGATCCCTCGGAGCCCCTGAGCTCCTCATCATCGGGGCGGTCATCATCCTCATCTTCGGCGTGGGGAAGATCAGCGGGCTTGGCAAGGAGCTGGGCACGTCGATCAAAGAGTTCCGCCGGGCCGTGAAGGACGAAGACGCCGAGCAGGCGAAGAACGCACAGCAGATCAGCGCGCCGCCGCAGCAGTCTCTCCCACCTCAGCAGACGCAGCAGTACGCGCCGCCGGCTCAGCAGCAGTACGCGCCCCCGCCACCGCCGCAGCAGCAGCCCCCGCAACAGCCCGGCGAAACCAAGTCGAACCTGTTCTAAGCCGTATCCCAGCCAGCAAAGAAGCCCCGCCAATCGGCGGGGCTTTTGCGTGTAGGCAGCGTGCAACGCCGCCCGAACGTATGGACACGCCCGTGGCCGCGGGCATAGCCTCCTCGCATGGTGGCTGCGACCATCGCCGAACTGCTCACGGGACCCCGCGCTCGTACGGCCGTCCTCGGCGGCGACGGCGTGCGATTGCCGGCCCGGGAGTTGGTCGACCGCGCGGACAAGCTGGCGCGGCAGATCGCGGCGGCGGGCGTGGGCCGTCAAGGGCGCATCGCGCTGGTGACGAAAAACGGGCCGGACGCGGCCATCGCATTCCTGGCCGCCACGCTTGCGGGAGTGGCGGCGCCGCTCAACCCCGCTTCTACGCTTGCAGAGTTCGGATTCAGCCTCCGGGACCTGCCGGCGGCCCTTCTCGTGACTGACAGCTCGACGCCCGCGGCCTCGAAGGCCGCGAAGTCCCTCGGCATTCGGGAGCTCATTGTTTCAGCATCGGAGCGGCCTCAGGGGCCGGGAATCCCGTACGCGCCGCCTGCGCCGGACGACATCGCGCTGGTGCTGCACACCTCGGGCACGACGGGACGGCCCAAGCGCGTGCCCCTGACCCACGCGAACCTCACAACCTCTGCTGCGAACATCGCAGCGACCCTGCGCCTCCAGCCCGGCGACCGCTGCCTCAACGTGATGCCGCTTTTCCACATCCACGGCCTCGTCGGCGTCGTGCTCTCATCGCTGCACGCGGGAGCAGAGGTGTTCTGCACGCCGGGATTCGACGCCTTCCAGTTCTGGCGGCGAGTTGAGGAGGCCCGCCCGACGTGGTATTCGGCGGTGCCGAGCATGCACCAGGCGATCCTCGCGCGGTCGCCGGAGTCGCCGGGGCGTTCGCCGCTGCGATTCGCGCGATCGGCGTCTTCGGCGCTGGCGCCGGTGCTGCTGGCCGAACTCGAGCAGCGTCTCGGCGTGCCCGTGGTCGAGGCGTACGGCATGACCGAAGCATCGCACCAGGTTGCTTCAAACCCGCTGCCGCCCGGCGAGCGGCGCCCCGGCTCCGTGGGGCTCGCCGGCAGCGTCGAAGTCGGCGTGTTCGGCCCTGCGGGCAACGCGCTGCCCGCCGGCGTCCGCGGAGAAGTCGGCATCCGCGGGCCAAACGTGACCTCAGGCTATGAAGGGATCGACCCCGCGACGACGACGTTTCCGGGCGGCTGGCTCCGCACCGGAGACGAGGGCGAACTGGACGGGGACGGCTACCTCTGGCTCACCGGGCGGATCAAGGAGTTGATCAATCGTGGCGGCGAGAAGGTGAGCCCGGTAGAAGTCGAAGCGGTGCTGCTCGGTCATCCCGGCGTGTCCCAGGCTGTCGTTTTCGGTGTGCCGCACCCGTCCCTGGGGCAGGACGTTGCCGCAGCAATCGTACCGGTCGACCCGTCGGCTCCGATCACCGTGGCGGAGGTGCGGCGGTTCGCCGGCGAACAGCTGGCCGCGTTCAAAGTGCCGAGGAAAGTGGTCCTGCTGGAGGCGATCCCGCTGGGGCCGACGGGGAAGCCGCAGCGCAGCAGCATGGCGGAGCGCCTTGGGCTGGCGTGACCGCCTGAATGGCCTTCCGCGGCCGGAGCCGTTCGAACTCACGGAGGCCGCGACGCTGGTGTTGCTCTCTCCGTTCGTGCTCGCGCCCGCGCCTGTCGAGGCTCTCGCGGCAAGAGCGGTTGTCGCCTGGCAGTTTCGTGAGGGTGCGTGGACACGCAACCGCCGTCTCGTGAAGTTCCCGCCCGAGTTGGCGGCGCATTGGCCGAGTTCGGCCCTGGCGATCGCCCGGGCGAGCGAAGCCGACTCCATGCAAGAGCGCATCCGCCTCTTGCGCGGGGCCGTCTTCCCGTGGTGGCGGCGACGCTTGCGCCTGATCGGCCTCGGACACGTCCGTGCCGGGTTGGAGGGCGGCAATGGGGTAATTCTCTGGGTGCAGCGCTGCACCCAGAGCAACGTGGCCGTGAAGCAGGCGCTCTGGCAGGCCGGCTACCCGCTGGCGCACCTTTCGCGGCCGGGGCACCCGTTCTCGGGCCGGCCGTTCGGGATGCGCTGGATAAACCCACTGTTGCGGCGGGCTGAGCTCCGTTTCCTGGCTGAGCGGGTGGTCATCGAAGGCAGCACCATCCCGGCCTTGAGGCGGTTGCGGGCGCTGCTGGCGGAGAACCGCGTCGTTTCGATCACCGTTGCACCCGAAGCGACGCGGCGGGAGGAGATGGCGTTGCTCGGCGGGTGGCTGGCGCTCCCACATGGCCCGGTCCAGCTCGCCGTCGCGTCCGGAGCCGCGCTCCTGCCCGTCTTCACCTACGGCCGGGAGGATCGGACGTACGTGGAGATTGGTGCGCCGCTGCCTGTGACCGGCCCAGGCCGGGACGAAGTCCGGGGTACCCTCACGGCTTCACGCGACTGGCTCGAGCGGCGGGTGACTGAACATCCGGAAGCGTGGATCGGATGGCGGACCAGGGAGTACCGCATCGACGGCCAGGGAGCCGCGGCAGAGCCGCTCGCGTTCGACAGTGGCGGCTGACCCGAACACAATCCCGCAATGGCTTACGAACACATCTCCTACGACGTCGCCGACGGCGTGCTCACCATCACCCTCGACCGCCCGGAACAGCTGAACGCATTCACGACGACGATGCAGAACGAACTGATCGATGCATGCGACCGGGCCGACGCCGACGACAGCATCCGGGTCATCGTCGTGACCGGCCGTGGGCGAGGTTTCTGCGCGGGCGCCGACCTCTCCGGTGGGCCATCGACGTTTGACGCGAGCGCGCGCGGCCGCACGACGGACATCAGCGAGTACCGCGACGGCGGCGGGCAGGTCACGCTCCGGTTTTTCGAACTGAAGAAGCCGATTATCGCCGCGATCAACGGGCCGGCGGTTGGCGTGGGGATCACGATGACGCTGGCGATGGACATCCGGCTGGCTTCCGAAAACGCGCGGATGGGGTTCGTGTTTTCGCGCCGGGGCATCGTTCCGGAAGCGTGCAGCTCCTGGTTTTTGCCGCGCATCGTTGGGCCGCAGCAAGCGATGGAGTGGGTGTCAACGGGGCGTGTGTTCAACGCCCCGGAAGCGCTCGCCGGGAGGCTCGTGCGCTCGGTCCATGCGCCTGACGCACTGCTGCCCGCGGCCTACGCGCTGGCCCGGGAGATCGCGGACAACACGGCGCCGGTGTCCGTCGCGCTCTGCCGCCAGCTCGTCTATCGCGGGCTCGTAGCGGACCACCCGATGAAGGCGCACATGGCCGATTCACGCGGCATTCTGGTAATGGGCCAGAGTGCGGACGTGAAGGAAGGCGTGGCGGCGTTCCTGGAGAAGCGGGCGCCGAATTTCCAGATGAGCGTCTCAAGGGACCTGCCGGACCTGTTCCCGTTCTACCGGACGCCGGAGTTCGAGTAGGGAGCGGGTTCGTCTCGGCTGACGCGTGGCACGGGTGGTGGGCTTGGCCACCCGCTTGCTGCCGCGCGCGGTTCGGAAGGGGGGCGGCACTGCGGCAGGCGTTCAATCTCTGTTAACGTACTTGCGCCGCGCATGACGACTCCATCTCTCGCTTCCGTTACCTGTTTTGGCTGGCTCGCCGGAGCGCTCCAGGAGCACGCGTGAGCCCGCGCCGGATCATCGCGATCACGTCTGCCGCGAGTTTCCTCGCGCCGCTGAATTCGAGCATGGTGGCGGTAGGTTTGCCGCGCATCCGCGACGACTTCCACATCGGCGTGGGGCCGCTGACGCTGTTGGTGAGCGTCTACCTGGTGGCCGTGGCGGTGAGCCAGCCGGTCTCCGGCAAACTCGGCGACGCCATCGGCTGCCGCCGGATGATCCTCATTGGTCTCGGGGCGTTGTTCGTTTCCTCGCTGGGCGCGGCGCTGGCCTGGAACTTCTGGGTGCTCGTCGCGTGGCGGGCGCTGCAGGGCGTTTCGGCGGCGATGGTGATGCCGAACGGCGTGGCCTACCTGCGGCGCAGCCTCGACAGCAACACGCTCGGGCGTTCCCTGGGGTACAACGGCGCGGCGATTTCGGCGGGAGCCGCGATGGGGCCGGTCTTCGGCGGACTGGTGCTCTCGCTTTCGAACTGGCGGGCGATGTTCCTGGTCAACGTGCCTGCAGCCGCGGTCATCGCGCTGTTCATCCTGACCCTGGCGCCGGATAAGCCGGCGACGGCGGCGCGGCCGCGGATCGACTTCGCGTCGCTCGGAGCGCTGGCGGCAGCGTTCGCCGGCCTGGTGGTGCTCGGAAACGCGGCCCGCCTGCACAATCCCGCGCTGGTCGTGGGGGGATTCCTGGCGCTGCCTGTGGCCGCGACGGCGTATCTCATCCTTTATCGCAGGCGGCAGTCCGGCGTAGTGGACCTGCGTCTGTTCAGCCGGCCCGACTACGCGTCTTCAGCGATGACGACGGCGCTCTCGAACCTGGTGATGTACACGGCGCTCATCTTTATCCCGATCTATCTCGACGAATTGCGCCACGCCAGCGAGGCCGCCATTGGGCTGATTCTCTTCTCGCTGAGTGTCTCGACGGTGATTGTGTCGCCGTTCTCGGGCCGGCTGTCGGATTCGCGAGGACACCGGTTGCCGGCCGTCACCGGCGGGGCGTTCATCCTCGCGGGGGCCGCGGGACTGGTCGCAACGGTGGGCGAGTTCGCTCCGTGGGGAGTGGCCGTGCCTCTCGGGGCGCTGGGCCTAGGGATGGGCCTGATGGGAGCGGCGCAACAGAGCTCGGCGCTGCGCGCGTGGGGCACGGAGGTCGCGGGGGCGGCATCGGGGACGCTTTCGATGATGCGCTATGTCGGGTCAGTGGGCGGCGCCGCGCTGATGGCCGCCATCGTGGGTTCGTCACCGACGGTGGGCGAGGTCCGAGCGCTGGCGGCAGTTCTGGCGATGTTCGCCGTGGCGAACATCGTGGTCGCGGCGTTCGTGGGCAGCCGGCGCCAAACCGCCCCCGAATCGCAACCGGCCGGTTCCCGCGCGCCTGCATGAGCGGTTACAAACGGGCCGTAGGATGGCCTCGTGTTGGAATCAGTGGATGCCGTCGCTGATAGCCTGCGCGGCCAGGGCTACCTGACAGGCCGCGAGGTCGCGACGCAGGTGTACCTGGCCAGCCGCCTCGGCAAGCCGCTACTGGTCGAAGGGCCTTCGGGCTCCGGGCGTTCGTCGCTCGCGGCGGCGGTTGCGGCGGCAGCCGGTGTTCCGCTGTTCACCGTCGAATGCCATCCGGCGATCATTGCCGACGAAGCCACTCATCGCTGGGACACCGGGCGGCAGCTCTTGCACGTGGCTGAAGCCGAGACGAGGGGCCGGAAGGTAGAACAAGCGCGGGCGGAGGCGTTCCGCGAGGAGTTCCTGGTCGCTGGTCCCGTG
>CAYTBM010000003.1:29116-39216 GCA_964436025.1 uncultured Anaerolineaceae bacterium
TGGACCAGACCGCCGGCTGCATCCTGAAGGACGCGCGGGACATCGACCGGATGCGCGGCGCGGGCCTCGCTGGGCTGCTCGGCGGCGGGATGGACCGGCTCGGCTGAATCGGTTGCTGGTGCTTGAGAAAGTTTTTCCTCGAGTGCAGGCTACTAAGTAGCCCAAAAGGAAGCCGGGACACTTCAGGGACGGAAGGTACTTCCGGGCTACCAGGGGCTTGAGGGGAGGGTTGCGGCGAAGGTTCGACGCGGAGTACTTCGACGCGAATGTCGCGGCGACGGGACGAAGCCACAGCTCGACCGAACTGTAGGAGATCGCCGTCACGACCCTGCACGTCATGACCTCAGCGTGAACGAGCGGCCCCGCGAGCGCGAAGGCCGGACTGTCACAGCGAACCGCGAATCAGCCCTGATCTCTGGGAGTCTTGCCGAGCTTCTGCACCAGCGACTCGAACACGTTGTAGTCCTGCGCGCCGACGACGGCCCACTTCTCTTCGAAGACGAATGTCGGGACCCCGCTGACCCCGACCTCGCGGGCCCAGAGGATCCCCTGGTCCACCTGCTCCTTGAGTTCGCGGTTCTCGAGCGCCGGCCGAAGCGCCTCGACGTCGAGCCCTACCGACGCCGCGACACGCAAGATCACTTCGATGTCGCCGATGTCTTCGAGGTCATCGAAGTAGGCCTTGAACATGGCGCGATGGAACGCTGTCGCCTCGGGCATTTCGGCGCACCATTCGGCGGCTTCGAGGGCGAGGTGCGAGTTGGAGGTCCAGGTCCGGCCGCGACGGAAGGTGAGTCCGCCCTCAGCGCCGCGCGCTTCGATCATCGTCGGCGGGTCGTCCGGGCGCGTTTGAGGTTTACGCGGCTTGCCCTCGGGCGGCGTTGTGGGGTCGAGCAGGTACGGCGCCCAGCGCACATCCACGTCGTATTCGCGTTGCAGGCGTTCGACCTCCACGAGGCCGATGTAGCACCACGGTCAGACGAAGTCGGAGACGACGAGGAGCGAGACCGGCCCCTCAACGGGTTCGATGGTTGTCACCCGGCCAGTATATCGCCCGCGAGTGGCCCGTCTCGCGCCGGAAGCGAAGGGCTACACTCGAGCGATGCCCGAATACCGTTTCGTCCAGGTCGATGTGTTCACGTCTGTGCCCTTCGGCGGCAACCAGCTCGCCGTCTTCACCAATGCCCGCGGGCTCGGCGACGCCCAGATGCAGGCTATAGCCCGGGAGATGAACTTTTCGGAGAGCACCTTCGTCTTCCCGCCGGAGGACCCGGCGCACGACGCCCGCGTACGGATTTTCACGCCCGGCCAGGAGCTGCCGATGGCGGGCCACCCGACGGTGGGGACCGGCTGGGTGCTGGGGAGCGAGCGCCAGAAAAGCAACCTTGTGTTCGAACTTGGCGTGGGCCCGACGCCGGTCACGGTGGAGCCCGCGAATGCCTTCCAGGGAGCTGCGACGATGCAACAGCGCGTGCCGGAGTTCTGGGAGGCGAAGGCCTCTCGGGCCCAAGCCGCGGCGCTGGTTTCGCTGGACGAAGCGGCCCTGCACCCCACGCTGCCGATCCTGAACGGCGGCGCCGGGGTGGATTACCTGTATGTGCCGCTGCGTGACCGGGCGAGCCTCGCTGCCGCGAGAGCGAACACTGGTGCCATGGATACCTATTTCGGTGAGGCATTCCACCGGGCGGTGTACGTGTTCTGCCCGGAAGGCGACGATTCAAGCGACGTGCGCGGGCGGATGTTCTTCCTGGTCAACGGCGCGCCCCTGGAGGACCCTGCGACGGGCAGCGCGGCCGGGCCGCTCGGCGGGTACCTGGTGAACCAGGGCGTCTGTCCGCCAGGCCCCATCCGGTTGCAGCAGGGATACGAGATGGGCCGCCCGAGCGACATCGTGATCACCGTCGACGGCGCGCCAGGCGCCATCACGTCCGTTCGGGTGGGCGGCGGCGTGGTGAAGGTGGCTGAGGGGCGTTTGTGGGTTTAGCTCCCAGTTCCTCCCCGGGCGGGGATTCCGCGTTTCCCAGGTTTGAACGAAGGGGGGCTACCCGCATCACTGCGGATCCTCTGAAACAATCTCGGGGAAAACGCTTACGTGGTTTCCCCGATTTGCATGTGTGTTTTGTTAAGGTATAGATTACTCCTATCACTGGCATAGGAGTTGGTCAGCCATGCAGTCGAACCGTAACAACCTCATCCTCATCGGGATCGCCGGAGTCGTCCTTTCCGTCGTTGGCCAGGCGATCTCGTTGGGCGCGCCAACGCTGGACGAGGGCGGCGGGAAGCTCCAGGAGTGGCTCACAGACAACCGCGGGCTCGCCATTGCCGCGTTCTACCTGGTAGGTCTGGGCCTGATGCTCGGCATCGGGCTCATCGTCGCGATTCGCCAGCGGCTTCTCAGCGCGGAAGGCGGCTCGGGGTTGCTCGCGAACACCTTCGCGCTCGGTTCGCTGCTCGGGCTGGCTGTCGTGGGCGCCGGTCTCGGCGCATTCGGCGTCCTCGCGTACAACGCGGATATCCTTTCCGCGGAGACCGCTCAGATCCTGAACAGCACGGTTTACCTCACGATTGCCGCCGCCGACTTCCCGATCGCTATCGGCATAGCAGCAGCAGCCATCGTCATCATTCGCACGCGCACGCTCCATGTCGCCATCGGCTATCTCGGGCTCGCCGCCGCGCTGATTCACCTTGTGGCGCCCCTGGCCTTCGACACAGGCAGTGGGATCGCGTCGCCCCAAACCGCCTGCGGCATCGCCGCGATCGCCTACTACCTCTGGATGGCCGGCGCCGGTGTGCTCCTGCTGCGCAGCAGCGAAGAAGAGGCGACGGTGCTCGGCCTCGCCGCGGCGGCGGTCATGACGGAAGTTGGCGTACTGGCGGGCGGGGCGGCGGGCGCCACAACCAGCGCCGGCGCGACCGCTCCGCAGGCCAACTAACCCGCCGCCGGGGCGCCTTCACGCACGGAATCGCCCTCTTCGGGGGAGGAGGGCGATTCTTCGTGCCGCATGATGCGGTAATTGCGCAAGTCCGGCATCTTCGCCCAGACCGCGCCGACGACAGCAATGCAGCCGAGCCCTCCGCTGACCACCGCGAACGTTGCGTTCGTCACCGAAGCGACGAGCCCCGACTCAACGGCTCCGAGCTGGTTCGACGCGCCGATGAAGAGGGAGTTGACGCTGCTCACGCGGCCGCGCAGGTCGTCGGGGGTGCTGAGCTGAACGGTGGTCTGGCGCAGGACCACCGACACCTGGTCAGCCATGCCGATAAACATATACGTGGCGATGGAGAGGTAGATGTTGCGGGAGAGGCCGAAGACCACCGTGCCAAGGCCGAATAGCGCGACGGTGACGAGCAGCGAGCGGCCGGCATTGCGGATCGGCGGGAGGAAGATGAGGGCGAGCGACATGAGAAGCGCGCCAGCGTCGAGCGAAGCGAACAGAATCCCGTAGCCGAGGCCGCCGACTTTCAGGATGTCCTTCGCGTAGATGGGCAGGAGTGCGGTCGCTCCGCCGAAGATGACCGCGAACATATCCAGGGTCATCGCGCCGAGGAGCACCTGGCGATGCCAGACGAACTGGATGCCCTCCTTGATGGCTGAGACGCTCACTGCGCGGCGCGGCGCATCCTGGTCCCGCAGACGCAAGAACACCAGAGATACCAGCGAAACCACAATCAGCGACATATGTGCGGCGTAGGCGCCGTCCACGCCGGTCGTCCCGATGAGCAGGCCACCGACTGCCGGTCCCGTGACGAAGGCGAACGACTGCAGCGTGGAGCTCACAATGATCGCGTTCGCGAAGGTCTCCTTCGTCACCACCTGGGGGAGGAAGGCCTGTCGGGCCGGGTTTTCGAAGGCCGATGCAACGGCCACAAAGAGGACGAGACCGTAGATCACGGGCAGTTCGACGGAATCGGAGACGGTGAGCATAAAGAGCGTGAGCGAGGTGATGAGCGGGGCGAGTTGGGTGAGCATCACGATTCGCCGCCGGTCATGCCCATCGGCGACGGCGCCGCCGACAAGCGTCAGGCCGAGCGACGGCCCGAACCGCGCGAGGCCGATCATTGCCAGCTGGAACGCGGACCCGGAGATCTCGTAGACCTGCCAGGCGATCGCTGCATTCAGCATCGTCATGGCCATGCCGGACGAGATACGGCCCGCGGAATAAAGCAGGAAGTTGGGCTGGCGCAGTGCGGCCATGGGGTCGTGGCGCTGAGGGGCTTGTTCGCTCACAGAACGTTGATCGTGAGTTCATCCAGGAACGCAGTCAATGCAGCACGAAGGCACGGAAACACGGATGGTTTGCCGAGGTGACGGAGGGTTCCTGGTGGCGGAGTGGCCGTAACGCGAGTGACATCCGGGTGGCCGTTGTCTCCCTGACTCAGTGGTGAGCTTTGGCGGCACGCTGTAAGTTTCCCGTCCATGCCTGCCCTTACTGATGTCGTCGTCGTCGAATTCGCCACCGGAGTCGCCGGGCCGTATTGCGGACGGTTGCTGGCGGACCTCGGCGCACAGGTCATCAAGGTCGAGTCCGGCGACGGCGACCCTCTGCGCGGAGCGTCGCCGCTGGTTGGCGGAGAGAGCGCCTTTTTCAACTACCTGAACGCAGGGAAGCTCGGGGTGGAGGCCGAAATCGGTTCGCCGGAAGCGGACTCGCTGCTGGCGCGCGCCGATATTGTCATCCACGACCTGCTCGGCCCCCAGGCCGGCGCACTGGACGCGACGGCACTCAAGGCAAACCCGCGGGCGGTGGTCATTTCGGTCACGCCGTACGGGCGGAGCGGCCCGAAGCACGCCTGGCAGGCTACGCCGTTCACCGAGTGGGCCACCGGCGGGTTCTTCTATTTCGCCGGAGATCCCGCTCGCGAGCCACTTTCGCTGCCGGGGCACCAGGCGGAGTTCCACGCCGGCGTGCATGCCGGCGTGGCGGCGACAGCGGGTCTCTGGCATTCGCGCCAGACTGGCCGGGGCCAAACGGTGGAGATCTCCCACCAGGAAGCGACGCTCAACGACCACTCCTGGCTGACGACGATGTGGACGCACATGGGACAGATCCAGAAGCGCACGGGCAGCTTCTACGCGAAGTGCGCCGACGGCTGGGTGTTCCTGTTCACGCTCGCGCCGTATCCCAATCTGTTCCTCTTGATGGAGCGGTTCGACCTGTTCGAAGACGAGTCATTGCAGGTGCCGGCGAACTGGGCGGTGCGCTTCGGCGAAGTGTTCGCCGCGTTCAGCGAGTGGGCGGCTACCCGGACCAAGCAGGAGATCTACCACGCCTGCCAGGAACTGCGGATCGCGGCCTCGCCGGTGAACGACATGCGCGACCTGGCGAACGACCCGCAGCTTATGGCGCGGGAGTGGTTCGGCAGGGTAACGGCGGGCGGGCAAGAGTTCACGGGACCGGGCTACCCCTACAAGCTCACTGGGACGCCCTGCGAGACGCCATTTGGGGCGCCCGGGCGCGGCGAGCACACTGCCCGGGTACTCTCTCCCTCGTTTTCGTGGGCGAACGCCGGGGTGGCGGTCAGCGAGCGCGGGCCGGCGGGCAGCGGTCCGCTTTCGGGGCTGCGCATGCTCGAACTGACAGCGAACTGGGCGGGGCCAATCGCCGGGCGGCACTTCGCGGACCTCGGCGCGGATGTGGTGAAGATCGAACTGCAGACAAAACCGGCCACCCGCGCGCTCATCGCTCCGAACGACGACCTCTGGCCCGACTTCTACAACCGGGCGGCGTACTTCAACAAGCTCAACCGCAACAAGCGGGGCATCGCGCTCGACCTCTCCACCCCGCGAGGGAGGGATCTGTTCCTGGACCTCGTGCGCCAGGCTGACGTGGTGCTGGAGAACAATGCCGCGCGGGTGATGGGCCAGCTCGGCCTCGACTACGAGGCGCTTTCGACGGTGAACCCGGCGATTGTGATGTGCTCGCTGTCGGGGTTCGGTTCTTCCGGGCCGGACCGCAACTACAGCGCCTACGGGAGCAACATCGAGACGTCGAGCGGGCTCGCCAGCCTGATGGGCTACGACGAGAAGCAGTTCTTCGGCACGGGGAGCTTCTACGCCGACCCGGTCTCCGGGAACCACGCGACGGTGGCGATGCTCGCCGCACTCCACGCCCGGCGGAGCACAGGGAAAGGCCAGTGGATCGACATGGCGCTGCTGGAGGCAGTCGAACCATTCCTCGCGCAGGACTTCCTGCGCTACACCACAACCGGCGTTGTGCCCGTGCCACACGGCGCACGCTGGGGCGAAGGGTATCTCTACCAGGGCACCTACCAGACGTTCGGCAAGGACTGCTGGATCGCCGTGACCGTGCGGGACGAGGCCGACAGCGGGGCCGTCGATGGTGTGACGGGAGGTTCGGGCGAGGAGGCGCTGCGCGGCTGGCTGCTGACGCAGAGCAACGAAGCGGCCGCGAATGCGCTGCAGGCAGCTGGGGTGCCTGCCGCTCCAGTGATGCAGAACTGGCAGATCATCGCGGACAACCACCTGAACGACCGCGGTTACTTCGTGAATATCCGACATGAGTCGGCGGGGACGCGGCCGTTCCCCGGGTTTGCCTGGCGGTTTTCGGAGACGCCGGGGGTGGTGCGGCACGCGGCCCCGATGTTCGCGGAGCACAACAGAGAGGTGTTCAAGGAACTGCTTGGCATCGAAGGCCCGCAATACGAGCAACTGATCGCTGAAGGCGTGACCGGTGAGCACCCGATTTTCGCGGCGGGACCGTCGCTGTGACGGCGGTGCTCGTCCTGTTCTCGCACGATGTCGTACCGCCGCCGTTGCCGGAGGGCGCGATGTTCGTGCCCTACCAGACCGCCTTCGACGCGGCCGTGGCGCTGCGCGCGAGCGATGCCCCCGCTGTGCTGGTGACGGACGGGCTTGACGCGGAGGACCTGGACACGCTGGCGGCAGCGCTGAAGGAACGGCAGGGACAGTGCATCGAGGTGCGGTTCGGTGCGTGGGACGGCGAGACGCATTCGCCGGTGTCGGGCGTGTGCCGAGGGGTTATTTCGGGGTTTGGCGCTGATGGTGTGCGGCGGGCGGCGGAGTACCTGGCGGGGTAGGGCCCGTAGCGCACGGCAGTGAAGGCGCTGTCGCGGGCCGAACTCGCCCGTGGCTGGCGGTGCTGGTGATGGCGCCGCGCCCGGACGGAGGGCAGCGCCATCACCGCCGATTTAGCGCAATTCGATTGCGAGGCGATGGGTACCAAATGCCCCGATGTTGCTGGGAGCGTCCTCCCGCGGGATGAGCGCTATGGTCAAAGAGGCGGGACCTGGTTTTCCGTCGGGGAATCTCAGAATCACGTCCGCATGGCCGTCGCCGAAGTCCCAGCGGGCGCTTTCCAACTCCGTCTGAGTTCCATCGCCGTAGGTGAGACTCGCCTGTATCCGCCGGATCGATTGAATGTCCTCTGTGGTCATCCCGGCAAATTGGCCCCTTAGTACGACAAGCGTTGGCGTGCGGGATACGCTAGTGAGCCGAAGGTGGACCGGCGACTCAGACGAGACCTGGTCAGTGGTCCACATAGCGCTCTGCGCATAGGCCTCTCTGGTGTCCACCTTCAAGAAGAACTGAACTCGCGAGCCCAACGCCGCCTTGTCGAACTGCAGACGATCGAGTTCCAAAGTCGTCTCGATCAGGCCTTGAGGCAGCCCCGGGAAGACGAGTGTGCCAGGTGCGCCGGGGCCCGATTGAGCGTTGAACGCAAACGGAAGGACTGCTCCATCCGGCAGTAGGAGCCGCGCATCGCCAATCGTCACGAATGAGCCTAGCTCGTCGCTGCCCGAGACTTCATAGCCAAGCAAGGTCTGCTCGGGGTCTGAGTAGATGGATTTCACGGTGATTGAAGCGCCGCCGACCGCGTGCCGCAGCGGGAGGTCAGAGCCCTGGTTTGGAGCCGATCCAGAACTCCATACACCGTTAGGAAAGATACGTTCTCGCCCCTCGGTACCGACGGCGAATAACGCCAGGAGCATAGCGAGGACCGACATGGCACTAAACCACGTTGCCTTGCGATGATTCCGAATAGATTGCATCTCACATCTCCTTGAGTGCGACGGGTTAGTATCTACCAACGTCCTTTCGCGGCGATTACCACGGATAGGGGAAGCCGTCGGAAGTCGTTCCGAGTTTGACGCCGTTGCCATAATGGTCCGTTGCACCTTGATGGCAAAACTTCGTGTTGTTCGGGCCCAGGTATTGGGCAGAAGCAACCGAATTGCTCGTTGTACTGGGGCCGATCACCCAACCCATGAAATATGCCCCGCTGGGGTCGAGGACGTTGTACCACATGTCCGACCGGCCGACGTACCCGGGGTAATATGAGTCCGTTTCGCCCTGAATTTTCCTGCCACACCAGTGCGACGGATTCACGAAATTCGTGCCCCACCCCCAATCCTGCAGCTGGGTGGATACGGTCCAGGTCCCCCACTGTTGACTGTCGGCAGATGCTATTGACGGAGAACTTGTGAGTGAGAGCGCAGCCAATAATAGGGCTACTGGTGCGGTTCTGGTGATTGTTGACCGCCGTAATCGCATTTGTTGCACAGTGGAGCCTCCTCAGGACCCGCGGACGGGTCTCGAAACAGGCTAAGCGATACCCGCTGTCAGTATTGAGCAACTTACAATCATTTTCTGAGCTTCTTTGGTGCAGCACTCAAAGTGTCGCCGCGTCCAATGGTTTAGTAGGGGATCGGTGTCCACGAGGCCCAGGAAATCGAACACGGAGCGGCGAACCTGGGTCAGGTGGCGGCGAATCGTCGCCTCGCTCTTGCCGAGGCCCGCGACCATCTCTTCAATCGAGTAGCCGAACTCTCGTGCCGCCAGGATCCGCATGTCGAATTCGTTGAGAAACGGCAGATGGCGAGAGTCCAAGAGCCTCAGGAGTTCCCGTTCCGGCACGACCGCCTGAATGCTCATGCAAGACAACCTCCGTCGGGGGTCAAGGGCAGGCTGGTTCAACTTAGCATTCCGGGAGTCGGCGTCGCAAACGGGATGAGCGGTCACCTATCCGGCCTTACAAGAACTCAAAGGGAAACATTGCAGTGCTGTTACATTCAGGCGGTTGGCGAGGTCAGGGAGTGCTTCCAACCATCCGACGGAAGGAAGCCTAACGGCCCCGGGAGCGGTCGCGTCGCGTTACTCGAAATCGACTGAGTGCCTGGTGGCTTCGAATCCCTTCATCATCAGCAGCCGGCGGGGCTTGAGGCAAAAGAGCGTGCCGGCGTCGGTGAACACGGCAGCCATGCGGTTCTTCTCGGCGAGTTCGGCGAGCAGGCCGGCGTAGGCCGCGTCCTCTTTCGGTATCTCGATAGCGCGGCCCTCGATGACGATCCGGTTGAAGGCCGTCCAGTCGCCACGAATCACTTCGCGGTTGTCGATGAGGAAAGAGACCTCGGGAGTGGCGGCAATGTTTCGTGCGTGCTGTGGCCGAGCGTTGCTGCCAAACAGGACCTCGCCGTTCTCACGCAAGTGAAAGAGCACGAAGGTGACGTAGGGCGTGCCGTCCTCCGCGTGAGTAGTGGCGAGGGTGCCGCCAGGTTGGCCGGCGGCGATGGTCGCCGCCTCGTTCAGGATTTCGTCGCGTTCCACCGTGCGGATTCTACGGTAGCGAGCGTTCGCGGGCGTGTGGGCACGTCCGTGATAGTGCGGGTCGGTTCGGCGGCGCAGCCGCTTCCTTGCGGGCGCGGCCTGGATGAGCGGGTGGCAGCTACACCTTGAGCCAGTAGAGGTGCTTGCCGCGCATGACCTTCGCCAGCTGGCCCTGCTCCCAGAGGTACTCGAGGTGTGCGAGGGTTTCGCCGACGGCGGCTCGTTGCATGTGGGCCTCGAAGTCTTTGAGGGAGCCCGTGGCCCATTTCACTCGGCCGGCCACTTCCCAGGCCGTGGAGCCTCCAGAGTCGACGCAGTTGAGCATCTCGGCGAGGCGTTCGTCGTGGTGGCCTTCGATTTCGTGGATGCGCTTCTTCAGGTCGTTGATTTCGAATTCGTGCGCCGGCAGAACGACATCGACATCGAGGTCAACCAGGAGGTGGAGCGAGCGCATATAGGCGCCGAGCGGGCTGCCGTGCGTCTGGGTGTTGATGGAGACATTCGGCGTGATCGT
>CAYTBM010000004.1:0-9690 GCA_964436025.1 uncultured Anaerolineaceae bacterium
GTGATGGCATCTTCGTCATCGACGACGAGCACCCTCGCGGTTGCTTCGGCGCTGCGGGTGGGGACGGCTTCACTGGTGGCGCCCATGGTGACTCCTTGCGGACTGACTCCGATCCTGCCCTATCAGTATTTGTTGAAGCTTAGAAGTTGCTGAGAACTTGCTGGGACGCAGGCGGAGAGCAGGAATTCTTATCCCCATTTTGGCGAATTCTCAGCATTCTCTCAGGTTGTGACCGTGGAATGCACTGCGAGAATCCGCACCGCCGTGGTGCAGGAGTACGCAGTGGTCGAACTGTCACCGTCGTTCCTCCCGGAACTTGAAAGCCAAACGTCCTGGTTCCGCCGCAAGCTGGGTTGGCTCGTGGCCGCGGCGGTGTTCACGGCCGCCACCGGGGGCGGCTACTGGTACCTGACGAAGGACGACACGTCCACCGCCGCCCCGGCGCAGCAACAAACCTCAACAGCCACGACTGGCAGACTGGTCAGTTCGTTCAACGGCACGGGCACGGCTTCGGCAACGCTGACCTCGAAACTCACGTTCCAGGCATCCGCGAAAGTCACGGCCGTCAACGCGAAGCTGGGCGACAGAGTGGAAGCAGGGCAGGTCCTTGCCACACTGGACTCCGGCGACGCGCAACGCAAGCTGGACCAGGCGAAGGTCAGCCTCTCTTCGGCTCAACTGAAGCTGCAGGACATGCTGGAACCGGCCACGACGAGCGAACTGGCCAGCGCCACCGCGGCAACCTCGCAGGCGCAGTACCAGCTCGCCAATGCGCAGGAAAACCTTCGCAAGGCTCAGGCTGGGCCAGACGCCGACGCAGTCGCGACCGCGGACGCCGCCGTCACCCAGGCCCAGCAGTCGGTGACGAGCGCGCAAAACGGGGTCCAGTCGTCGTGGATCGCACTGCTGACGGCGCAACGAAACTACTGCACGACCGACAACCACCTGGTCTCTGCCTGCTATTCCACCGACCTCCCGTTGACCCAGACGAAGGTCGACCAGCTCATCGCCGAGATTCGGAACCCGGCAACGAGCGCGGTGGGGACGGCCGCACAGTCGTTCATCACCGCCAACACGGCGTACGGCAACTCGCTGACGGCACAGGCGAATGCTCAGGCGGCACTGGCAACGGCGCAGGGAAAACGCGCCGATCTGAACCTGCCGCCCACGGCACTGACGCTCCAACAACTGCAGTCGGCCGTGGATAGCGCCAACGCCTCGGTGCTTGCGGCGCAGCAAAAGTACGACGACCTGGTCAAGGGCCCGGCGGCGACGGACGTGGCGCAACAGCAATCTTCGGTGGACACCGCGCGCATCGCGGTGGAGACAGCCCAGGCGAATCTCGACGCCGTCGTCCTCAAGGCGCCGTTCTCCGGCACCATTACGGCGGTCGGCATCGCGGTGGGCGACACGGTCAGCGCGGCGACGGCAGCGTTCACCATCACCAACCAGGACGCGATCCGCGTGGACCTCTCGGTTCAGGAGGCGGACTTCGTCGGGCTAAAGGCGGGCCAGTACGGGATTGCAACGTTCGAGGCGCTCTCGGGCTACGAGTACGTCGTGCGGATCATCTTCGTGAACCCGACACCGACCACCACCCAGGGCGTGGTGAGTTACCAGGTCCAGGCCGAGATCCTTCGCGCAGACCAGCTCCAGGACCCGGCAACCCAGCAGGCCGTGGTCCAGACTTTGGCCGCGGCCGTCGGTGGTGTGCGCAGGACCGGGGCAGGGGCGAACGCGAATGGGCAGACCGGACCTAACGGCGCCGTTCGCACGCCCGATGCCGGCGGGTCACAGGGTCAGCGGACGCCTGGCTCGCGGTTCACGCCTCCCGCTGGCGTGACGCCGGGCACCGGCGGGCCCGGCAACGGCGGAGCGGCGGGTGGCCTGCAGTCACTCCTCAGCGCACCGGCCCCCACGCCGGGCATGAACGCTACCGTCGTCATCGTGAAGTCGGTCCAGGAAGGCCTGTTGCTCATCCCCACGAGTGCCGTAAAGACGCAAGGGCAGCAGAAGATCGTGACGGTGAAAAAGGACGACGGAACGACGGAAGAGCGCACGGTGACGACCGGCGGGTCTGACAGCAGCAATACGGCCATCACGTCCGGGCTCGCCGAAGGTGAAGTGGTAGTGCTGAACACCACCACGGCGGCTTCGACCACAGTGCCGGCGAACCAGACCGCAACGACCCAGGGCAACTTCCCGGGTGGCTTCCGGGGCCCCGCGGGCGGCGCGAACAACGTCACGGGCGGCGTGCGGTGATCCGCCTGGAAGGCCTGAGCCGGCATTACCGGACGGGCTCCGACGTTGTGATGGCGCTGGACGAGGTGGACCTGGAGATCGGCCGCGGCGAATTCGTCGCGATCATGGGGGCGTCTGGTTCGGGCAAGAGCACGATGATGAACGTCATTGGCCTGCTCGACCGGCCAACCGCCGGACACTACTACTTCGACAATCATGATGTCTCGCGGCTGGACGACGATACGCGCACGAAGCTCCGAGGGACGGTGTTCGGGTTCGTGTTCCAGCAGTACAACCTGCTGCCGCGGATGAGCGCCGTTGAACAGGTCGAATTGCCGCTTGTGTACCGCCGAGTTTCAAAACGGCGGGAGCGGGCCAGGGCTGCGCTCGCCCTGGTGGGGTTGGCTGAGCGCGCCCACCACAAGCCGACGGAGATGTCCGGCGGCCAGCAGCAGCGCGTCGCGATAGCCCGGACGCTCGTCGGCAATCCGCACGTGGTCCTGGCCGACGAGCCTACCGGGGCGCTCGATACGCGGACGGGGGAAGAGATCATGGAGATCCTCGAAAGGCTCGTCCGGGAGCGCGGGATCACGGTCATCCTGGTCACTCACGAACAGTCCGTAGCGGACCACGCCGACCGTGTCATCCGGATGCGCGATGGCCGCGTTGTGGAAGACACCCGTCGCTCGGTGAGGGCAGTCTCGTGAGCCCAGCGGACGCGCTGCGTGTGGCGTTTCGAGCTATCGCGGCAAACGGCCTGCGAAGTCTTCTCACGACCCTGGGCATGGTGATCGGCGTTGGCTCGGTCATCGTCTTGATTGCGGTAGGTCAGGGCGCCCAGAAAGGCGTCCAGGACCAGATTCGCGGGCTGGGGAAGGACCTCATCTTCATCCAGCCCTCGGCCCCAACGGGAAGCAGCAACGGTGGCGCGCGTGGGCAGGCCGGGGCGGGATTGACCCTGACGGCAGCTGACGCGGACGCACTGGCAACCGCCGGCATCGCCGGGTTGAAGGGCGTGGCACCGCAGATCAGTGCGGTGGCGCAGGTCATCACCGCGAGTGGAAACCAGCAGGTAACGATCATCGGCACCACGCCCACCTATCCTGCGGTGAGAGGTGTGACGCTGGCGGAGGGCGAGTTCGTGACGGACGAAGAGATCACCCGCAAGTCGCTCTCGATGGTGCTCGGTTCGGAGATAGCGACGACGCTCTTCCCGGCCGGGAGCGCGGTGGGGTCGACGGTGCGCATTTCGGCCGGGCCGAATAACCTCAATTTCACCGTCGTGGGTGTGTTGCAGAAGAAGGGCGGTTCGGGCGACGGGACGGCTGATACCTACGTGTACGTGCCGGTTTCGACCATCCAGTCGCGCATCGGGTTCGCCCGAAACGCCTCGGGGGCCGTCGCGGTGAACCAGATCAATGTCCAGGCGGCGCCGAACGCGAACCAAACGCGCCTGATCGCCGACATCACGGCGTTCCTCAGCGAGCGCCACAATGTGAGTACCCCGGACTTCACGGTGAAGAGCCAGGAAGACCTTCTCGGCGCCTCGACGCAGGTGACGCGTACGCTCTCGATCCTTCTCGGCAGCATCGCCGGCATCTCGCTCGTCGTGGGCGGCATCGGCGTGATGAACATCATGCTGGTGAGCGTGACCGAGCGGACCCGGGAAATCGGTATCCGGCGAGCGGTGGGCGCCCGAGCGAAGGACATCGTGACCCAATTTGTGACTGAGGCGCTGGCCCTCTGCGTGGGCGGTGGGGTTCTCGGCGTCGCGGTTGGCGTCGGCGTAGCGCTCGGTATCAACGGCCGGACCATCGCCGACCAGGACATGACGACGGTGGTGCAACCCTGGAGCATCGTGGTGGCGTTTGGGGTGGCCGCGGGCATCGGGGCGCTGAGCGGGAGTTATCCGGCGTTTCGGGCGAGCCGGCTCGACCCGATCCAGGCGTTACGATCCGAGTAGACGGTCCGCTTTCGAAGGGGTTTGAGCCGCTGACGCGCTCCGCGACCTGCCAGTTGGGGGGGAAGCCTGTGCGCGCCGCCGTGCCCCGGCAGTGCGGCCGGCCATCAGTATGCGGATCTATTGGATGGAGGCGTTGAGAAAACCGCGAATGGTCGCGTGTCCGGAGATCGATCCGAGCAGGCCGATGGGGATCCCTACAATGAAGGTGCCGGTCTGACCATCTTCAAGCTGCTGGACGCCTCCGGCGACTTCGAACGGGACCTGCAGTTCGGCCCCGTTGCCAACCCAGGCGACATTTCCGTCACCGTCGTACATGGCAACGACGATGTCGATGCTCTGCAGCGGGCGCCTGGACTGGTTGGTCACTTGCCCGCGGAGCTGCTCAAGGATGGTGGAGTAGGGGATCGTCCCGGTCTTGGGGTCCGGAGGTCCAACCTGGAACGGGTAGGGGCCGGAGAATGCGAACGAAGCTGTCGGGACCGCGTCCGTTTGGTCGTAGGCCAGCACTTCCACGTTGAGTCCCGTGGCCGTTTCGCCGGGGAGAGCGAACCTGACACTGAACGGAGAGACCCCGCCGGGTGCGAGGCGCGAGACGAGGGCCGTCGTTTCGCGGGTGAGGGGCTGACCGGCCACGGTGGCGTGGACCAGCAGGCGCACGCTGGCGACCGCGACTCCACTGCCATTGGTCACATCGCCGGTCACGACAAGGCCGCCGTCGTTTCGCGCGGAGAGGTGGCCGGCGCTCACAACGGGCGCCGGGCCCGCATCGACGGCGAGACCGGGCACCGCGAGGCGGTGGGGAAGCGTGTCCGCCGCCGCCGGCGAGTGCCAACGAATAGTGACGCCGCCGCTGACGGCCGCGGCCAGCCCAAGGGCAACGATCGTCTTCGCGCGCATCAGGCGAGTATCCGGGAGTCCGCTGAGAATCGGCTGTGAGCGCCGGTAGACAAGGGGCTTGGGCGCGCGGACAATCGGCATCATAGATGGGACAAATCGCAGTCTCGTGGCCGGATGAGATCAACGAGCATGGGCGGCCAATGCTCTGGTTCGGGAGTTGGCTGAGCGGCCACGGCGGAGGCGAGGGTTCCTGGTTCTATTCCGGCCGGGGCGGCTGCTCGGAACGGTACGACATCCCCGGTGGAGCGACCGGGCTGCGCATTCGGCGCTGGCCAAACGAGGGACTGGACGCTGAGTACGCCGATGTCACCAGCGTTACCGGGCTTTCCACGCTCGACGTCACAACCCTCGACTTCGATGCGCCCCAGCCGTTCAGCCGGCTCTCATTCATCAACTCCACGCCGCAGGAGGCACCCGCATGACAACGATCGAACGGCCCGACATCAACACGATGGACCCGCTTGCGCGGAGCGAGCACTTCAATCGGCACCGGTACGTGACGCCTGGGCACGAGGGCTGGACACACGTGGCAACCCCGGGCGCCGCGAACAAATACCTGATGATTTCCGCGGACTGCCACGTCAACGAGCCGCCGAACCTCTGGGTGGAGCGGATCGAAGAGAAGTTCCGGCACCGGTTGCCGCGCATCGAAGTCGACGCTGAAGGCACGAAGTGGTCGATCGTCGAGGGCTACCACCCGGTGAAAATCCGGGACCTGAAGATGGAAGGCGAGGACCAGGAGCGCGCGAAGGTAGGCAAGAGCGACCCGGAGGAGCGCCTGAAGGACCACGCCCGTGACGGCGTCGACGCCGAGATTATCTTCCCTAACCGAGGGCTGCAGATGTGGGCGACGCCTGACCCCGTGTTTTCACAGGCCATGTGCCGCGTCTACAACGATTGGACCTGGGAGATTTTCGGCGGGCACTACAACCGGATGCGGCCGCTGGCCTGCATTGCCACCGGGGACATCCCTGGCGCGATTGCGGAGATCGAACGGGCGGCGAAGCTGGGCCACCGCGGGCTCAGCCTGCCCTGCAAGCCCGCCTGGGGGCCGGGAAGCTCGGAAGACCTGAACTACAACCTGCCGGAATTCGACCCGCTGTGGGCGTGCATCCAGGACAACGACATGCCCTTCACGTTCCATGTCTCGACGGGCAAAGACCCTCGCGCGGCCAGGGGCAACGGCGGTGCAGTCATCAATTATGTCATTCACTCACTTGCTCCGACTGCGGAGCCGATCGTGAACCTCTGTTCCTCCGGCGTCCTGGATCGTTTCCCGAAATTGCGGTTCGCGAGCATCGAGGCTGGAATTGGCTGGGTACCCTGGATGCTGCGAGCAATGGACGAAGCTTATGAACACCACCACTTCTGGGCGTTCCCGAAGCTCCAGATGCTGCCCAGCGAGTACTACAGGAAGCACTGCTTCGCTTCATTCCAGGAAGACCCGCCGGGTATCGACCTCGTCCGCGAGTACGACCTCGGCGGCAACTTCATGTGGGCGAATGACTACCCCCACCACGAAGGATCGTGGCCCCACTCGGAGCAGGCGATTGAGCGGACGATGGGCAAACTCAATGACGACGAGCGCGCGAACATCCTGGGGCTGAACGCAGCACGGTTCTTCGGGTTTAACGTTGATTGGCTGATGGCGAACCGCCTGGACATCTAGCCGTCCCGGGCCGCGCCGCCGTGCCGGCCTTCGGCTTCGAGGGCCGCGAGATCTACCGCCGTATTCACGTTTCGGAAGCTCAGCAGCGCCGGGTCGGCTGCGCGCAGCTCGATCTCCGGAACAACCGCGACCCGCAATTGCTGGAGCGCGCGCCCGATGCGCCGTTCGCCGGCGTCGAGGGCGTCTCGTAGCAACGAGAGTGCCGAGACGGCAAGCACCGCGGGGAAGGGCTGAATCCGCCCTTCGACTTCCGGCAGGACGGCCTCGACGCCGTCCGCCCTGCGAGACGCCAACAAGGCGAGCAGGGAAGGTTGCACGAGCGGCGCATCGCACGAACACACGAGCCCCCAGGGACTCCCAACCACGGCGAGGCCGGCGATGACACCGGCGAGCGGCCCCTCGTGGGGTGTCGCATCGCGCGCAAAGTCGAGCGTTCGCATGGCGCCCGGCGGAGGTTCCTGGTCCGGCGCGAGGACCACCACCGCGCGGGGAGCGACAAGGGCGCACGCGGCGACCACATGCTCGAGGAAGGTGTTTTCGCCAAGCCGCGCTGATGCCTTGTCCGAACCGAAGCGCGAACTTCGGCCGCCGGCCAGGATGACGGCGGTGACGTCGTTGTTCAGGACTGCGCTCCAGGCTTGGCCGCTGGATCGGCCGGCACTGTCCGCGTGGCGGTTGCATGCGCAGAGCGAACCGCGTACGAAGGTGCAACACAAACTTCCGCGAGGCAAAGCGTGGACTTCGAAATACCCCAGGACATCAAGGACATCCTCCGTGAAATCGATGAATTCATCGAGGAGCAGATCAAGCCGCTCCAGGAAGAAGACGACAACAATCGGTTTTTCGACCACCGCCGCGAGTATGCGCGGACGGATTTTGAGAACGGTGGCACGCCGCGCAAGGACTGGGAAGACCTGCTGGCCGAGATGCGTCGCCGCGCGGACAAGGCCGGCCTGCTCAGGTACGCGCTGCCGAAGCGCTACGGCGGGCGTGACGGTACGAACCTCGGCATGGCCGTGATTCGCGAGCACCTCGCGGCGAAGGGGCTCGGACTGCACAACGACCTCCAGAACGAGAGCTCAGTCGTCGGCAATTTTCCCACGGTGAAGATGTGGGAGAACTACGGTACGGAGGCGCAGAAGAAGCAGTTCCTCGACGGGATGTTCAGCGGCGAGACAAGGGTAGCGTTTGGGCTGACCGAACCGGGCCATGGCAGCGACGCTTCGTGGCTGGAGACGCGGGCGATCCGGGACGGCGACGACTGGGTAATCAACGGGCAGAAGCGGTTCAACAGCGGCCTCCACAACGCGACGCACGACCTTGTTTTCGCGCGCACGTCAGGCGAAGAGGGCAAGCCCAAGGGCATCAGTTGCTTCATCGTCCCCGTGGAGACCGAGGGGTTCTCGGTGGACTTCATGTGGTGGACGCTGAACATGCCGTCAGACCACGCCGAGGTGACCCTGAAAGACGTGCGTGTGCCGGCCGATGCGATGCTCGGCAAGGAAGGCGATGGGCTGGCCCTCGCGAACACGTTCACGCATGAGAACCGGATTCGGCAGGCTGCGTCCGGAGTTGGCGCCGCCCAGTACTGCATTAACGAGTCCGTGAAGTACGCGAACGAGCGGATCACGTTCGGGCAGCCGCTCTCCACGCGGCAGGCAATCCAATGGCCGCTGGTTGAGTTGCAGACGGAATGTGAGATGGTGCGAAATCTGGTTTATAAGACAGCCTCGCAACTCGATTCCACGCACCACATGGAGATCAGCGACAAGGTTGCCATGTGCAACTACCGGGCAAACCGGCTGGTGTGCAACGCCGCGGACCAGGCAATCCAGACGCACGGCGGCGTGGGATACACGCGGCACATGCCCTTCGAGCACATCTACCGGCACCATCGCCGCTATCGCATCACCGAAGGATCGGAGGAGATCCAGATCAGGCGCGTCGCCCAGGTGATGTTCGGCTTCCGCGGGAGGCAGGCCGCGAACTAACTTGTGAAAAAAGTCACTGACTGGAACCGGCCCTTCGCGCACGCTGTGACTTGGGGAGCGGGCGGTTTCATTCGACTACGGGGGAAGCGTTGCCCTACCAGTTGCTTCGTCACGATGACTACCTCGAGGTGCGCCTTGAAGGCGTGGTGGAAGCCGCGCTCGATTTCAATGCGCCGCCGTTCAGCAGCGCCCTCACCACCCGGGTGCTCGTGGACTATTCAGCAGTGACCGACGTGCAGACGGATGCCTACGTGCTCGCCGAACAGGCGCGCCGGGCGGAAGCCGCGGGCCTCAAGGTGGCGGTGTTCGCGCCTCGGCCGGCAATGTTCGGGCTGAACCGGCAGGCGCTCCAGCTGGGCGCGGTACGCGAAGGCGTGTCCGCCGGTGTGTTTACGGACCTCGAAGAAGCCAGGGCCTGGCTTCAGGCCGGTTAACGGCAGCGGGCGCTAGAAACGCACCAGGCGTACGTTGTAGATGCCGTCGATGGCCTCGATTTCCGACATCTGTTCCGGAGTCGGGGCTTCATCGACCGCAATAAGCATGAGCGCGCGGCCGCGCCGGCCCCGCCGGCCCACCTGCATCGACTGGATGTTGATATCGAACTTGCCGAGGAGGGTTCCGACGCGGCCGATCATGCCCGGGCGGTCTTCGTTGTCGCAGGCGAGCAGGAAGGTCCCGCGCTCTGGCATGAGGTCGATGTCGAGGCCGTTCAAGAGGACGATATGGGCGAGGCCGTGTTCGACTGTGCCCCCGACGGTTACTTCTTCGTCGCTGGTGATGACCTTGAGGTCGATGAGGTTGTTGAAGACCTCGTGGGAGGTGCGCTGGCGCTCGGCGATATCCCAGCCGCGTGACTGGGCGATGATGTTCGCGTTCACGATGTTCACGGTCTCTTCGCTGATTGGCTTGAGCAGGCCACGAATGACCGA
>CAYTBM010000004.1:9790-37944 GCA_964436025.1 uncultured Anaerolineaceae bacterium
TCACGATGTTCACGGTCTCTTCGCTGATTGGCTTGAGCAGGCCACGAATGACCGAGGCCTTGAGTGGAGTGACGTCGTATTCGGCAATTTCGCCTGAATACTCGAGTTCGATCGATTTGAGCTTGCCAGTCACCAACTGGGTTGCCACTGTCCCGACCAGCTCACCGACGGCCATGTAGGGACCGACGACCTTTAAGGTTTCCGGCGCGAGCATCGGCGCGTTGACGGCGTAGCGCGCGGGGCGGCCGGAAAGCACGTCGACAATCTGCTCCGCTACATCGACGGCGACGCGCTCCTGGGCTTCAGCGGTGGAGGCGCCCAGGTGTGGCGTGGTGATGATCCGCGGGTCGCCGAGTAGCGGGTTGTCCTCTGCGATGGGTTCGGCCGTGTAGACGTCCACCGCCGCGCCGGCGACTTTGCCGGACCTGACCGCCGCGGCCAGCGCGGCTTCGTCGATGATCCCGCCGCGAGCGACGTTCAGGAGGCGGACGCCGTCTTTCATGCGTTCGAATTGCTCGGCGCCAATCATGCCGCGCGTAGCCGCGGTCATCGGAACGTGGACGGTGATGAAGTCGGCGGTGGCGATGAGCCCTTCGAAGTCCGCCGGTTCAGCGCCCAGTGCACGGACCCGGTCTTCGGAAACGTAGGGGTCATGGGCGAGCACGCGCATGTCGAGTCCGAGCCCGCGGCGGGCCACCTCCGATCCGATTGGCCCGAGGCCAATGACGCCGAGCGTCTTGCCGCGAACTTCGGTGCCGACGTAGCTCTTGCGGTCCCACTTGCCTGCGCGCATGGAGGCGTCGGCCTGGGGCACATGGCGGGCGAGGGCCATGAGCAATGCGATTGTGTGCTCGGCGGCCGCGATGGTGTTGCCCTGTGGAGCATTTACGACAATGACGCCGCGCTCCGTGGCAGCTTCCAGGTCGATGTTGTCAACGCCCACGCCGGCCCGGCCGATGACCTGCAGGCGCGCGCCTGCTTCGATGATCGCTCGCGTCACCTTGGTTTCGCTGCGGACGACAAGGGCGTCGTAGTTCTCGATGGAGGCGACGAGCGCATCGGCAGCCTGGCCGGTCTTCACTTCGACGTCGCCGACCGCCCGGAGAAGCTCGATGCCTTCGGGGGCGACCGGGTCTGCGATCAGGATGCGCGGGCGGCGTTCTTCGGCCATAGTTTGGGACTCCCTCAACGATTTCAGTGCGAGTTCGACCGGGGCGGGGATACGCGTCTTTCCCGATTCCCACCGGCTGATGGTGCCCTGGTCCACGCCAAGGGCGGCCGCCATGGCGGCCTGGGAATGGCCCAGTGCTGTCCGGATCGAGCTGAACTCGCTTGCGTTCATGTGCGATGCAGTATGCATGAACGACGAAGGCCATGCAATCTGCATGGCCTTCGTTTACCGGAACGCGACTGAACTCAGGCGTTGAGAAGCTTCTCGACGACATCGAGAGCTTCGGCAACATCGCTTTTCTGGAACCAGCCGAGGTGGCCGACGCGGAAAATCTTGCCGTCGAGCTTGCCCTGGCCGCCGCCGAGCACGACGCCGAACTCTTCGCGGGCGCGCTTGCTGATTGCTTTGCCATCGGCGCCTTCGGGCCACCACACGGCGGTAACGGTATTCGAGGCGAACTGTTCGTTCACCGGCACGAGCTTCAGCCCCATGCCCTTGACGCGGTCGCGGGTATAGGCGGCGACATCTTCATGGCGGGTAAAGATGCCTTCGAGCCCCTCGGCGCGAAGCAGTTCGAACGCCTTGTCCATCGAATAGTAGATGGACAAGGCCGGCGTCCAGGGGTTTTGGAGCTTGGCGAGGGAATCACGCGTCTTGGCAGCATCGAAGTAGAAGCGCGGCATCTTCGCCTCGGCGTTGGCTGCCCAGGCGCGCTCGCTCATGTAGACGAAGGCGAGTCCGGGCGGGACCATCCAGCCCTTCTGGGAGCCACTGACGACAACATCGAGTCCCCAGCGTTCAACAGGACAGGGGATGGAACTCATGCTACTCACCGCATCCACGATGATGAGACGGTCCCGGGCTCGGACTTCTTTCGCGATCGCCTCGAGCGGATTCGTGACGCCGGTGGACGTCTCGTTGTGGGTCACGAGGACCGCCTTGATCGATTGATCTTCGTCCAGCATCGAGCCGATAACTGAAGGATCGGCGGCTTCGCCCCATTCAGTGGCGTAGCTGACGACGTCGGCGCCGTAGGTCTTCGCAATGCTTTTCAGGCGGTCGCCGAACGAGCCGATCGAGACGGAAAGCACCCTGTCGCCGGGGCTCAACGTGTTCACGACCGCGACTTCGAGCCCGCCGGTGCCGGATGTGGTGAAGGACAGCACGTCTGACGAGCTGCCGAAGACCCAGTTCAGGCCGTCGGTGACGCGGCGGAGGATCTGGGCAAATTCGGGGCCGCGGTGGTTCATCATCTGCGCCGCGCCGGCGGCAAGGACATCTTCCGGACACGGCGTCGGGCCGGGGATCCGCAGGTTCACAAAGAGCTCCGAGGGAATGGGTACGGTTATCGTCAACGGTTATCCAAGCGTGGTCAATCGGACATGACCATGCCTTGCCGGTGACTTATCGATAACGCCGTTAGGGCGGGTCGATAGCTTCCGCTACACTCCTCGCATGGCCGACGACCCGCGCAGGAGCCTCCCGTCTGTCGATTCAGTACTCGCCCAACTGAGCGAGCGCGGGGAGCCGCACGAGCTGGTCGTGGCTACGGTACGCGAGGTCACC
The DNA here is from genome assembly GCA_964436025.1 of uncultured Anaerolineaceae bacterium. Classification (GTDB taxonomy): domain Bacteria; phylum Chloroflexota; class Dehalococcoidia; order Tepidiformales; family Tepidiformaceae; genus Amarobacter. The sequence goes on from CAYTBM010000004.1 coordinate 12,528, forward strand.
GCGGAGGCTCGCCGCTCGCTCACCGCGGGCGCGGCGCCCGGCACGGCGGCGGAACTCGCGGCAGTCGTGGCCGAAGAACTGGACCGTATTTCGTCGCCCTCGCTTCGGAGGGTGATCAACGCGTCGGGAGTCATCCTGCAGACAAACCTTGGCCGGGCGCCGCTGAGCGAGCGCGCCATAAGCGCGGTACAGGCTGTAGCGGCTGCTTCGAACCTCGAGTACGACGTCACAACCGGCGCGCGAGGGAGTCGCCATCAACACGTCCGCGCGCTCCTGCGGCGAGTGACCGGCGCCGAAGACGGCATGGCCGTGAACAACAACGCCGCCGCGCTGTTCATGGTCCTGCAGACCTTTTGTGCCGGGAAGGACGTCATCGTTTCGCGGGGACAATCTGTGGAGATCGGAGGAGGCTTCCGCATCCCCGATGTCCTCCGGCAGAGCGGCGCGCGTCTCATTGACGTCGGGACCACCAACCGGACGTACGTTCGCGACTACGAGGACGCCATCGGCCAGGATACGGCGGCCGTCCTCCGCGTCCACGCTTCGAACTTCCAGGTCAGCGGGTTCACCACCGAGCCCTCAGCGCACGACCTCGCCGAACTCGCGCATCGGCACGGCGTGCTGTGCCTGGACGACCTGGGGAGCGGCTGCCTTATCGACACCGTGGAGTACGGCCTGGCACATGAGCCAACAGTTCAGGAGTCGCTCGCCGCGGGAGTCGACCTGGCGATGTTTAGCGGCGACAAGTTACTGGGGGGGCCACAGGCCGGCCTCATCGCCGGACGGGGCTCATTGGTGGCGGCGTTGAGGCAACACCCGCTCGCCCGGGCGCTGCGCCTGGACAAGCTCACGATCGCCGCGTTGAACGCGACTCTGCTGACCTACCTGCTGCAAACGGAACGAGGGGAAATCCCCATCTGGCGGATGCTGAGCCAGGAGCCCAACCACGTACGGAGGCGGGCGAGAGCCTGGGCCCGAGTAGCCGGTGAGGCTGGCTCTGTCATCGCCGCGACGACGATGGTCGGCGGAGGTTCGCTGCCCGGCCAGGGTGTACCCACGTACTGCACCGGCATCCGGGCGCCGTGGGGCGCGGCTGAAACCGCGCGCCGCCTTCGAGAAGCGCCAGTGCCGATCATCAGCCGGGTAGCCGACGACTCGTGCCTGCTCGATCCGCGCACCGTGAGCCTCGCGGATGACGCCGAAGTTGTGCGGTCGATCGCAGCACTGTTTCCTCGTTAAGGCATTTGTAACGGGCGTGTAACCCATGGCTCGGGGAAATTGACCCGGACAAGCGCGCGGGACTATAGTCCCTCGAAAGTTACGGATTTCACAAAACCCCGCATGAGCCTCGAAATCCCTGAAGTCGTCATCAACCGCTTGCCGGTTTACGCCCGCGCGCTGACGGAACTGGTGATGCAGGGCGAGACGGTCGTGAGCTCCCAGGCTCTGGGCGAACTGCTCGACGTGACGCCTGCCCAGATTCGAAAAGACCTGAGCTACTTCGGACGGTTCGGCAAGCAAGGGCGCGGCTACAACGTCAACAGCCTGCTTTCCACGCTCCGCGAAATCCTCGGCATCGACCGCCAGTGGCGGCTGTGCCTCGTGGGCGTTGGCCGGCTCGGGCAGGCTATTGCCGAGTACGGCGGCTTCGGCCCGCAGGGATTCGAAATCGTCGCCGCGTTTGACGCCAACCCGGCCGTCATCGGTCGAGAAATCGGCGGCACCATCGTCCACCCGATCGACGAGCTCGAACAGTTCCTGAAAGCGCACCGGGTGGACATCGGTATCGTCGCGGTCCCGGCCACGGACGCGCAGGGAGTAGTCGACAAGCTCGTGGCCTACGGCATCCACGCGATCCTGAACTACGCACCGATCACTGCTCATGTGCCAAAGGACGTGGTCATCCGGCACATCGACCCCGTTTTGGCGATGCAGAGCATGACCTTCTACATCAAGCGGGCGGAGCCGGGCGGGAAGTAGGGCGCGCGCTGCGGGCGCGCGGGCCGCGGGCGGCCATCCGCTATGATGGAGGCTGATGGCGTTCACCGTTTCTGACTTTCAGGACCTTCTCGCCGTGCTCCGCCAGAATCCGGAGTGGCTTGCGCAGCTGCGCGAACTGATCGTCGCTGATGACTTTCGCAAGATTGAAGCCGCGCTCGACCGCATGCGCGAAGAACTGCACGCGACGCGCGTGGCATTCGATGAACGGATGCGCGCGTTTGATGAGCGGCCGGCCGCGTTCGATGAGCGGCTGGCGGCATTTGATGAGCGGCTGGCCGCGTTCGATGGACGCCTGGCCTCGCTGGACGATCGCCTATCGACGCTGGCAGAAGCCCAAACCCGGACCGAACAGCATCTCGCCCGCCTCGACGACAAGACGGGCAAACTGACCGGATTCATGGTGGAAGAGCGGCTCCGGCGGAACGCCCCGGGCTACTTTGGCCGCAGGTTGAACCGAGCGAAAGTTGTCCTGCCGTCCGAGTTAGCACTGCTCCGGGAGGCGGACCGGCAGGGCAAGATCAGCGATGATGACTGGTTGCAGGTAAACCAGCTCGACATTGTGGTTCGTGGCTTTGAACCGAACGGCGCTGATCGCGGAGATGAAGTGGTATACGCCGTTGAAGCTTCAGCGATGGTGGACCGTCACGATGTGGAGCGGGCTAGTGCTTGTGCGGAAATCCTTGCGCGCGCCGGCTATGACGCTCGCCCCGTCGTCGGGGGTGTGACCATCCTGGAGAACGCGCGAGAGCTGGCCGAAAGGATGAAGGTCGCCGTCGTCTTGAATCCGAACCTGGAAAACTGATGGCGTCCCTCGATCCTGAGACCCTCGATGTGCTGGACGAGTTCCTGAGGGATCGGGCTCCGAAGGTCCGTTCTCGCGTTGTCCAGGCCGGACTCGACCAACTACCGGCGGATGTGCGTCGAGAGCTAACCGACCTGCTCGCCGACGAACTCCTGACCACAGGTTTCGACTCGAACTGGCGCCCGAACAAGCGGGGATTGGCTCTTGAGTGTCTGATCGACTTAGTCTGCATCAACGACGACGACTCGGATGCCTGAACCCCGGCTCTGCTAAGCTCAGAAAGATGACCACCCAGGTGGATTTCGCCGGGGCTGAGAAGCTTCTTCACGAGGCCGAGTTCCTGGACTGCCGGCCGGTCTGGTATTCATCGAACTACGTGTATATGGCGCAGTTGTGCGCGGGCGACGAGACGTTCGGGGCGATTTACAAGCCGCACAAGGGCGAATCGCCGCTGTGGGACTTCCCGGACGGCCACCTGTACAAGCACGAAGCGGCGGCCTATGAGTTCTCGAAGCTGCTGGGCTGGGATTTCGTGCCACCGACGGTACTACGCGATGGTCCCCACGGGCGGGGCTCAGTGCAGGTTTTCATCCCGCATGACCCTGAGGCGCACTTCTTCGTGCAACGCGAGCGGGACGAACTGCTACCGCAGCTGATGCGGATGTGCGTCTTCGATGCTGTCGCCAACAACGCGGACCGCAAGGGTGGGCACTGCCTGCTGGACGAACGAAACCACATCTGGGGAATCGACCATGGACTGTGCTTCCACGCCACGCACAAGCTTCGGTCGGTGATCTGGGACTGGGCTGGCGAGGCGGTACCGGACGAGTTCCTCGAAGACGTGGAGGCCGCCGGGCTGGGGATCGCCGCGAAGACCGACGACGCGAAGCCGCTCCTTGCGCTGCTCCATGAACACGAGTCAGTTGCGCTGCTGCATCGAATCGAACGGTTGTTGCGAAGCCGGACGTTCCCGCTGCCTGGCCAGGCGCGCCACTATCCCTGGCCGATGGTGTAGCGGCTCAAGCCCCAATGACCCGTTCGACCTTCACCTGGCGCGCGTCGAGCTTTTCTTTGCAGTGGGAGCAGACAAGTGTCGCGTCCGGTTCCTGTCCGCATTCGTGGGTGAGCTTCAAGGGAGGGCCGGCCTCACCAGCCATCCATTTGTCGCCCCACGTGAGCATGGCAATGAGGACGGGGTACAGGTCGCGGCCTTTCTGCGTGAGCCGGTACTCGCAGCGGGGCGGACGGTCCTGGTACTGGCGGCGTTCGAGGACACCGTTGTCGACCAGGCTTTGCAGGCGCGAGGCCAGCACATTGCGGGCAATGCCAAGGTTGCTCTGGAAGTCGTCGAACCGTCTCACACCATTGAACGCTTCGCGGATCACGAGCATCGTCCACCACTCGCCCACCACTTCGAGCGTGCGAGCAACGGAACACGGCATTTCGGCAAAACTGGTCCGGCGCATGGAGCCCCCTAATACAAAGAATACGGCGAGTTGGTTGTTCTCAACAACCCACTTTCAACCGGAACCTTCGGACAGGCGGGGGCGGTGCGCACAAGCCGCGACGCCGCATTGCTGGCCCGCGCGCGATGGCTGAACATGTCGGGCATCATGAGCACTTCTCAGCACCAGCCTTTTGTTTCGCGAAATCCCGGGCGCGATGTGCAGCGTGTCGGGACCGCGCGCGTCCTGGGTCAGGACCCGACGAAGATCTACGACCCCGTCTGGGGGGTCGTCGGCAACCTCGGCGACAGCCAGTGTTACATCGGCGTCAATGCAAAGGTCGACGCCATTCATAAGGCTCTTTCGGACCGGATTACCAGTGACGACCTTGCCGTGCGGTTGATCGCACCGGCGTACACGATCGGTGTTTCGGACGGTCAGTTAAACGGGACCGAACGCATGCGCTTTTCGCTCATCGGCCGCGAGGTGGTGCATGACTCGGTGACCCTGCACCTGAGCGGGAACGACGTGCAGGGCGTGGTGGCGGTGGTTGCATGCGACAAGCCGCCTGTGGGCACACTGGCCGCAATCCTGGAACACAACGTCCCTGCGGTGCTGGTCTCCGACGGGTCGATTACACCCGGCTGCGACCCTGAGACGGGCGAGCGGATCGACCTCGTGTCAGCGTTCCAGGTCGCCGGCGACCCGGACGACGACAAACGCACGCGCTATGCAATGAACGGCTGCCCCGGCTTCGGCAGCTGCGCCGCGATGTACACCTACAACACGATGCAGTCGTTCATCGCCGTCCTCGGGATGGAACCGTTGCACATGGTCGCCCCGACAGCGGAAGACCGGCGACGCATCGACGAGTTCCCGGCGCAGCTGGTGGATTGCCTTGCAACGATGACCGAGCGCGGGATTCGGCCGCGAGACATTGTGACGCCAGCGTCGCTGCGGAACGCGCTAACAGTCGCGATCGCTCTCGGTGGTTCGACGAATGTGGTGTTGCACAGCGTGGAGATCGCTCGGGCGGCCGGGATCGATCTGTGGAAGGACGTGATCTCGGAGGCCGAGTTCAATGCGCTCTCGCGGCGGGTGCCGGTGGTCGCGGATGTCCGCCCGTTCGGACGCTTCTATATGGAAGACGTGGACGGCAAAGGTGGGCTGCAGGTCGTTGTGAAGGACCTGCTCGAAGGCGGGTATCTCGACGGCAGCTGCCTGACCTGCACGGGAGAAACGCTGGCCGAGCAGGTGACACGCCTCGCGCCGCAGGCGCCGGACGAAGACGTGTTGCACTCGTTCCGCTCGCCCTACAAGCCCACGGGTGGCCTTCGCCTCCTGCACGGGAACCTCGCCCCAGGCGGCGGCGCGGTCATCAAGGTCGCAGGTGTAGAAGGCGGGCTGGAGGACGGCAAGTTCATCGGGCGGGCACGGATTTTCAACAGCGAGGCGGCGCTGCTGCGCGAGCTCGATGAGTCACCTGACTCGTTCGCCGACAGGGACATGGTGGTCGTCCGTTACGAAGGTCCGCGTGGCGCTCCGGGCATGCCGGAGATGCTCGATCCGACTTCGCGCATCACGACAATCTGCCGCCAGAAGGGCATCACCATTGCGCTAATGACCGACGGCCGGTTTTCCGGTGGATCGATTGGCCTCGTGATTGGTCATGTTTCGCCAGAAGCGCTGGTTGGTGGGCCGATTGCCCTGCTGGAGGATGGCGACACCGTCGTCATCGACATCAACACCGAACGCATCGACTGCAAGGAACTCGAGGACGCGGCCGAAGCGAGTCGCCGGCTGGCGGCCTGGCACGCTGAGGCCGACCGAAACGGGGGCACGCACCCGTCTGCGAAGGTGGTTTCAAACCGTCTGTTGAAGCGGATGCGCGCCGAAGCGCGTTCGCCAATTCAAGGCGCTGGGTTCGGTGGTTAGGCCACCGTCCCGATGCGCGCCGGGGCTGGACGAATGACCGTCCAATCTCAGGCAGCGGGGGTGAAGCTCCCGTTCGAACTGCAGGAGGATGAGGCCATCCTCCTGTTCGCGCGGCGTCACTGGATCTTTTTCTATTCGCAGCTCGCGCTGATCGTGCTTGCCGGCGTGGTCGCCACCGTTGGCGTTGTCATCGTGGTGCTGTCCACGCTCGGATTCGACGGCATTGCCGGGAAAGCCATCGGCGCCGCGTTGATCCTGTGGGCGCTGTACTGGGGCGTGCGGGCGTACTTCCACTGGTACCGGTATCAGAACGACATCTGGGCGGTTACGAATCAGCGATTGGTGGACTCCATCAAGAAGCACTGGTTCCACCACCAGATGGCTTCAGCGGACCTGGTCGATGTGGAGGATATCCGCGTGGTGAAGCAGGGCGTCTTAAACACGCTGCTCAATTTCGGAGATGTCCAATGCCAGACCGCCGGGGAGGTCCCAAATTTTATCCTGGACGGGATTCCGGACCCCGCGCGGACGCTGGCGATCGTTGATGCGGCACGCGATGCGGCGCGGCGTTCCCTTCGCGGCGTGTAAACGGTTTTTACACAAAGTGGGGTGACTGAGAGATTTCGTGGGACTACGTTGGCCTCATGCTGACCCGGCGCCGATTCCTCGCCGGCGCTTCCACAAGCCTCGTGGTCGCAGCCCTGGGCCGCGGGCAGTCCGGCCGTGTCCTCGGCGAAGAGATGCCCCAACTGCCGGACACACCGTACCGGATTGTGAGCCCCGGGCTCACGAATGACGGCTTCTATCCCGATGTGCACGTTTCGTTCTTCGAGCCGTACCAGGGCGGCGCCATCTACGTAACGGCGACGAACGCACTTACGGGTATCGCGCAGGTGTTTGGCCGCTCCTACTTACTGACCCCAGGCCCCGAAGGCCTCGCCGGCTTCGTCGGCTTTGGGGTGCTCGACCCACCCGGTCCGACGACCCTGACGGTGAGCCTGAACGACACGCTCAACGAGCCCCTGAACTACGGCTACACGCTGAATGTGCGACGAACCCAGTGGACCTTCGATGACATCATCATCCCCCCACCGGACCCGAACGCTCCGCCGTCGCCGCCGGAAGACCCACCGCTTGTCGACGAACAGCCGCGCCTGAACGCGCTGTACGCCGGCATTTCGCCGCGGCGCTGGGATATGCCCTGGATTCTGCCCCTGACGCTTGGCGGCGACGTGGCTATCAGCGGCTACTTCGGGGAAGAGCGGTCGTTCAACGGCGGGCCCCGCGGGGGCCACCATGGCGGCACCGACATCGGGGCGCCCGCGGGCACCGAGATTCATGCCACGAATCACGGCCTGGTGGTGCTCGCGGAGCGGACGCTCAACCGCGGCAACCTGGTGGTGCTGGACCATGGCGGGGGCATCTTCTCGTGCTACGGACACCAGTCCGCGCTGCGCGTTTCGGTGGGCGATCAGGTGAGCCGCGGGGATGTGCTCGGCCTCATCGGGTCAACCGGGTTGTCCAGCGGACCGCACTTACACTGGGAGATGGCAGTCGGGGGCGTGCTGGTTGATGGGCTGCGCTGGCTGGACGGCACGCAAGGCTTCTAGGCCAACATGGCCTTTCCTTTTCGGACGATTTCTTGCGCGACACTGCGCTGAACGGCACCCTTTGCTTCAGGGACATACGGTTGGGTGGGGGCGCCCGGCCGAGCAGAGCAACAGCGCTGGCTCACGCGCCAGAAAGGCCACGAAGCGTTCGCCATGACATTCGCCCAGCGTCTCGCGGTCGCTACCGCCCTGGCTACCCTCGTCCTCGTCGCCGTCGGCGTGCTTGTGCGCGCGACGGGCTCCGGCCTCGGATGTCCCGATTGGCCGACGTGTCACGGCGGGGCGGTCCCTCCCGGCCACAAGCACGCCATCATCGAGTTTTCCCACCGCTTCGTGGCGATGCTTGTCGGTTTCATGGTGATCGGCGTGGCAGTGTGCGCCTGGAAGTTCTACCGCCACATCCCCTTCATCGTCTGGCTCGCAACGGCCACCGTGCCGCTCGTGGGGATCCAGGGGCTCCTCGGGGCGCTCACGGTCGTCCGCGAACTGCCTCCTGAAGTCGTCGCGACGCACCTGCTGACCGCGATGGTCGTCCTTCTTTGCGAGACCGGCGTTGCCGTAGCCATGTTCGTGGAAGACCCCCGGCGGAAGGACGCAGCCGCGGAGCGCGCCACCGCCCGGCCAATCGGCCGGCTGGCCGTTGCCGCGATGATTTGGTTGGCCGCGGTAATGTGGATAGGTGGCTATATGACGGAGAGCGGCGCGGCGACGGCCTGTGAAGGCTGGCCGCTCTGCAACGGCTCCGTCGTCCCTGCCGCAGACGACCACGAGGTGGTCCACATGCTGCACCGCTATCTAGCCGGAGCCTTCGTGTTCCTGATCGTACCGCTCGTTGTCGCCGCCTGGCGCCGGCGCGCGGAGGTGCGCTGGGCCGGCGCCACGGCGATCACGCTGGCCGTGCTTTATGTCGTCCAGGTGGTCGTCGGCGCACTCAACGTGTGGTACACGTTTCCTGACCCGCTCACTATCTCGCACACGGTGATCGCGGCATCGATCTGGTTTACGCTTTCAGCTGCAATTGCTTTGTCGTTCTACGCGCCGGTGATCGTCGCCGAGCGCAGTCCCCTGAAGAAAGCCGGTGCCGCCGCTTGACCGCCGATGCCATGTCCCTTGCCCGGCCAGATATTGCGACGACCGTTCGAAACTATGTCTCGCTGACCAAGCCCCGCATCATCTCCTTGCTGCTAATCACGACGGTGCCGGCGATGATGGTCGCCGAGCGGGGCTGGCCGTCCACCTGGCTTGTACTGGCGACGCTTATCGGCGGGAGTCTTTCGGCGGCGGGCGCAAACGCCATTAACTGCTGGTATGACAGGGACATCGACGCGGTAATGCGGCGGACGCAGCGGCGGCCGCTCGCGACCGGCGAAATCGAACCCGCCCACGGCCTGGTTTTCGGCGTAACGCTCGGCGCCGTCGCCTTCGTGTTCCTCTGGGCGACGACGACGTTGGCGGCAGCACTCCTTGCCCTCGCCGCCCTGCTCTTCTACGTGTTCATCTACACAATCTGGCTGAAGCGCCGGACCCCGCAGAACATCGTCATCGGGGGAGCAGCGGGCGCGTTCCCGCCGATGGTGGGCTGGGCCGCGGTGACGGGCGACATCTCCGTGGCCTCGCTGGTGATGTTCGCGATTATCTTCTTCTGGACGCCGCCGCACTTCTGGGCGCTGGCGCTGCGCCTCGAGGGCGACTACGCGGAAGCCGGCGTGCCGATGCTTCCGGTCACGAACGGGCCGGCGTACACGCGGCTCCAGATCCTGGGGTATAGCGTGATGCTGGTGGGTATCTCGCTCGCGCTCGGGCCGGCTGCGGACCTCAGCTGGATCTTTTACGCGACGGCAGTCGGCACCGGCGGCGCGTTTATCTTCTACGCCTTCCAGCTCTTCAGGCAGCCTGAGACAACTCCTCCTATCCGGCTCTACAAGTACTCGCTGCTCTACCTCGCGCTCGTCTTCGTCTCGATGGGCATCGACGCGGCGCTCCTCGGGTAACCTCTTTTCGCGATTGCACGTTCCTTCCCTGGCACAGGGGATTTTGTCATGCCGCGAACCTTCATCCTCGTCCGCCACGCGCAGTCGGAGCACCACGTCCGTGGACTGACGGGCGGCTGGACGGATACGCCACTCACTGAGCTGGGCCACCGGCAAGCGCAGCGAGTTGCGGAGCGGCTCGGGCGCGAGCTGAACGGGGTACCGGTAGCTCTTTACGCTAGTGACCTCGCGCGGACCCGGGAAACCGCAGACCACATCGCGCGACGTCTCGGTTTGCTACCCACGTTCGACGAGCGACTACGCGAATGGAACAACGGCGAGGCGGCAGGACTCAGCTGGGAAGAGGCCAACACGCGGTGGCCGCAACCCTCCCGCTGGACAGCGGACCTTCGCCATTGGCCTGGCTCGGAAACGTGGCGCGAGTTCCAGTCCCGCGCGGCCTCGTTCGTCGCGTCCTTGCCCGCCTCTGAGGCGACGGCGCTCATCGTCACCCACGGCGGAACGATTGAAGCGCTGGTCTCGGCCTGGCTCGGATTCACCGCGGACGCCATGGAGGATGTCGGGTTTCGGTCGGACGTGACCGGGATCACGGTCCTCGCGGAACGAGGGGGCTCGAGTCCGTATCGATCGCTCGAACGCACCAACGACACGTCGCATCTGGAAGGGATAGAGGGCTCGACAGCGCTCCTCCGGCGACCGGACTAACTGGTCCCAGCGGCCGCGGCGGCGGCCTTCTCTCGCTCGCGGGCGCGGTCCTGGCGCTTCGCTTCGAGTTCCTCGTGCTTCACCCAGCCGGCAATGACGAACGCCACAGCCGCGAGGAAAAGCACGTCGCCAACCACCCACATCGTGATCCCGGCGAGCTGCTGATCGGCCAGCGGCGACGGTCCCCAGGTGCGCAGGGTTGTGGCGTAGTGAGAGTAGAGCACTCTGTCGGCGCCGTAGATCGAGAGTGCGAGAAACGAGTTCTGCGGCATCTGGAGGAAGACGTACAGCATCCGAATTGGGTGGGCCATCCGCCAGGGAGTGGGGTCCAGGCCAATGACCTGCCACCAGAACATCAGGGCGACGGTGACGTAGAGCACATGCTCGAACCAGTGCAACCACTCGTGTTCCAGCGCCGCATTGAAGAGCGGCGAGTAATGCGAACCCCACATCGTGCCCGCGAACAGCAGCCAGGCGACCACCGGGAACGTCAATGCACGCACGACACGGCTGTGGAGGATCGGCAGGATGACGTTTTTCCGGGTCGGACCGCTCACTGAACGCAACAACAGGGTGATTGGCGTACCGAGCAGCATGAGCGGGGCCGCTACCATCATGAGCAGAATGTGCTGCCACATGTGGACCGCGAAGAGCACGCCGTCGTAGCTGAACGGCGGCGACATCACAGCCAACGCCATGACGGCGATGCCGGAAAGGAAGAAGGCGAGGCGCTTGCGCGGCCACGGCGACGCCGGATGCCCGTGGGAGACGGCGCGCGCGGTGGCGACGTACCACCAGGTCGCGCTACCCGCCACGATGATGAACACGGGGTCGAATTCCCATCTTGTGAGCAGCACCGAGAGAGATGGCTTCGGGGCGTCGGCTCCGTGCGCGAGGGCAACCGACGGGGCGAGCGCGACGAGCGCCGCCAGGAACGCAGCGAGCGGTCCTGGGCGGAGCGAACCTCCACGAATGCGCAAAAGCCTCACCGCGCCAGTCTCGCACGTCGCGAAGGTGACGGCCAAAGGATCGGAAAGAGTGCCCGATTAGACGGATCCAATGGGGCCAATCGGCCATTGTTGAATCTGATAAAGGTAGTGCGCGTTTCCTTGACACGTGGGGAACCCCGTCCTATAAATCCGATTGCGACGCCGTTCACAACCGGGTTTGCGCGCCTTGAAAACGCGCCCGGCAAACGGCTCCAGAGGGGGCTTACGGAATGCGTGTACCTGGGATGCTCCGGCGAAGCCGCCGAGCGCTCGTTTTCCTTGCAGTGGCCCTGTTCGCGCTGGCCTCAATCTCGGTTGCCTCGGCGCAGTCGGCTCAGCCAGGCGGCATTACCGACGAAGCGCACAAGATGCACAACCTGTACATCTTCACGTTGAGTATCGCGTCGGTCGTGTTCGTGCTGGTCGAAGGCGCAATCATCTGGTGCATCTTCCGGTACCGGAAGCGCGGCGACGGTATGCCCGCCCAGACGCACGGAAGCACGCTCCTCGAAGTCATCTGGACGGCGATCCCGGTCGCGATCACCGTCTCCATTTTCACGTATTCCTTCATCGTCCTGCGGCAGGTCGAAAACAAGGCCCCCGATGCGGACCTCACCGTGCATGTCCAGGGATTCCAGTTCCAGTGGGGCTTCACCTACGACTTGAACGACCTGGGGAAGAACACTCCAGACCCTAACGCAACCGGCCAGATCGTGATTACCGGCACGGCTGCCCAGATTCCAACCCTGATGGTGCCCGTGGACGAGCCCGTGGAGTTCGCGCTGGCTTCGAACGACGTGATCCACTCGTTCTACGTGCGTGACTTCCTGTACAAGCTCGACGTTGTACCCGGCCGCGATAACCGCTTCGTTGTCACGCCGCGTGAAATCGGCGAGTTCCACGCCCAGTGCGCGGAACTGTGCGGCCTGGACCACGCGCTCATGCGTTTCACCCTGAAAGTCGTGTCTCGCGACGACTTCGACAAGTGGGTTTCCGAGCAGAAGGTGACCCAGCCGTCCGTGCAGCAGCCGCGGTAGCAACGTCCCCGAGTATCCCGCGCGCCTCGTGCGCCGGGGAACATGCGATAGGGCCAAGGCCCCGGAGGAACTATGTCCAGCATCGCAATCCCGCAACCGAAGTCTTACAGCCGCCCGGCGGTGCTCGACTGGCTGATGACCGTCGACCACAAGAAGCTCGGAATCCTGTATCTCTACACGACGATCTTCTTCTTCGGGGTCGGCGGTGTGCTGGCGCTGCTGGTGCGGACGCAGCTGGCCGTGGCGGACAACTCGTTCGTGAACCACGACCAGTACAACCAGATCTTCACGATGCACGCCTCGGCAATGCTGTTCCTCTTCGTGATCCCGGTGTGGGCGGGCTTCGGCAACTACCTGGTGCCGCTGCAAATCGGCGCGCTGGACATGGCCTTCCCGCGCATCAACGCACTTTCGTTCTGGCTACTTCCACCAGCTGGTCTGCTGATGTTCTCGGGGTTCCTCTTCGGCGGCTCCGCAGACGCCGGGTGGACGGCCTATAGCCCCCTCGCCCAGAACTCCGGCGTGGGCATGGACCTCTGGATTATCGCCGTCATCATGCTCGGCATTTCATCGACCATTGGTGCGGCGAACTTCCTGGTGACGATGTTCCGGATGCGGGCGCCCGGGATGACCATGTTCCGCATGCCAATCTTCTGCTGGACGGTCCTGGTAACAGCGGTCCTGCAGCTCCTGGCGACGCCGGTGCTTGCCTCAGCGCTCGTAATGCTGTTTATCGACCGGAACTTCGGCGGCGCGTTCTTCGACCCCAACCGTGGCGGCAACGCCATCCTCTGGCAGAACATCTTCTGGTTCTATTCGCATCCGGCCGTCTACATCATGATCCTGCCGGGCATGGGCATCGTGTCCGAGGTCCTGCCGGTCTTCTCGCGCAAGCCGCTGTTCGGCTACAAGGCGTTCGTCTTCGCCACGATGGGCATCGGTGGCCTCGGCTTCAGCGTGTGGGCACACCACATGTTCACCACCGGCGCCGTGCTAAAGCCCTGGTTCGCCCTGATGACCGGCATGATCGGCGTCCCCACGGGGGTGAAGATGTTCAACTGGCTGGGCACACTGTGGCGCGGTCAAATCACCTTCGAAGCTCCGATGCTCTTCTCCCTGGGCTTCCTGAGTATGTTCCTCATCGGCGGCATCAACGGCGCGTTCAGCGCCGCCGTGCCCGTGGACTTCGCTCTCCATGACACCTACTTCGTCGTCGCGCACATTCACTACGTGCTGTTCGGGGGGTCGGTGTTCGCCGTCTTCTCGGGGCTGTACTACTGGTTCCCGAAGATCTGGGGCCGCCGCCTCAATGAACGGCTGGGCCAGCTCCACTTCGCCCTCATGTTCATCGGCTTCAACCTGGCGTTCTTCCCGATGCACCTCCTTGGGCTGGATGGCATGCCACGGCGCATCGCCACGTATTCGAACGACATGGGCTGGCAAACGCTGAACACTGTGTCGACGATCGGCGCGTTCACCATCGCCGTTTCGATGATCCCGTTCCTGATCGCCGTGGTGCAGGCCTTCCTGAAGCCGGCCGACCAGCCGAACGATCCATGGGAAGCGAACACCCTGGAGTGGTGGACGAGTTCGCCCCCGCCCGTGCACAACTTCGATGACGTTCCGGAGATTCATTCCGAACGCCCGTTGTTCGACCTTCGCCACGGCAAGGCCGGCGGCCACTAAACCAGACGTCCCTACAGTTCGAGGAGTACCCCGATGACCGCACATGCCGGCACCCAGCACAAAGAGCAACTGAGCAATGGCATGCTCGGCTTCATCCTGTTCCTCGCCTCCGAGGTGATGTTTTTCGGTGGTCTGTTCGCAGCGTACTTCATCGCCCGGGCAGACTCGCCGCAATGGCCGCCGGCGCTCACCGCCGCGCAAGAGGCGCGGGGCGTCGAGCTCCACCTCGAATTTGCGTTGCCGTTCATCGCAACCTGTGTCCTCGTGCTCAGTTCAGTGACCATGCAGCTCGGCGTCTGGGCCATCCAGAAGGGTGACCGGTCCGGGTTGATTCGCTGGCTGTTCATCTCCATCGTCCTCGGTCTCGCCTTCCTGACGGCGCAGATGTACGACTACAGTCAGCTGCCGTTCAAGTCCGGCGATACGATTTTCGGGACGACGTTCTACACGTTGACCGGGTTCCATGGGGCCCACGTGGCCGGCGGCATCGTCTTCATGCTGGTCATGCTGGTGCGATCGTTCGGCGGGCAATTCTCGGCCGAGCGCCACGAAGCGGTGGAAGCGTGCTCCTTCTACTGGCACTTCGTGGATGTTGTCTGGATCGCGCTCTTCACTACCCTCTACATCGTTTAGCTTGTACCCTCTGCCCCCGGGAGACTGAAAGCTCGATGGATCATCCAGTTAGCGAACACGGCGAACAGCACGAAATCCACCTTCCGGACCCCAGCGTCTGGCCTCTGGTTGTAGGTTTGGCGGCCCTCGTGCTGGGCGCAGCCCTTATCTTCTATTCACGTGACCGGAGCAACGACTGGGCGGGCCCGCTGTTGGGCGCGGCAGCCGCCATCACGCTCTTCGCGGGGTGCGGATGGGCCTACGAAGACGGCCGCATGAAGAAGAAGGCCGAAGAAGGCGACCACACCAGGCCGCGCAACGCGCGCTACACGCAGGTGGTGACCTTCGCCATCCCCGAAGGCCAGTACGTGGCTTCACGGCAGGACGGCGGTGTCCTCGCGCAACTCGAAAGTCGGGACAGCTCGTTGCGAGACCTCGATGGCTTCCAGGACCTGCGCGTCATCGTCTCGCCCGCAGAAGCAGGGCCTTCGCAGGTGCTGGTTGAGACCACGTGGGCTGACCGCGAGCGTCTCGCAACCTACGAAGAAACCCGCAAGACGATGCTCGACATCCTCTCCCAGACGCCGGACCAGGTGGTCCCCGGCTCGGTGCAGGTGTTCGACATGGAAGTCGTGCGCGACACCAAGGACACGTCTTTCTCGTTCGGCCTTGGACCGATGGTCGCGACCTTCGGCGCGCTAATTGTCGGCGGCTTCATGGTCGGAGCGGGCCTCAACCTTTTCAGCAATGACAACGCCGCGGGCGGTGGCGGCACAGTCGAGCCGGGCAACGGCGGCGGGTCCGCCGACAACGTGATCACGGCCAAGAACACCAAGTTCACGACAGGCACGACGATCACGGCGCCTCCGAATACCAAGATCACGCTCATCTTCGATAATCAGGACACGTCTCCGCCGCACAACGTGCAGATCTTCGCCGGCCCGCAGGCCACGGGTGGCCTCCTGAAGGGCTGCACCGCCGGCTGTGAAGGCGACGAAGTGTCCCTGCCGCTGAAGGGTGGTCCGGAAAAAATCGAGTTCACCTTCACCACGCCGGCCGCCGGTGAGTATGCCTTCGACTGTGCTGCACACCCGACGCAGATGACCGGCAAGCTTGTCGTGAAGGATGGCGCTCCGGCGCCCGGCGGCGGCGGAGCGCCGGCGGCGAGCCCAGCGGCCGCAAAGTAAACCGCTCCACGGACACGACGGCTACACAATAAGAGCCCCGGCCGATTCGCCGGGGCTCTTATCTTTGTGGGCCGCATGCGGGCTCATTCGAAGGCGCCGTCAGCGAGCAGATCGTAATACTCCTCTTCATCCAGCCCGATGAGTTCGCGATAGACATACTCATTGTCCTCTCCAAGCATCGGCGCCGCCTTGGTCAGCTCGGCGGGGGTTTTCGACAGCCTGAAGGCTGGGCCGTCGTACTGGCGCACACCCATGTAGGGATGCTCCAGGTACCAGTAATGGTGGCGCGCCTTGAGTTGCGGGTCGTTCGCCAGGTCCTCGGCCGACTGGACGATGCCGCACGGCACTCCGAAGGACTGGAACAGCTCCACTACCTGCCTGGTGGTGAACTTCCGCACGGGCGGGCCTTCGACGCCTTCCTCGGTCTGGAACTCAGCTTCGCCTTCCGTGCGCGTGAAGTCCTCGAACCAGTAGCCGAGGTGCCGGTCGATCTCTTTTTGCTCGTTGATCCGCTGCCAGCGGCGGCGCATCCGCTCCATATCGCACCACTCGGGGCGGCCCAGCGCGGCCTTCAGTCCCTCCCAGTGCTTTTCGGTAGCGCAAGCGACGACCACCCACTTCCCATCACGACAGCGGTATGCGTTGTGCGGAGCCGCCTCAGGGTCATGATTACCGAGGCGCACCTGTTCATGGCCGTTGGCCGTCCAGTCCAGGATCGCGGTCCAGAGGCCATGGACCCCCGCCTCGAGCTGTCCGAAGTCGATGTACTGTCCCTTCCCGGTCCGCCGCCGGTAGTCCAGCGCGGCGATGAGCGCCGTCGCAGCGATATGCGGCACGAGGAAGTCGGTGTACGCCACACCGGTGCCGATGGGCGGGCCATCTTCCCAGCCGGTGAGATGGTTGTAGCCAGACGCAGCCTGGAGGACGTGCCCATAACCCATGTAGCTCGCCCAGGGACCGGTCTGGCCGTAGAGCGGCATGGATATCATCAAGAGGTCTTCTCTGGCGGCACGAAGGCTCTCGTAGTCCAGGCCGAAGCGTGCCATGGTGCCGGGGGTGAACGACTCAGTCACAATGTCGCACTTCGCCACGAGCTGCTTGATAAGCTCCGGTCCGCGGGGGTGCTTCAAGTTGACGGAGGCGCCAAGCTTCGAGCTGTTGAAGTTCGCGTAGTAACCCGAGCCGTCGACGTTCGGCGCGTCGTTGACGAACGGCGGCACCCGGCGCAGGGCTTCGGGATACGTGTTGGATTCGATACGAATGACCTCGGCGCCGTGGTCCGCGAGGTACTTCGAGACCAGGGGTCCGACTCCGACCCAGGCGAAATCGGCGACGCGTAGCCCCGCGAACGGCTTCTGAAGAGCGTCAGGCATTGTCAAACCACCATCTTCAACTTGAGACGGCGCAACTCCGCCGCGTCGATCCCGAGTAGGCCGTACACCTGCTCGTTATGTTCTCCCACGTGGGGGGCGCGGCCGCGCTGCTTCCACGGAGTCTCGCTCAACTTGAAGGGCGCGCCGGGATAGATGAACGACTCGCCCAGGTCGTCGTGGTGGACGCGCACCCAGTAGTCGCGCGCGGCCAGCTGTTTGCTGTCGACGATTTCGCGTGGGCTGAAGACGGGCGCCCAGCCGGCGCCGCGGCGCTGGGCTTCCGCGACGAGGGGCTCCTTCAGCCGCGGTCGGCAGAACGCGCTCATGGTTTCCTCAACGTACCCACGGTCCTCAGGCGCCAGCGGGACCAACGCCGTGAGCCGGCCGCGCCATTCCGCGCTGTCCAGGCCGCGTGCTTCGCCCGCCTCCGCAAGCCAATCGATTATGGCGTTCGCGTTGGGGCCGATGAGGCCGCCGGCCTGCAGGGCCGTGATCCAGCCGTCGGCGGTTTCGAAGAGGTAGCGGCCACCCTGGATGCCGGCGTTCTGGCGATTGATGCCCGGGCCAATTGTGTTGACGCGGCGGATATCCCAGGTGGGACCGGCGTGATCCATGGCAGCCATCATGGCTTCCTGCATGGACACATCGACGTGCTGTCCAAGGCCGTTGTTTACGGCCCGTGCGTACAGCGCCGTCATCGTGCCAACGGCGGCCTGGACATTCACCTGAGTGAAGGCCTGGGGGACAGTCGTGCGCAAGGGGCCGCGTTCCGCGTCGCCGTTGACGTGCATCTGGCCGCCCATCGCCGAACCCACGAGGTCGGTTGCGGCCCACTTCGCGTACGGGCCGGACTGCCCAAAGTTCGTGATGCTGACGAGGATGGCCCCGGGGTTCGCCTCGCTCACACTGGGGTAGTCCAGGCCAAGCGCGGCAGACTCACCGGGCGCGCAGGTCTCCACCACGATATCCGACGAGGCGATGAGCCTGCGCAACACATCGCGGCCTGCCTGGAGTTTCAGTTGGAGCGTGACGGAACGTTTGCCCGCGTTCATCACCCACCAGTAGATACTCTTGTTCGCCTCTGACTCACCCTTGAAGAACGGACCGTTCTGGCGAGTCGGGTCGCCGTCACGGGGCGGCTCGACCTTGATCACTTCCGCTCCGAGTTCGGCCAGCAAGCGAGTGCAGAGCTGGCCCTTTTCGTCCGCGAAATCGAGCACGCGGTAACCCGTGAGCGGCCCATCAGCGTGCTCGAACGGGATGGGCGGGGCGTCTTGTGTCATGCGGCTGTTCTACCGGTTCCCTCTGCGGGGTTCAAACGGCGCGCCCGACGAATTCCGCGATGTGACCGGCTTCGCCGTCAATGCCGCCGTCGAGGGCGTCCTCGATTCGGCGGCGCAGGGCGTCGAGGCCCCACCGTTCCTGGGCGGAAATGAGGACAACGTTCCGCGGGGGCGCGCCCGCCCCGAGGATGAGCGCCCTGGCGTGGTCGTAATCCTCGACGGTGTCGCCGTCTTCGTCGCGCAGCGCATCAACCTTGTTGAGGGCGAGCAGCACCGGTTTCTCCGCCACGCCGAGTTCCGCCAGTGTCTTGTCCACGGTTTCCGTGTGCTCGAAGGCGTTCGGATGCGAGATGTCGATGACGTGAAGCAGCAGATCCGCTTCGGAAAGTTCTTCCAGGGTGGCGCGGAAAGCTGCAACGAGCTGCGTCGGCAGCTTCTGGATGAAGCCCACCGTGTCCGTCAGCAGGACCACCTCGCCCGAAGGAAGGCCGAGCCGGCGCGTGACCGGATCGAGCGTGGCGAAAAGCTTATCTTCGGCGAGCACATCGGCGCCGCTGAGCGAGCGCATGAGCGTGGACTTGCCCGCGTTGGTGTAGCCCACCAGGGCGACGACGGGGACGTTGTTGCGTGCGCGGCGGCGCCGGTAAAGTTCGCGCTGCATACTCACTTCGCGCAGGTCCCGCCGAAGCTTGGCGATACGCGCATTGATGAGGCGGCGGTCCGTTTCGATCTGCGTTTCACCCGGGCCGCGCGTGCCGATTGCGCCCTCCATTCGCTCCAGGTGTGACCACTGGCCGGCCAGGCGCGGAAGGAGGTACTGCATCTGCGCCAGTTCGACCTGGAGGCGGCCCTCCCGGGTCTGAGCGCGCGTCGCGAAGATATCCAGGATGAGCGCCGTCCGGTCGATGACTTTCACGCCCAGCGCCTTCTCCAGGTTGCGCTGCTGCGAGGGCGAAAGTTCGTCGTCGAAGATGACCACGTTGGCCTCGAGCCGTTTCCGTTCGAGGACGACTTCCTCGACCTTGCCGCTTCCGATGTAAGTGGCCACGTTCGGGTGTTCGAGCTTTTGCGTGGTGGAACCGACTACGACCGCACCGGCCGTCTTCGCGAGTTCGGCAAGTTCTTGCAGGCTCTCAACGGCCGGAAGAAGCGCGTGGGGCAGGTCAGCGGCGACGAGGTAAGCGCGGTCCGCGATGGTCGCGGTTGAGTGGAACTTTGTTGGCATTCCACTACAGGGTAGCGGGCCGAAGTCTGTCCCCCAAGTGGGTGTCCTGCCAGCGCGGCGGCGGGGATGGATTCCAGGCGATGCCAAGCAACGAGTCGCCTTTCGCGCGGTCGACCGGCTTGAAGATCGCCCACTCGTCTTCCGTGGCTTCGATTTCGATGATGGGCCAGCCGATGGGGACGCCGCTGCCCTGGACGACAAAGGTCTGAGGGTCGAAGCCCGGTGAACCGTAGGCTTCCGCCACGGCAATCCCCACCTCGCGCTGCCATTCAGTCGGCTCGTTCCCCGGGTGCGGTACTGCGTCCGGGTTGCGAAAGAAGTTTCGGAAACTCGCAGGGTGGGCGCAGCGGCCGCAGGAGAGATAGCGATCCGCGGGCGGCGGCTTGTACGCGCCCAGGGCCAGCCCTTCGAGCCTTCCAAACAAGCCGTGGCGGCGGTAATCAGGGCTGACGCAGCACAGGCCGGCCAGGTTGACGTTGGAGGCGCCAAGCCGCGGCAGGTCGATGACGCGGCATTCGCCCAGAGCGAAGCCGGCCATGCGCCCTGTCGCAAGTTCGCGAGCGGTCGTCATGAACCGCAGCTTTCCGGCATTCTTTTCCAGGTAGCCGAAGTTCGCATCGCGGTAGTTCTCCGCGAAGACGGTTTTCACCTGTTCGAAGACGTCGGAAGGGATCGAGTCTGTTTGCCAGACACGGATGTCGAACCCGCTGAAGTCGCGTTCCACCACGAAGACTGCCCCTAAGGCGACTCTACGGCGCTACCATCCGCCTAACAACTGGAGGTGCCGCCTGTATGACCGTCAGCTATGAAACCGAAGGCCCGCTCGCCATCGTGACCATCAACCGGCCGGAGGTGCGAAATGCCGTCAACCGCGAGACAGCCACTGCGCTGGCCGCCGCGTTCCGAACGTTCGATGCCGATGAGTCGCTCGCAGCGGCCATCCTCACGGGCGCGGGTGGCTACTTCTGCGCCGGCGCCGACCTGAAGGCGGTGGCCACTGGCGGCGGCAACCGTACGGCCTCTGACGGGGACGGGCCGATGGGGCCTTCGCGGATGCGCCTCTCGAAGCCGGTTATCGCAGCCGTCGAGGGTTTCGCGGTGGCCGGTGGCCTGGAACTCGCCCTGTGGTGCGATATGCGCGTGGCAGCGCGGGATGCCGTATTTGGCGTGTACTGCAGGCGCTGGGGCGTGCCCCTGGTGGACGGCGGGACCGTGCGGCTGCCTCGTCTCATCGGCGAAAGCCACGCCATGGACCTCATCCTCACGGGGCGGGGTGTAAGCGGTGACGAGGCGCAGCAGATGGGCCTCGCGAACCGCATCGTCCAACCGGGCCAGGCACTTCAGGCCGCGAAGGAACTGGCAATGCAGATTGCGGCGTTCCCACAGCGCTGCATGAGGAGTGATCGCCTCTCGGCCCTGGAACAGTGGGACCTGGAGTTCGAAGAAGCGCTGGCGAACGAAACGCGCCGCGGTTTGGACGTCATCAATTCCGGCGAAACGAGGGACGGCGCGGCGCGCTTCGCGGCCGGCGCCGGCAGGCATGGTGCGTTCTCCTAGGACGCGCGCTCGGCCAGAACGACGGTGCGGAACGCGTACTCTCCCTCGTTTGGCGGGCCGCTGCAGGTCATGAGGGTGGCGCTCTCGATGCCTTCGCGACCGCGGAGGAGCGCGCCCATGTCGATAGCGGCCAGGGCGTACTCGATAACCGACGTCACCCGGTAACGGTGCACGCTGTCGTCATTAAGTCCGATTTCGAAGGTGTCACCGGCGGCGAGCGTGGAAAGGCGGGCGAAAACCCCAGGGCGGCCCCCGAAGTAAACATGAGCAGCGAGGAAAGTGGCGCCGCCGCGTCCCGGAAGCTGGCAATAGGCGGGATTCCAGCCTACCGTCGATGCGTCCTGCGGGACGTCGAGGCGCCCGTAGGCGTCGAGTCCGAAGCGTCCCACCTTCGTACGACTTATCCCGAGCTTCGCGACGGTCAGCCAGGCGATGTCGACCGGGCCAGGAGCGGGCGGCGGGACGGGTTCTCGTGCGTCGAGCCCGTAGCGCTCGATGGCGCGCTCGGTCTCGGCGATAAAGTGGTCATCCACCCGCGCGGGCATCCCCGTGAGGCCGTCGCGGCCAACGTAGCGCAGCTCTTCGCCGAATCCGGGGACGGCCATATCCGGGACAGTGTAGCCCGCGGGGCGTAAACCGTGGGTGTGTGAAGGGATCCACATTGGCCCGGATCTGGCGCGAATTTGTTCGTTGACAGTTAACCTTCGCGACCGTAACTTCGTTCTCAACAACAAGCGCGGCAACGCCAGACAGGAGTTTCCAATGGTGAAGAATATTCGCACTGCGGCGACCGCTCGCGGAGTAGCGTCGGTAAGGTAACGGTCCTGAAACAGCAGGACGGCCTTCGACGCCGTACCGCCAGGCGGTACGGCGTTTCTGTTTTACAGCACAGACGCTCCCGCCCAGCACGAACGGCAGCCCACGAAGAGATCCGCTCTTTGCCGCCATGACTCGGCGGCTCCAGTAACGCATTCGCCAGTTACTGCATCGAATCCTTGTGTTCGTTGTATCAGATTCGTGCGTCCTTCCTCGGAAGGACACCAGTGCACTCAAGGAGTGACACCGTGTTGAACCTGGTAATGACGCATTCGCCCCGCCTTGCCGCCATGGCGACCAACAAGCCGCTCGGCGAGGACCTGGCGAAGGACCCGGCCGTGATGCACCGTCGCGCATGGCTGCGGCATTCCCGGGCACAGGCCAGCCAGACCGCGCATCCAGCCACCGAGACCGCGCTCCGCGAGCGCCATGCCTGACTGCGCGGGGCACACCGAACCGCGAGAGCGTTGCCTCAGGCAACACGAAATGAAGGGAGAGAACCAAATGCTGCAAGCAATCATCCACGCGCTGGACGGTCGCATCATCACCACGCATGACGGGCGACTGATCGCGTCCGGGCAGCCTGAGCCGGAGTTCCTGAGACGTCGCTACGAGCACGCACAGGCCCTCCGCGAGATTCGACGCGAAGAGCGCATCCAGCGCGTCCTCGCGGACGAATCGCAGAGCTTCGTGGAACGCATCCGCGTAGCCCTCGGCCTGACCTGAGCGATGTCCAGCACAACCAAAACGAAGGGGCTCCCAGAGGGAGCCCCTTCTGATTTGTAGCGGAAGCAGGCCTCAGGCGAGGAGTTCCTGCATGCGGCCGTTGAGGTGGGTGCGGAAGAACGTTGCTTCCTTGAGGTCGGCGACGTAGTTCTGGACCTGCAGTTTGCGCAGTTCCTTCAACTTCTCCTGGCCCTGGGCAATATTGTCGCGGCCACCGCCGAGGAGGATGGCGAGCGGCTCCGCGACGGCGCTGTCGGCCCAATCCTTGACCATCTTGGCTTCGGCCTTGGCGAAGTAAAGGTTCTGTTCCTCGCGCCGTTCCGGGAGCTTGAACAGGAAATGCTTCAGGCGGTCGATGTGATACTGGCGCATGCGTGCGCGGTCTTTGGCGACCAACTGGTACATGTCACGCTCGAGCTGATTCTGGGCGAGCCGCTCGCCCTCCTTGAACAGCGTGTACAGCATGCTGTCCTGCACGAACAGCACCGCGGCAAGCTCGGGGAAGCTGCGAGCTTCCTGAGCGACACGAGAGAAATCGGTCGGAGCCTGGAGGCCGAGGCCGCCGCCGTTCGCCAGCGCGCGCTTGCGGAAAGCCTCCGAGTGGCGTGCCAGGTCATAAATGACCGCCGATAGGAAGAGCTTCAGCTCCAGGTATCCGTAGCTGATTTCCGGCAGCCAGCCAGACCAGAGGGCGCCCGTGTAATAGGCGCGCTCGCTCTGCTCTGTCATGACCTGGCAGACAGCCTTTTCGATGTCGTCCGGCAGGGCCTCGAGGCTGGCCCAGTTCAGGTCCGTCGCCGACACCCAGCGGTCGCGGATCGCCTCTTCGTACAGCGGGACGCAGCAGTCGGCCCAGACGATGGCCTTCTCGAAGATGGTGTAGCCCATGTCTTCGTTGATGGGGTTCGGGTACGAGCCGCGCGCGATTTCCGAGCGGTTGTACCAGACATCGGGGATATCGCCGTAGGTGCCGACGTTCAGGTCGCCGATCGTCAGGCCCATCTTCGGGTCACTGGCGCGGGCGCGAATGCCCCACTCAGTGGGGACTTTCATCCAGCTGAAGTCACGAGGCGTGGGAGTGCCGCCACTGACCAGGAACTCCTTGGCCTGGGCGCCGCTGACACCGCCGCGCAATGCCTGCCAGATGATGGCGAGGCTGTGACCCTTCTGGAGCGCGAGCTCGATGAGCCCGTCTTCCCAGCCCAGTTCACGCGCCTTGTCGCGTGCATCCTGGGGAATCTGTGCTGCTTCCTGCGCTTTGGCGAGCGCTTCTCCTGTAGACATAGTCAAACCTCCGACCGCCCCGGGGCGGTGGTGAACTGGGGCACTGAGTGAGCGGGAACCTCGAGTTATTCGGGATCGAGGAACTGCGCCATCAGGGGGCCGAGGCGGTTGCGGCGGTCGCCGAGGCCCGCAACCCCGAGCCGGTGGACGTACTCGTTGATCTGGCGCTTGCGAAGCAGCAGGAACTTCTGCAGGCCCTCGTCGAACTTGTCCGGCCCACCGCCCAGCAACAGGCAGAGGGATTCGAAGACCGGCGGAAAGGTGACATCCCCTGAACCACCGCCGGCGGCATCGCCTTCGGCCTTGTCCAGGTAGTGATGGATCTCTTCGCGGCGGTCGGGCTCCGTGTCGAGCACGTACTTCAGGTGCATGACGCCGAACGCCAGGTGGCGAGACTCGTCCTGCGCGCTCATGCGGAAGATGCGCTTGTCGGCGTCGGTCTGGCCGATGAGTTCGCCCATACGGAACATCGACTGGACGAAGCCTTCGGCCTGGACGTGCATGAGGACCGACATCTCGGTGAAGTCGCGGGCCTCGATGAGAGTGCGAAGGCCGAGGCCGGCGCCCTGGGCGAGGAGGCCGCCGCCGTTGGCCAGAGCGCGCTTACGGAAGACATCGGTGTGGCGCGCTTCGTCCATGATCTGGCTCATGAGGAAGAGGCCGGCCTCGAAGTCCTGGGCGCTGACGAAGGGCATCCACTGGCCGGGTACGTCGCCAGCGATGAACTCGACCTCGGTCAGCATCGTGCACAGCTGGCACATTGCGCGCTCGATTTCGTCCGGCAGCGCTTCGAGGGTGTCCCAGGGAATGTCGCGCGCGGAGGACCACTGGCGCTGGGTGGCCTCCTCGTAAAGCATGATGCAGTTTTCGGACCAGACGTCGGACTTCTTCTGGTAGTTGGGGCCGAAACGCTGCGCACCGGGGCGAGCGATGGCGCCGCGGGCGCGGTACGTCATATCGCCGGCGCCACGGCGGTCGTCGGCATACTTGCCGAGGTTGATTTCTTTCAGCGTGAGGCCCTTCTTGCCGGGCACCGCCGAGGTCGGTTCGTCGTAGAGGTTCAGCCAGGACAGATCCAGTCCTGATTCAGTTACGGGATTCGCGGCCATCGGCACACTCCTGCTGGGTTTGCGGCGAGCCAAGAATACTTCGG
>CAYTBM010000005.1:0-36375 GCA_964436025.1 uncultured Anaerolineaceae bacterium
CGGGACGCCTTCTTCACAATGCGACGGCGAACGTGACCCGCGTTATGCCGCTGAAAGGCATTCTCGGGCACGCTCAAGCTGGAGCTTTGCGCCATGAAACGTTCGAAGAAGCGCCAGTCCCTCTCCCCCCGAGACTTCGCCACGCAGTCCAACGAGATTCAGACGGAGCTCTCGCTCGTGCGTGAGGTACGCGACCTGTGGCTCCAACAGGCCCAGGGTCTCGGCAAAGATCGACAGCCTGAGTTCCAGCGAGACATCTCCCGCCTTGAGAAGGACCTGGAGGAGCTTCGCAGGCGCGCGCGCAAAACTGAAAATAAGCGTGTGGGCGACGGCCACCCGCACGGCGGCGGCACGGTTGGTCAAGCCTGGGGAGATTGACTCGGCCACTGGCGCCGCCAGAGGTAGGCGAGCGCGCCAGTGGCGACCCCAACGTTAAGCGACTCAACGCGCGAGTCCATGGGCAGCGCTACTCGGAAGTCGCTTCCGGCGAGCAACAGATGGCTCACCCCTTCACCTTCGCTGCCCACGATCAACGCTGTCCTCGCGGGCCAATCGAACGATGTGGCTAGCTCGACGCCTTCGCCCGCATCCGCTGCCACCACCCAGTAGTTCGCCTCTTTGAGTGTGCGAATGGCCATGGCCAGGTTCTGCGGAGCCGCTACCGGCGCGATGAAACTCAGTCCAGCGCTGGCCCTGTGCACGCCGGGCGTGAGGGGAGCCCCACGCCGCAACGGCAGCACGACCGCGTCGACGCCGACCGCGACGGCAGTGCGGAGTACAGCCCCCAGGTTTTGCGGGTCCGTGACACGGTCCAGGATGAGGACGAGCGAGGACTTGCCGGCGTCCCGAGCTACCTGCCGCAAGTCAACGGGCTCCAGCGCGCGCAGTCGAACCAGAATGCCCTGGTGCACTCCGTCGGCGGTCAACTGGTCGAGCCGGAGGACCTCAACGGGTTGAGTCGGAATGCCGGCCTGCCTTGCCTGCTCAACGAGATCGAGGACGCGCTCGTTCTTCGTGTCCCGGGAGTACATCACCGACTTCGCAAACCCGCTTTGAAGCGCCATGGAGCAGGCGTTGATGCCGAACGCGAGGTCGTCGGGGGTGGAGTTAGGCTTGGGGCGGGGCCGTGGCACTTACGAATGTTCGCATCCCGCGGGCGGGAGGGTCATCCGGCCAGATTGCTGCCGCCGTGGTCCAGCCCTAGAGTGCCGCCCGTCATGCTTATTTCCTGCGCCTTCACCACCTCGATGACAACGCCCGACCACGTCGTTGCTGCCGAACAACTCGGCTACCACCGGGCATGGCTTTACGACTCGCCCGCGCTTTACCCGGACGTTTGGGTCTCACTGGCGCTGGCAGCGCAGCGGACAAGCCGGATAGGCCTCGGCCCTGGCGTGCTCATCCCCAGTCTTCGCCATCCCATGGTGAACGCCGCCGCGATTGCCATGCTGAGCGAGCTGGCTCCGGGGCGGTTGGCTGTGGCGATCGGCTCGGGGTTCACCGGACGGATGACGATGGGCCAGAAGCCGCTCTCCTGGAACTTCGTCCGCCGCTACGTCGAGACCCTGCAGGCACTGCTGCGTGGTGACACCATCAAATGGGAGGGCGGCTTAATCCAGATGATGCATCCGGAGGGCTTCGGGCCCGCGCGGCCGATAGAGGTCCCCATGATACTCGGCATCGGCGGCCCGAAGGGGGCAGCCGCAGCGGCCGACCTGGCCCAGGGCATGTTCATTTCAGGTATGCCTCCGGTCCCCGTCAGCGAGGGCTCGATGTGCGTCCAGCTCGCGTTCGGTACGGTGCTCGCCGATGACGAGGATCCTGGCTCAATCCGGGTACTCTCGGCGGCCGGCCACGGCGCCGGCGTCGCCCTGCACGCAATGTGGGAACGCGGCGCTGACTTCTCGCGCCTCCCAGGCGGGACGGAGTGGCTGGCCGAAGTGAATGCGCTGCCCGCGGCGCAACGTCACATCGCCGTGCACGACCGTCATCTCATCGCACTGACCGAACGGGACGCTCGGGTGGTAAATGGGCCGGTGCTGCGGCAATTCGGCCTCGCGCGAACGCGAGCAGAATGGCGCCAGCACCTCGATCGTTTGGAAGCAGCGGGCATCACTGAGATTGCGTACCAGCCCGCCGGGCCGGACATCCCCGGAGAGCTGCGGCGTTTCATCGAGGCAGCAGGCGCTTAAACGCGGGCCCAGTTGTTGGTTGTGAAGATATCTTCGTCCCAGGGACTCCGTTCTCCGAGGTCGAGCCGGTATCCCGCAACGGCACCAATCATGGCTGCGTTGTCGGTGCAGAACTTCGGCGGGGGGATGCGAACTGGCACCGGACAGCGGCGATGCAACTCGTCCCGCAGGCGCTGATTGGCCGCCACGCCGCCTGCCACGAGAACGTTCCGCGCGCCCAATTCACGTGCGAGACGCGAAGTCTTCCCGGCCAGCACATCAACGACTGCCTCCTGGAATTCCCACGCCACGTTCTCCATCGCGTGCTTCTCTTCTCGCACTGCATGCAGCGCCGCCGTCTTTAGGCCGCTGAAGCTGAAGTCGTACGTACCGTGCATCCAGGCGCGGGGAAGCGAGATGGCGCTCGGCCCGCCCACGAGGGCGGCTTTGGCGACGTGTGGGCCGCCGGGGAACGGCAGGCCAAGCAGCCGGCCGACCTTGTCGAAAGCCTCGCCGGCTGCGTCGTCCCGGGTGCCGCCGAGTCGTTGATACTCGCCGTGGCTGCGCATGAAGACGAGGTCCGTGTGACCGCCCGAGACGACGAGGCAGAGCGCCGGAAACTCAGGCTCAGGGCCTTCGACGAGCCAGTTGGCGTAGATATGACCTTCCAGGTGGTTGATCCCGATGAATGGTAGGTCGCGGCCGAAAGCGATGGCCTTCGCGGCGTTGTAACCGACGAGCAACGAGCCGGCGAGTCCTGGCCCCTTTGTTCCGGCCACCGCGTCAATGTCCTCGAGCGTGACCCCAGCGGATTCGAGTGCCTCGCGGACGACGGGCACGATGTTCCGCAGGTGCTGGCGGCTGGCGACTTCCGGTACGACCCCGCCGTACTTCGCGTGCAGGTCCACCTGGGACGCAACGACGGACGAGTGGGGAACGCGTCCGTCTTCAATGACCGCGGCCGCGGTTTCGTCGCAGGAGGACTCGATTGCAAGGACTTTCACAATGCAAGCGTAGCGCGGCGGCAGTGCAGCCGGAAGGTCGTTCGCCTGAAGGAAACCTTCGCTCCTCTCCTCAGGGGCTGTTACCATCGCACGCAGACGGGCGCTCCCCACGCGCCCTCTGGAGGGCAGTGGTTCGTTATGGACCAGGAAGTGAAGCCGTGGGTACGGCTCGCACTCATCTTCCCCGGCCAGGGGTCACAGCACGTCGGCATGGGACACCGGCTTGCCCAGGTCTCGAGGGCCGCCCGCGATGTTTTCAAACGAGCCGATGAGGTACTCGACCGCAATCTTTCGAGACTCTGCTGGGAGGGCCCGGCCGAAGAACTCGAGTCCACCGCCACGCAACAACCGGCATCGTTCGTGACCTCCATTGCGTGGCTCGAAGCACTGAGGGAACGTTGGGCCGCCCTCGACCGAAAGCTCGAACCGTTCCTCTTCGCCGGCCACTCCATGGGCGAGTTCACCGCGGCCGTGGCGGCCGAGAGCCTCTCGTTCGACGAAGGCCTTCAGTTGGTCGCCGAACGTGGGCGCCTCATGGACCTCGCCGGCGCCGAGAACCCCGGGGGAATGGCGTCCATCCTCGGTCTCCCCGAGGACAAGGTTCTCGAAATCTGCGCAGAGGCTTCGAGCGAAGGCTACGTCGGACTCGCCAACGCCAACTGCGACGGCCAGAGCGTGATTTCGGGTTACCTGAAGCCGTTGAAAGTTGCCATGGACCTCGCCGAGAAGGCGAAAGCCAGACGAGTTGTACGCCTGCCGATCAGCATTGGCTCCCACTCACCTCTGATGGCCAAAGCCAGTGACGGGATGAGCGCCCTTCTCCAGCGAATGCACATCAAGGATCCCGAGCACCCGCTCGTCGGCAATGTGAATGCCGAACTCCTCGAAACAGGACCCGAAGTCTTCAGCGAACTCCGGGATCAGTTAACTCACGGTGTGCGCTGGCAGAAAACGATCGAGCGCATGCGTGACCAGGGCGCCGACATGTTCCTCGAAGTCGGGCCCGGAAATGTACTCACCAAGCTGGTCCGGCGCATCGATTACAGCGTGAACAGCATTGCGATCAGTGATGACTATGACGGGATGCTGAGCGACCGCTGGCAACTCGTCGAGGCGGCCGCGCAATGACCCGCCGCGTCGTTGTCACCGGTGTGGGAGCAGTTACGGCCGTCGGTCACACGGCAGAGGAAACCTGGCAGGCGATGCTCGATGGCCGCAGCGGCATTGGGCCAATCAGCCTGTTCGACCCCGAGCCCTACCCAGTGCGCATCCAGGCCGAAGTCAAAGGCTTCGAGCTTGGCGAGCGCGTCGATGCCAAACAGCAGCGCTACATGAATCGCAGCGTCACATTTGGTGTGGGCGCGGCCATCGATGCCCTTACCGACAGCGGATTCCAAATCACCGAAGAGAACGCAGACATGGTTGGCGTGATTTTCGGGTCGGGCGCCGGCGGGACGGACATGATTCTCGAATACCAGGACATCCTGGAGGCGAAGGGCCCGCGGCGGGTCACGCCGTTCCTCGTCGCCAATTTCATACCCGACGCCGCCAGCGGACACATCGCTATCCACACCGGCGCGAGAGGTCCCAACTTCGCGCCGGTGAGCGCGTGCGCCACCGGCGCGACCTCCATCGGCGAGGCGTTCGAGACCATCCGCCGCGGTGACGCTGACACCGTGATCGCCGGCAGCGCCGAAGCAGTCCTTCTCCCGTTGTATCACGCCACCTGGTGCTCCATGCGCGCCCTCGCCGGCGACAATGAACACCCATCGAAAGCCCTCAAGCCGTTTGACCTCAATCGCGATGGTTTTATCGCGGGCGAGGGCGCCTGCTCGATGATCCTCGAAGACTATGACCAGGCAAAGGCGCGCGGCGCGAAGATCTACTGCGAAGTCATCGGCTACGGCTCATCGAACGACGCGTACGACATGATCGCGCTCCACGAGACAGGGCGAGGCCTGAAGCGCGCGGTCAACGCCGCCATCCGCAAGGCAGGTATCGACCCCTCGCAAATCAACTACATCAACCCGCATGGCAGCGCGACGCCGGCGAACGACCGTGTGGAAACGATGGTCTTCAAAGAGGTCATGGGCGATGCGGCTTACAAGGCGGCGATCTCCTCGGTAAAGCCGATCACCGGACACTGCATGGGCGCAAGCGGATCCGTAGAAGCACTCGCCTGCGTCATGGCGATTCGTGACCAGAAGGTGGCGCCAACCATCAACTACACCACGCCAGACCCCGAGTGCGATCTCGATTACGTCCCGAACGTCGCGCGCGCGATGCCGGTCGATATCTCAATGTCGACCTCAGTTGGCCTCGGTGGCCACAACTCCGCCGTCATCTTCAAGAAGGCGAACTAACCCTGGGGAGAAACCTGTGACCCGAGCTGTTGTGACCGGGCTGGGGGCAATTACGCCCATCGGCCTGACCGCCCATGACTTCTGGCAGAACCTGGTTGACGGCGTGTCCGGCGCGGGCCCGATCACGCGCTTCGACACCACGGACATGCCGGTCACGATCGCCACCGAGGTCAAGGGCTTCGAACCGGGCAACTACATGGACTCGAAGGGCGCGCGCCGAATGTCACGCTTCGCGCAGTTCGCCGTGGCTGCCGCGCAACTCGCTGCAACCGACGCGAGGCTTGTACTCAAGGATGACGAGAGACGCAGGGCCGCATCTGCCATCGCCACCGGGTCAGGTGGCGCCATCGACACGATGGACGAGGAACTCGTCTTGCATGAACGCGGCCCCGCCCGCGTCAGCCCGTTCTACATCCCGATCATGGCGCCGAACATGGGGGCATGCCAGGTGTCGATGCACCTCGGCCTGCGCGGTCCGGCGCTCGCGAGCGTCGCTGCCTGCGCGAGCGGCCTCTACTCTTTCATGGAGGCGAAACAGCTCATCTCCTCAGGCCGAGCAGATGTCGTTCTCGCCGGCGGGACGGAAGCCGCGCTCCACCGCCTGCCCATCGCAGCACTGGCGAACATGAAGGCGCTCAGCCGCAGAAATGATGAGCCGACCCGCGCGAGCAGGCCGTTCGACCGCGACAGGGATGGCTTCGTTTTCGGCGAAGGAGCCGTGGTCATGGTCGTTGAGTCGGAAGTCCGAGCCACGGCGCGAAAAGCACGCATTTACGCCGAGTTGGCCGGCGGCGGCCTCAGCTGCGATGCCTACCACATCACGGCTCCTCTGGAAGACGGTTCCGGCGCCCAGGACGCCATGCAGGAGGCGCTCCGTGATTCTGGGATGCGGCCGGAAGAAGTGGATTACATCGCCGCCCACGGGACGGGGACACCACTCAACGACGCCTCCGAAACGCGCGCCGTCAAGGCGGCGTTCGGCAATCACGCCTACAACCTCGCCTTGAGTTCGCCCAAGTCGATGGTTGGGCACCTGCTCGGCGGCGCCGGTGCCGTCGGCGCGCTAACCGCCGTGCTGGCCGTCCACCACGACGTCGTCCCGCCGACAATCAACCTCGAAAATCCGGACCCCGAGTGCGATCTCGACTACACGGCGCTCAAGGCCCGGAACCGGGAAGTCCGCGCCGCTGCAGCGAATGGCTTCGGCTTCGGGGGTCAGAACGGCTCCGTGATCTTCCGCAAGTACCGGGCGTAACCTACCCTAGCCGCGCTTAAACCTACCGGGCGGGAAATCCGCGTCACCGGAAACGCATCCTCAAACCGCCGCTGGAGGCATCCACCCATGGCAACAGTTTTTGAACGCGTGCGCGACGTCGTTGTCCGTCAGCTTAAGGTCGATGCGAACGAAGTGAAGCCTGAGGCCAGCCTCGTCGACGACCTCCGCGCCGACTCACTCGACATCGTGGACCTCACGATCGCGATCGAAGAAGAATTCGCCGACGACGCGGAGTTCGAGATCCGTGACGAAGACGCCGAAAACATCCGCACCATCCAGGACATCCTCGACTTCCTCGCCCAGCAAGGGCTTGAGTAGCCAGCTCCCAATAAGAGCTCTTTCTGCATGTTCTGTGGCTAGTTCCCTGCGAGAGTGCGCAGGCGCGCGACGATGGCCGGCAGAGTCTCGAGGACGTGGTCGATGTCCTCGTTCGTGGTCGCTGCGCCGACTGTGAGGCGCAGGGATGCGTGCGCCAGGTCTGAGTCGATGCCCATCGCCGTCAGGACATGGCTCGGCTCGAGCGCGCCGGTGGTGCAAGCGCTCCCACTGCTCGCCGCTATGTCCGCCATGTCGAGTGCGAGAAGTACACTCTCGCCTTCCACGTTCCTGAAGCAGCAACTGAAGTTGTTGGAGAGCCGCCGCGAGGGGTCCGCGGGCCCAGTGATCACTGTGTCCGGGATGCGGTCCGGCAGTTCATAGAGCAGCCGGTCACGGAGCACGCGCGAGTGGGTGTTGCGCGCTTCGAATTCGGCCCAGGCGAGCTGCATCGCCGCCGCGAGGCCAACGATCCCGGCGACATTTTCCGTGCCAGCACGGCGCGCCTTCTCTTGGCTTCCGCCGAGGAGCATGGCCTGCCACGGCGTACGGTTCTTGATGTACAGGAGTCCCACGCCCTTCGGTCCGTACAGCTTGTGGCCCGCGATGCTCAAGAGGTCGACGCCAAGTTTCGCGGGCGTAATGTCGATTGCACCGGCCGCTTGCACTGCATCGGTGTGGACTACCACATGCGCATTCTTCGCTTTCGCGATTCGGCTGATTTCTGCGATCGGTTCGATCGTTCCGACCTCGTTGTTCGCGGCCATAATCGAGACTACCGTCGTCTCGGGGCCAACCGCCGCCTCGAGCGCGCCGAGATCCACCAGACCGGTGTCATCCACCGGGAGGTACGTCGCGCGGAAGCCTTCTCGCTCGAGCTGTTCCACGGTGTGCAGCACTGCGTGGTGCTCGATCGCGCTGGTGACAACGTGGTTGCCCCGCCCGCGTTCGCGCTGTGCAAGAGCCGCGCCGCGGATGGCGGCGTTATCCGCTTCGGTGCCGCCGCCGGTGAATACCACTTCCTTCGGCATTGCCTTCAGTAGGTCCGCGCAGACCTTGCGTGCGGCATCGAGCGCGCGGCGGGCTTCCTGACCTTCCAGGTAGATAGATGACGGGTTGCCCCAGAACTTCGTCCACATGGGCAGCATCGCCTCGATCACGCGTGCGTCCGGCGGCGTTGTGGCGGCGTGATCGAGGTAAATGCGGGCCATGAAACAAGCGTAGCTACTCCGAAAACGGCCCGCCACACGTTTAACCTGCCGTGGTTGCAGACCGGTGCTATACTGACTTCGGCAACACTTTCCAGAGGTGGGCTGAGAGGCCCGCTTTTTTATTGGAGCTATGAAGAACGAACTGCTGCTGGCCCTGAGCGCCCTCGCCGCCGAAAAAAACCTCCCCCGCGAGGTTGTTTTCGAAGCGGTGGAGGCTGCGCTGACTTCGGCTTTCCGCCGCGAAGGCGACAACGCCCCGAACATCAACGTGAAGATCGACCCCATCGGCGGCGACATTCGTGCCTACCGTCAGATGGTCGTCGTCGAGGAAGTCGAAGAACCGAACGTCGAGATGACCATCGCGGAAGCACGGCGGTGGAAGCCGGACGCCCGTGAAGGCGACGTGCTGGACTTCGAAGAGCAACTCCCGCCGAATGCCGGCCGCATAGCCGCACAGACCGCCAAGCAGGTCGTCCTCCAGCGCCTCCGCGAGGCGGAACGTGACGCAATCTACGACGAGTACATCGACAAGGAAGGCGAACTGCTCGTCGGGACCGTGCAGCGCGTCGAGTCGCGCCAGATGATCATCGAACTCGGGCGAGGCACCGAAGCCGTGCTGCCTTTTACAGAGCAAGTCCGCAACGAACACCTTCGCCCCGGCCAGCGCGTGAAGGTGCTCGTGCTCGAAGTCATGAAAGCCGTGAAGGGTCCGCAGATCGTGGTGAGCCGCGCCCACCGCAACCTCCTGCGCCGCCTTTTTGAGATGGAAGTTCCGGAAATCAAAGCCGGGACCGTCGAGATTAAGAGCATCGCTCGCGAAGGCGGCCACCGCAGCAAGGTCGCCGTGCATGCCCGCAACCCCAACATCGATCCCATCGGCGCGTGCGTGGGCATGCGGGGCAGCCGCATCCAGAACATCGTCAATGAGCTCGTCGGCGAGCGCATCGACGTCATCAAGTGGGACCCGGATGCCGCCAACTTCGTTTCGAACGCCTTGAGTCCGGCACAGGTCCTCGAAGTCGAAATCGACGAAGACGAACACCTCGCGTCGGTGGTTGTGCCAGACCGCATGCTCTCCCTGGCCATCGGCAAGGAAGGGCAGAACGCCCGCCTCGCTGCCAAGCTCACGGGCTGGCGCATCAACATCGCCAGCCAGGCTGCGAAGGACCGCGCCGAAGCCGGCGAGCCAGCGGAAGTGCTCGAATTCGAGCCGTTCGCCCCCGGCGAGACCCCCGACATCGACATCATCCAGGAAGCCGAAGAAGTCGCCGCGGCCGCCGAGGAAATCAGCGTGCCCGAAGCGCCGGTGGAACGGGCCGCCGCCACGGTGGAAGCAGCACCGGCTGAATCGCCGGCTGAACCGGAGGAGGAGATCTCCTTCGCTTCCGTTGTCGACCGCATGGCTGTTCCCCGCGGCGAAGACCGCGAGTCGGAAGACT
The DNA here is from genome assembly GCA_964436025.1 of uncultured Anaerolineaceae bacterium. Classification (GTDB taxonomy): domain Bacteria; phylum Chloroflexota; class Dehalococcoidia; order Tepidiformales; family Tepidiformaceae; genus Amarobacter. The sequence continues at coordinate 9,780 of CAYTBM010000005.1, forward strand.
ACGGCGAAGACGAAGACGAAGAGTACGAGATCCCCACGACTGTCACCTCCGAGGCGCGGCCATCTGCGATTCGCTTCGGCGAAGACCTCCTCGGCCGGCAGCGGGCCGCCGAAGAAGAGGCCGCGAAGGCCAAGCCTGCCGCGCGCAAGGGCCGCCGTCCGTCGCGCTTCTCCGAAGAGGAAGAAGACGACATGGACGACATCGAGTACTCCGGGCGTATTCACTGAGGAGGCCCGCGCCATGAGTGCGCCAGGTCAACGTCCTCGGCCCGTCCCACAACGCACCTGTATCGGATGCCGCGTGGAACAGGGAAAGCGCGCCTTCATCCGTATCGTCCGGACGCCTGATGGACATGTTGTTGTCGACCACACCGGCCGCGCGAACGGGCGGGGGGCCTATCTCCATCCGATCCGGGCGTGTTGGGTAAAAGCGCTGAAAGGCGCTACCATGAAAAGTGCACTTAAAGTTTCCCCGGCTCTCGAGGACATCGAGGCGCTACGCGCCTTCGGAATGACGTTGCCGGTAGAAGAAAGCGAAATCTCATGACGGCAAAATCATCTTCGCAAGCAGTCGCGATTCCCCGGGCACTCACCGTGAAAGAGCTGGCGGACCTCGTTGGCACCTCGCCGATCGAAGTCATCAAACGGCTCATGACCAACGGGGTCATGGCGAACCAGAACCAGACGATCGACTACAACACTGCGGCCATCGTCGCGATGGAGTTGGGCTTCGATCCCGAAGAGCTCGCCGAGCCCGAAAGCGTCGTCGCAGGACCCACGGTCGAGGAAGAAGATGTCATTGATGATCCGGCAACGCTAAAGCCTCGGCCGCCGGTGGTCACGATTCTTGGCCACGTTGACCATGGCAAAACAAGCCTCCTCGATCGTATCCGTAAGACGAAAGTTGCGGCGGGCGAAGCGGGCGGCATCACGCAGCACATCGGCGCCTACCAGGTAGAAATGGACGGGAAGAGAATCACGTTCATCGACACACCTGGGCACGCCGCGTTCACCGCGATGCGTGCCCGCGGGGCGCAGGTCACGGACATCGCCATCCTTGTCGTCGCTGCCGACGACGGCGTCATGCCGCAGACCATTGAAGCGATCAACCATGCGCTCGCGGCCGACGTCCCCATTATCGTCGCCATCAACAAGATCGATGTCCCTGCCGCCAACCCGGACCGCGTAAAGCAGCAACTCACCGAGCACAACCTGGTGGTCGAAGAGTACGGCGGCGATGTCATCGCCGTGCCGGTTTCGGCTGCTCGCGGCGACGGCATTGATGACCTGCTGGAATCTATCAATCTGGTGGCCGAAGTAGGCGAGCTTAAGGCGAATCCCGACAGGGCAGCCTCGGCGGTCGTCATCGAAGCCGAACTGGACTCGAGCCGCGGCCCAATCGCGACTATCCTCGTCCAGGCGGGCACACTTCACCAGGGCGACGCCGTAGTCGTCGGAGAAACAAGCGGCAAAATCAAGGCGATGTTCGACGATAAGGGTGGCCGCGTGAAGGCAGCCGGCCCTTCTACCCCCGTTGTCATCATGGGTCTGGAAACTGTACCCGAGGCGGGCGAACGCATTCGCGCCGTTGCCGACGAGCGCCTGGCGCGCCAGATCGTCGAAAACCGCCGGCGCGAACGTGAGGCGGAGGAACAGAAGGACCACGCCCACGTCAACCTGGACACGCTGTTCAACGAAATTAGCGCGGGCAAGCTCAAGGAACTGATCATCATCCTCAAGGCTGATGTGCGCGGCAGCGCCGAAGCCTTGAAGGCTTCGCTCGAGCGGCTCAGCAACGAGGAAGTGAAGATCAAGATAATCCACTCCGCGACCGGGCCCGTCAGCGACTCCGATGTGATGCTCGCCGAAGCCTCGAACGGCATCATCATCGCCTTCAACACCAAGGTGGACCCGTCAGCGAAGAAGCGCAGCGAGGTCTCCGGCGTCGAAGTCCGTTCGTACAACATCATCTACCAGGTGCTGGAGGACATCGACAAAGCGCTCCAGGGCATGCTCGAACCGGTGTACACAAGCGTCGTGGACGGCCATGCGGAAGTTCGCCAGGTCTTCAAGTCCAGCCGCCTCGGCGGCATCGCCGGCTGCTTTGTGACGGACGGTACGCTGCGACGCGGATCGAACGTCCGCGTCGTGCGCGGCAAGGATGAAATCGCAAGGACCCGCTGCGAGGGCCTCAAGCGTTTCCAGGACGATGTCCGCGAAGTCCAGACCGGCTACGAATGCGGCGTTGTCCTCTCCAATTTCGACAAATTCCAGGAAGGCGACGTGATCGAGTTCTTCCACGAGGAACGCGTTAGCTAACCAACTCGGCGGGCCCCGCAGGCCCGCCACCCGGCCCGGAGGGCCGAAACGCCATGTCGCTCCGCACCACCCGTGTCAACGAATTGCTGCGCGCCGAGATCAGCGACCTCATTCTGCGTGAGGTCAAAGACCCGCGCGTCGGGGAAGGCATGGTGACCATCACGGAGATCCGCGTTTCCCCAGACCTCCGCCACGCCACCGTCTTCGTTTCCCACCTTGGCACCGATGAAGAGCGGAAACACGCCCTCGAAGGGCTGCAACACGCGGCACCGTTCATGCACCGTGAACTCGTCCACCGCCTGAAGATGCGCGCCGTCCCGGAGCTCGTTTTTCGGTTCGACCCATCGATCGAGCGCGGTGCGCGCCTCTCCGACCTTATCCGCAAGGTGAGCGCCGAAAACCGTGAGCGCGCGGAGAACTGATAGCGGGCTCGACGGGATCCTCGCCGTCGACAAGCCCGCGGGTTGGACCAGCCACGATGTCGTCGCCAGGGCTCGCGGAATCCTGAAACAGCGGCGAGCCGGTCACACCGGCACCCTTGATCCCATGGCCACTGGCCTGCTGGTGCTTTGTCTTGGACGGGCAACCCGGCTGGTCGAGTACATGGTCGGGCACGACAAGCGGTACGTGGGCCGCATCGCCCTCGGGGTGACAACGGCAACCGACGATGCCGAGGGAGAAGTACTCACTAGGCGCCCGGTACCAACAGTAACCCCTGAACTCCTCGAGCCAGTCCTCGAGCGCTTTCGTGGCGACATCCTCCAGCGTCCTCCCGCCTTCAGCGCAGTGAAAATTGCCGGACAGCGTTCTTATCACCTCGCTCGGCAGGGAAAGCCAACGGAGATTCCACCGCGCCCCGTCACGATCCGTGCCTTCACTGTTACTGGTATCAATCAAGCGGCTCTGGACATCGATGTGACCTGTTCGGCGGGCACATACATCCGGAGCCTCGCGCGGGATATCGGTGAGGAACTCGGTTGCGGAGCGCACCTCTCCGCCCTGCGCCGGCTGCGCGTCGGGCCCCTTCGCGTCGAACACGCCGTCACCCTCGACCAACTGCAACAGCTTGCAACCGCGGGCCGCCTGGAAGACTTCCTGCTGCCCGCAGACGAAGGCGTTAGCTCACTGGACGCAGCCATTCTTAGCTCAGATGGGCTACGCGTCTTCACCAATGGTGGGGTCTGCACAGCGCAGAGTGGCACGTCACGCGGGGCTGCGCGTGCCCGAATCTATGGAGTCTCGGGAGAGTTCGCCGGTGTCGCTTCTGTGTCGAGTTTTGGCGAAATCAAGCCTCTCAAGGTGTTCGGACGCAGAAAATCCGCGTAACTCTATAGTTATGTTCATTGCAGACTCGCTTTTGCTATTGACACCCTGAGAACAGACTCCGATCATGCCTGAGGACACGGCGAACCTGCGCAATCGCGTAGACACTCTAACATTTTCGCCGCATTGCCCGACCCGCGGGCATAACAAAGGAGGATTCATGGAAGCCTACTGCCTCAAGTGCAGGGTCAAGCGGGAGATGAAAGACCCGAAGGCCATCACGATGAAGAACGGCAAGCCGGCAACCGAGGGCTCCTGCCCTGTCTGCAGCACCAGGATGTTCAAGATCGGGAAAGCTTGATCGTCTATCGCTGCTAACCGAGCACCGATGAAGAAGGGTCCCACAGCGGGGGCCCTTTTTCGTACGCTTCCCGTCGCTCAGTCCCTGTTGAGCGCGGCGAGCACGGTGTCGTGGAGCAGGCCGTTGGTCGCCACAACGGAGCCGCCCACACCCGGCGTGCCGTCCCACTGCGAAAACCCGCCGCCAGCCTCGGTGATGATGGGGTAGAGAGCAGCCGCGTCCCACAGGTTCATGACCGGGTCGAGCATGATGTCCGCCCGGCCGGACGCCACCATCAAGTATCCGTAACAATCGCCCCACGCGCGGGAAAGGCCACATTCGGCCGCCAGACGCGCCAGGCCCCTGGCTCGGCCTTGCAGGATGCGAGTGATGCTCGTCATCGAAAGCGTCGCATCCTTCAGGCTCGCCACCCCGGAGACCTTTGTGGCCCGGCCGTTGAGGAATGCACCAACTCCGGCACCTCCTGAGGCTGTCTCGCCGACCGCGTGACAAGCGATGACGCCAACGACCGGGACACCATCCCGCTCCAGCGCAATGAGGGTGCCGAACAGCGGGACGTGATGGATGAACGACTTCGTGCCGTCAATCGGGTCCAGGATCCAGCGGTGGCGGCCGTCGCCGGACGTCTCGGGGAACTCCTCGCCCAACACCCCATGAGCAGGGCATTCACGCGCGAGAAACTCCCGCATCGCGAGTTCCGCGTTCTTGTCAGCAATGGTCACGGGCGTGCGGTCAGCCTTCAGTTCAACCGAAGTGCCCGCGTTATACAGCGGCATAATAACCTCGCCGGCCACAACGGCCGCCCGTCGCGCAATGTCGAGCAGTTCGCTGAGTTCGCTCATCAGCGGGCCGCGTCGCCTTTGCGGTAATCCGCGGTCAGCTCATCAAGGCGTTGCTTGAGCTCCGCAGGCAAGATCGTGTCGGCGGCCTTTACGGTCTCCTCCAACTGTTCCGGGCGACTCGCGCCGATGATCGGAGCGGTGATCACCGGGTTCGCCATCACCCATGCCACGGCCAACTGCGGAAGGCTCATGCCGGCGTCCTGCGCAATCGGCCGCAGTTTCTCTACGGTTTCGAACATGCCCTCGTGCCAGTAGCGATCCTGGTACCGCTCCGCGGCCGAACCGAGGGTGAAACGCGAACCCTCCTCCGGTCCAGCGTTCGGGTTGTGCTTGCCGCTGAGCAGCCCACCGGCGATCGGATTGTACGGTATGACCCCGATGCCTTCTTCGCGGCAAAGCGGAAGCAATTCTCGCTCGATCTCACGGAAGAGCATGTTGTAGCGCGGCTGCACGCAGTCGAAACGGACGATTCCCAGGGCCTCACTCCGGCCGATGGCTCGCGCGAGCTGGTACGCGAGGAAATTCGAACAGCCGACATAGCGCACTTTCCCGGCCCGGACGATGTCCTCAAGCGCTCGAAGCGTTTCGTCGATAGGCGTCTCAGGATCGGGCCCGTGAAGCTGGTAGAGGTCGATGTAATCTGTGCCGAGGCGCCTCAACGAAGCGTCGACGGCGTCGAGAATATGCTTACGAGAATTGCCCTGGTCCCATCGGCTCGGACCGGTGCGGCCGAAGCACTTCGTTGCCAGGATGATTCGCTCACGCCGTCCCTCCAGCCAGCGCCCCACGATTTCCTCTGTGCGGCCCTGGTGGCCCGCGGGCGCCCCGAGCGGATAGACATCGGCGGTATCCCAGAAGGTGACACCGGCATCGAATGCTTTGTCCATGATCGCCGCGGAGGTCTTCTCATCGCACTGAAAACCGAAGGTCATGGTGCCGAGGCAAAGGCGGGAGACCTGCAGGCCGGTGCGGCCCAGGCGCGTGTATTTCATGCATGGCTCCGGGAAATGGGTGTGTGGCGATTATAGGCTGGAAGCAAGCCGCCCGCCCGGTCACTCGTTCGCTGGACGGATGAGTGGGATGGGCTCATTTGCCGGTGCTCCGCTCTCACCATCGTCGTGGGGGCCCTCCTTGGTGGTGGGCATCTCTTCTAGGTAGCGGCAGTACTTGCACGCTTCCTCTGAACCGAAAAGCGCCAGCGCAAGATGCGTGAAGCTTCTTCCGCAGTCATCCACCAGGCGCGCGCGCACTCTCGCGGGCCTGCTACGCCCCTGCCGGGCCGCCTTCGGCGGCTTTGCCTGCTTCGGTTTCGGGATGCCAGCGGCGATTCCCCGTCGATCCCTGGAGGCAATCCCGGAGTTAATGAAGAACAGGACAAGCGGAATGAGGAATACCGCAAGGAACGTAAGCGCCGAGACCATCGCGTCATCATCCTCCATCCCGATGTCATGCGCCGGTACTTCTTAGGTGAGCAATCCCTCGGCGCGCAGTTCCACCAGGGATTCGCGCCACCCATTGACTGTCTGTGCAATGTCGTCGTCGTCATGCACGGAACTCGTCATGCCTGCGGCGCCGAAAAGGTGGGCGCCACGGTTCGCCATCGCCAGTTGCAGCAGCCGTGAGCGTTCGCCCGGCATCCCGTCTGATAGGAGCTGCCACGGCAGGTCATGTGGGTCGTAGTCCTGCGCCTCCGGGACTTGTGCACCCGCGACCAGGATCTTGAACTCGCTCGACTGCCCGTACACGAATCCCGGGATGCCAAGTTCGCACAGGACACCGTTCATGCCGGCGCGTAGCTGCGCGGCCAATTCATTGGCACGCTTCTGATGATGGCCGTCCGCAATCTCGCGAAGGCATGCCGTCCCAGCTGCCGCGGACAGCGGGTTTGCGTTGAAAGTGCCCGGGTGACCTACCTTCGCCGCCTTTGCACCCGGATCCGGGAAACGCAGGTGCTCCATCACCTCCCGGCTACCGGCTACGGCTCCGCCGGGGAATCCGCCGGCGAGGATCTTCGCCAGGGTAGTGAGGTCCGGCCGCACGCCCTCCACTCCCTGCACCCCTCCCGCAGACCAGCGGAAGCCTGTTACCACCTCGTCCATGATAAAGACGATCCCTTGCGCGCGGCAGAACGCCTGCAATTCCGGTAGAAACCCGCGGGGGACAGGAAGCTGCCCACTCGATGCGCCCGCTGATTCGATGATGATTGCCCCGATGTCGCCGCGTCGCTCCACCGTGTCGTGCACCTGCTGCATGTCCAGGTCGAGGACCGAAACAGAGTCGAGGGTCGCCTGAGGCACGCCAGCCGGGGCGCCTGCGGAGTACTTGGAATTCGCCACGACGTAGTCGTGCCAGCCGTGGAAGTGCCGGTCGAATTTGATCACGCCCGGCTTGCCCGTGTACGTCCGCGCCAAACGCAATGCCATCAGTGTGGCCTCGGTGCCAGAGCTGGTGAAACGCACAACTTCCGCCGAGGGGACAAGCCGGACCACCTCTTCGGCCCACTCGATCTCCTTCTCCTGGCTGGCGCCGTAATGCGTGCCTTTCAGCAGCTGCGCCTGGGCCGCCTCAGTCACCACGGGGTAGTTGTGGCCGAGGAGGAGCGCACCATGCCCCATCACGTAGTCGATCAGTTCGTGGCCGTCGACGTCCCACTTGTGCGCCCCTTCGGCCCGATCCGCGTACAGCGGGAACGGCCGCATGAAGCGGCTGTCGTGCGTGACTCCGCTAGGAAGCACCTTCGAAGCGCGCTCGTACAGTTTCGCGGAGCGGGGGTTGCGTTCGATGTAAGCCTGTTCGATGGTCATGGGCGCCTCCGTGAATGATCATAGCCGAAGCTCAACGAGCTTTTTCGCAGCAGAAGGGCTGCTAGAGTGCGTTGGGCGTGGCAGACCAGTCGATCCTCAACCCCGGCAACCTCCTCATGGTCCAGGAGCGGGAACGGTTCCTCGCGCGCTTCTTGCGTCGCGCCGGCTTCCACTCCCTGGACGAGACGCGGGTGTTTGAAGCCGGCTGTTCCACCGGTTACAACCTCCGGCTGATGGTCCAATGGGGTGGCCGGCCCGAGAACATGGCTGGCATCGACCTCGATGCGAGCGCCGTAGACTACTGCAAGGCGCATGCCCCTGAAATCCGCGTCTATTCCGGCAGCGCGGACCGCATCCCCGAACCCGACGAATCGTTCGACCTGGCCCTCGCATTCACCCTTTTCAGTTCGGTTCCGGACGAGGAGATCAGCGAGGGCATCGCGCGCGAACTCGCGCGGATCGTGCGTCCGGGCGGGTTCATCATTCTCTACGACATGCGCCGCCGAAGCCCCGGAAACCCGCACGTGCATCCGGTGTCGTCCGAAGACGTGCGACGTTGGTTTCCCCGTGCATCAATGCGCACGACACCGATAACACTCGCGCCCCCGCTGGCGCGCCGGGCCGGCTCGTTCGCGCCGTGGCTCTATGGACCGCTCTCGCGCGTGCCGCCGCTCCGCACGCACGCGATGCACGTGCTGCGCCGGCCCTCGACTGCGCTCGAAACGTAGGCCGCCGGCGCCTGCGATGGATTCGTTATGGCCGCAGACCGCGTGTTGTCCACCCGTGATGGCACGGGATCGATGATTGGAGCGTGACCCGGCCCTTCCTGTTCTTCCCCATCGCGCTCTCCCTGCTTACCGGGTGCACCATCTCCGCGAAGGCAAATCCTGCCATCGACTCGGCCAAATCTCCGGCCAGCGAAGTAACCGTCACCGTATCAGCACCGGCCATCGCCCCTGCCGAGGCTGTCTCGGAACGCCTGCAATCCGTTGTGGCCAACCCAGACCTCATATCGTCCATCGTCCCGAACGGCGAGTCAGTAGTCGTTACACTGGCGGCGGCGCCAGCGACGCTCGGCGGGGCAGAACAGTACTGGTCCGTTTGTGCGGCACTCTTGCCCCTCCTCGGCTCCAGCTCAGTCACGGCTGTCGCGATTGCCGCGCCCGACGGGAGGCCAATCGTCATAGCGACGGGCGCGGCGCCGGCCTGCGTCCTGGCAACGTCCCGATAGACAGCCCTGCGGTATTGGGCGAGAGTTGAATGGAGCGATAAACGCTTTCGAGCGATTTCGCCGTGCCCTCAGGGAAATCTATGGTAGTCTAGGGATGGGCTATGGCTGAATACGACCTCGCAATCATCGGTGGGGGCCCCGGAGGCTACGTCGCAGCCATTCGCGCCGCCCAGCTCGGCAAATCCGTTGTGCTCTTCGAAAAAGACCGCGTTGGTGGACTCTGCCTCAACTGGGGGTGCATCCCCAGCAAGGCACTCTTGAAGAATGCCGATGTCGTGAACTTCGTGCGCGACGCGGCCATCTGGGGGGTCGGGGGAGTCGAGAAGGCGACCTACGACCTGGGCGCCGCGATCGACCGCTCTCGATCGGTCGTCGACAAAGTCGTCGGCGGAGTCGAAGGCCTCCTGCGCGACAATGGGGTCACGACGGTGACGGGCGCGGCCTCTCTCAACGACACGCGCACCGTGCGCTGCAACGGCGAAGAGTACCGCGCCAAAGCCATCGTCATCGCGACCGGTGCTTCGACGCGCATGCTCCCGGGCCTCAGGGCCGATGGAAAAGTCGTCCTCACTAGTCGTGAAGCCTTGGAGCGCCGTGAAATCCCCAAACAGGCCGTGATAATCGGCGCGGGACCTATCGGCGTAGAATTCGCCCACCTCTGGCGCAGTTACGGCGCCGAAGTGACCGTCGTCGAACTGCTGGACACCCTGGTCCCGCTCGAAGACCCGGACGCGGGCCGTGCCCTCAAGCGCACATTCGAGCAGCGCGGCATCACCTGCCTCGTAAAGACTCGCTTCGAGGGCCTCGATATGAAGGAAGGCCGCGCTTCGGTACGCATCAAGTCCGACGATGGCGAAAAGACCCTCGATGCGGAGGTAGTCTTGGTTGCGGTCGGATTCGTCCCTCACACCGAAGGACTGAACCTGGAGGGCGCCGGCGTGATCACACAGCGTGGCTTCATCAGCATCGACGACTCCATGCAGACCAACGTCCCCGGTATTTACGCCATCGGCGACGTGACGGGGAAACTCATGCTCGCCCACGTCGCCATGCAGCAGGGGGTTGTCGCCGCGGAGCACATAGCGGGCCGGCCCACGACCGCCCTCGATTACGTTCAGATGCCCCGCGCCACGTTCTGCCAGCCGAACGTGGGCTCGATCGGCTACACCGAGCAGGCCGCCAGAGACGCGGGCTTCAAAGTCAAGACCGGCCGCTTCCCACTCACAGCGCTCGGCAAGTCCGTGGCTGTCGGCCACACCGAGGGCTTCGTGAAAGTGGTCGCCGACGAGCCGACGGGCCAGGTGCTGGGCATCCACATGGTTGGGTACGACATCAACGACCTGCTTGGCGAAGCTACGATGGTCGCTCTCCTCGAAGCGACGACCATCGAAGTAGGCTTCGCCGTGCACACACATCCCACGCTCGCCGAAGCCATCAAGGAGGCGGCGCTCGCCGTCGATGGCGAAGCGATCCACATCGCCCGGCGCCGCGCAGGCGCGCCACAACCCCAAGGAGCCGCAGCCCGGTGACCACCGAAACACACGCCGCAGAGAAGCTCGGAGCAGAGCAACTGGGCATGTTCCTGTACCAGATGATGTTGATCCGCCGCTTCGAAGAGAAGTCCGGCGAGCTGTACACCAAAGGCAAGATCCGCGGGTTCCTGCACCTCTATACCGGCCAGGAAGCGTGTGCCGTCGGGATGATGGCTGCCCTGGAGGAAAAGGACAAAGTGGTCACCCACTACCGTGACCACGGCCATGCACTCGCCCGAGGGCTGGACCCCAACCGGGTCATGGCAGAGTTGTACGGCAAGGCGACCGGAGTCAGCGGCGGACGCGGCGGTTCGATGCACTTGTACGACGTGAACAGAGGCTTCCTCGGCGGCTACGCCATCGTGGCGGCGCACCTCCCGCTCGCCGTGGGACTCGGACTTGCTGCGACCATGAAGAAAGAAGACTCGGTCGCTCTCTGCGTCTTCGGCGACGGTTCCGTCGGCGAAGGCGAATTCCACGAGTCCCTCAACATGTCGGTCCTCTGGAAAACGCCGACCATCTTCTTTTGCGAAAACAACCTGTACGGCATGGGCGTGCCCTTCAAGGAATCGCTCTCGACCGACATCCCGAAGCTGGCAGCCGCATACAACATGCCTGCCGTCTCGGTCGACGGCATGGATGTCATCGCCGTTTACGAGGCCACGAAGAAGGCGGTATCGCACTGCCGCTCGGGCGAAGGTCCCTACTTCGTTGAGGCGATGACCTATCGCTACCGTGGGCATTCGATGGCCGACCCCGAACTCTATCGCCTGAAGGACGAGGTGGAGCAGTACCGCAAACGCGACTGCATCGAGCGCCTGAAGGCAACGATGCAGGCCGCTGGACAACTCGATGAGGACCGCTTCAGGGAGATGACCGAGCGAGTGGAACAGGTGGTGAACGACGCCGTGGAGTTCAGTGAGCAGAGCCCTCAGCCTGCGCTCGACACACTCTACGACCACCTCACCAAGGAGCCTTCGAATGGTTGAGATGCGCATGCGTGACGCTCTTCGCGAGGCTCTCCGCGAAGAGATGATCCGAGACGACCGCATCTTCCTCATGGGCGAGGACATCGGTGCGTACGGGGGCTCATACGCCGTTACCAAGGGCCTGCTCGAAGAATTCGGTGACGACCGCGTGAAAGACACTCCCATCGCCGAATCCGGGATGGTTGGCATTGGCATCGGCGCCGCTATGGGCGGCCTTCACCCCATGGTCGAGATGATGACCATCAACTTCAGCTTCCTTGCGCTCGACCAGATCGTGAACAGCGCCGCCAAGCTTTACCACATGTCGAACGGCCAGATAAACGTGCCCCTCGTCATCCGCATGGCCAGTGGCGGCGGTTCCCAGCTCGCCGCAACGCACAGCCATTCGCTGGAAGGTCTGTACGCGCACTTCCCGGGCCTCAAAGTGGTCTGCCCGTCGAACTCGGCGGATGCAAAAGGCCTGCTCAAGCGCGCCTTCCGCGATGAGAACACGGTCATTTTCATCGAACACACGGCGAACTACGCACTCAAGGGCGACGTGCCAGATGACCCCGACTACCTGATCGAGTTCGGCGTCGCGAACGTCCTCCGCGAGGGCTCCGACGTGACTGTCATCGGATACAGCGGCAGCGTCCACCAGGCCATGCGTGCCGCGGACATGCTCGCAGAGCAAGAGGAGGTTAGCGCCGAGGTTATCGACCTCCGCACGCTCCGCCCGCTCGACATGGATACCGTTATCAAGTCCGTGAAGAAGACGAACCGCGCGGTCATCGTTGAAGATGACTGGCTCTTCGGCGGCTTCGGTGGCGAGCTCAGCGCGCAGATCATGGAGCGGGCTTTCGACTGGCTGGATGCGCCTGTAGCCCGCGTCAGCTGCAAGGATGTACCGCTCCCCTACAATCGCAACCTGGAGTTCGCCGCGCTGCCTTCGGAAGAAGATGTGGTCGAAGCCGTCCTCCGCATGTTCAAGGAGTAGCTCGTGGCCATCGAAGTAACGATGCCCCAGATGGGTGCCGACATGACCGAAGGCACCATCGTGAAATGGCTAAAGAATGTAGGCGACTATGTTAACCGCGGCGAAATGATCGCCGAGATCGAGACTGACAAGGCGAACGTCGAACTCGAAGCCTTCGAATCGGGCACCATCCTCAAGCTCGTCGCCGAAGAAGGCGAAGTCGTGCCCGTCGGCGAGGTTATCGCCCTCCTCGGCGAACCAAACGAGGCTGCTCCCGACGTCGATCGTAAGCCGCCGGCGGTGACCCCGGCGAAGCGCGAAATCGAACCCGAAGTCAAAGCGGCCGGTCCGGCCCCCGCAGCCGCGCCTGCCGCCACCACAGTCTCCGCGCCCGCCGGCACTCCTGCTCCAACACAGCCTGCGGATGGACGCATCCGCATCTCGCCCGTCGCCCGCAAGATCGCCGCCGACGCTGGACTCGATTACGCAGGCCTGCACGGCACAGGCCCTGATGGGCGCATTCTGCGCAAAGACGTCGAAGCAGCAATCACAGCGGGCACGAGCGGGAGTCGGAGAACCGCGGAGCCTGCCGCCGGATTGGCGACCTCGATGGAAGCAGCCGCAACGGCGACGGCCCCGCCGTCTTCCGCGAAGCCCGCCCCGGCGCCAGCTACAGCAGCAGGCCTCAGCAAGATGCGCCAGGCCATCGCCCGCCGGATGACACAATCGAAAACCACCGCACCCCACTACTACCTCACGCTCGACATCGACATGACGGCGGCGTTGGAATTCCGCGCCCAGATAAACGCAAACGCCACCGACGAGCAGCGAGTCAGCATCAATGACCTCATCGTGAAAGCGTGCGCCATCGCCATCGAGCGCCACACGAAGTTCAATGCCGAGTTCCACGACACCGGACTGACGATGCATGACCACATCAACGTCTGCATCGGAATCGCCCTCGACGATGGGTTGATCGCACCGGCAATCCTCGACTGCCAGGCCAAGTCGCTCGGCCGCATCGCGATCGAGACGAAGGACCTGGTGAACCGCGCCAAGTCAGGCCACCTGAAAGCTGACGAGTACAGCGAGGGCACCTTCACCATCACGAACCTCGGCGCCTACGGCGTCGAGACGCTCATCGGCATCATCAACCCGCCCCAGGCTGCGATCCTCGGTATCGGCTCAGTCATGCCGAAACCGGTGGTCAAGGACAACGAGGTAGTGGTCCGCCAGGTGATGAAGGTGGCTCTCAGCGCGGATCACCGGGTGACCGATGGCGCCGAGGGGGCAGTGTTCATCAAGGAAATTCAGAACTTGCTGGAGGCTCCGGCCGCTCTCGCGCTCTAGCTATTCCCCGCGTTCGCCTTCGCCGGGACACTGGACGTAGAAGGGCGGGCCGGCGGGGGGGCGCCAGCCGTGATAGTGCTGTCCGATGCCGTCGCGGTAGTTGTCGACGAACCGCGCGACCGGAAAGACATCCTCGTGGATACAGAGCGCGGGATCCTCCTCGGACGAGGTACCAGCCGCCGGAGAGAGGGAATCAATAGCCGGCGGCCGGACCCCAGGCTGTACGGTTGCCAATCCGGGCTCCCCCGGGAATGAAAACAGGCGGCCGCCCGCAAATGCCAGCAGACCGATGCCCATAAGCGGCGCCCATCTCATCGTCAGAACCCCTCTCAGCCTGAGCGAAGCATCCGAGATTCAGTCCACTCCCGACATCGATTGATCTGATGGTTTGTCCGAAATGGCCCGGTCATCAGTTCTGATGATCGGCCGGGCCTGCGAGCCCACACCGAAGTGCAAACGCCGCCGCTTCCGTCCGATTATCAGTACCCGTCTTCTCGAGGATATGCCGGACGTGCGTCGCGACCGTCGCTTCGGAGATGACGAGCGCCGCGGCGATCTCCCGGTTGGACCGCCCTTCGGCGATGAGCGCCAGCACCTCACCCTCGCGGGCCGAAAGCGCGCCCGCCGGCCGGCCGTACACCCGGCCCGCCCCGTTCGAGCGCCCCGCGGGCATCGCCGCCCGCACGCGCTCAAAGAATGGCTCCGCGGCGGCGATGCGTTCGAGGATCGCGATGGCCTCATCGAAGTGCCACTGCGCCTCAACGGGCCGCCTGAGATGCATGAGCACCTTGCCGTACACGTAGTGCGCGTCCGCCTCGTCCCACGGGTGCTGCACGCGCCGCATGTCCGAGGTCGCAGCCGCAAACTGGTGCTTTGAGCCTTCGTAGTCGCCGTCCACAGCCATCACGACCACCTTCAGCAGTTGGACACGAGCGCCCAAGCCAAGCCAGTCATCGTCTGTCATCGCCGTTTCCGCCCGGGACAGGCAATTGCGCACTTCGCCATAGTCCACCATTTCGGCAGCGATAAGCCCGCGGAGCGCGTTGGCCACGACATTCCACAAGCGCACCTTGGAATGCAGCTGCCACTCTGGTACGAAACTCGCTGCGAGCGCCGGATCCACGTGCCGGCAGCATTCAGCCAGGTGCCCCGCGACCATCCCGATTGTCTCGATGGCCTCCGGGTTGATGCTTCGGAGAATCGCTCTGAGCCGGTCGACAGTACGCTCCCAATGCCCCGAGCGAAACTGGACGAGCAGCAGCCGGATCTCTGACCAGCCGGTGCCGTCGCAAGAGATATCACCAAGCGCCACCGGTTCGCCGGATTCACGCTTCGCCGAGAGCAATGTGGCTTCTAACTGACGCCGATTGGCGAGGGACTGTCGGGCCAGGCCGAGTTCACGCTGAGGAAGGTCTGCGTCCAGGGCCGGGGCCCTGAACCGCGACCAGGTGCCGCCCGCCCAACCTGCCGCCATGACGCCAATACTGCCGATCACCGGTGCCAGCCTGGGGCTGATTTGCGCTGTTGCCTCCCACGCCGCCCTGTACTCTCGCGCAGCCTCGGTGGGAAGTCCACGATAAGACAGCGCTCCGGCGAGGTAGATACGGCCGCCAACGCGCGCCCCGGGCACTTCACTTTCCGTCAGTCTGACGGCCATGCGCTCGAAGGTATCCATGTCGCCGAGCAGGCTGACGGCCCACGGCTCGTGGCCGTCGCACTGCGTCAACCGCCACGGGTCAGACGTAAGCCTCCGAATCGTGTGAACGACTTCGAGCGCTCGGACCGGGTCAATCTCGGCAAGCGACTCTTCAACGGTCAGGCAGAACATCACGGTCGCAAGCACGGCGCAGGCAAGTTCGTTCTCACCGAGTTCTAGTAGGACGGTCGCAGCCGGCTCGGCGATTTCGAGGTACCGCCTCGACGGGAGTCCGATCACCTGGAACAAACGCGGCAGCACCTCGGCGAGAAAGCGGCTCCTGGTTACCGGATCGACGCCGAGGTCGTCGAGCTCGACGATGGTAGCCTCAAAGAGCTCGCGCGTCTCGTCCCATGCATATCGCTCGAGGCCTGCGACGAGCGCGAACTTCGAATATGCGAGAAGCTGCGCCACGTGCTGCGGCGCATGCGCCAGGCGGTAGTGCCTCGCGAGCACTTCCGGGTCGGGCGGGCCCAGGGACTGCAGCGCTTCCGCCGCCGCGAGATGTAGCGCCTGCGCGTCGCGGGCCTGGAGAGATTCGAGGAGAACGCGCCGCACGAGCGCGTGACGGAAGCGGTAGCCATCAGGCCCGTCCGCCACCACCAGTCCACTGCGGACGGCGTCTTCGAGTCCCGCGGATGGCGATTTGCCTATCATCGCTTCCACCACCCGGCCAGCGAAGGCCTGCCCCAGCACCGCCCCTGCTCGCAAGGCCGGGATGCACCCCGGCGCGCGGCTAGCAAGGCGCCGGCTTACGACATCGATGACGCTCGGGGGCACCGTGGCCGGCTGGCCAGCTTCGTGAGCGTGCCGCACGACCTCCTCGATGAAGAACGGGTTTCCGCCGGTTCGCTCCTGCAGATCTCGAGCCGCGTCACCGTCGAGCACTGGGGAACCGTTCAGTCGGGCCAGTTCCGCGGATTCGTCGGTTGACAGGCCGCTCACTGCCAGAATGTCCCCGAGTCGGCGCTCGCGGACCTCGGTTTCAAAATCGCGCAGTGAGTCGCTCAGGGAATCGAGAGCGTCCCGATAGGTAGCGAGGATCAACAACGGTAGACGGCGGGCTCGACGCGCGATGTGGCGCAAGAGACCGATGCTCGACGGGTCGGCCCAGTGCAGGTCCTCGAAGACCAGCATGGCTGGCTGCCGCCTTGTGCGCGCAGCAATCACCGCGAGGATCGCGTCGAACAGCCGAAGGCGGTTCAAGTCCGACTGATCGTCCGCCTTGAAGCGTTCCCCTCGTGGAGGCTCGGCTGCTGTTGAGGCCAGGATCTGCCCAAGGGGGTCATCTCCAGTTCCCACGCTGCTGAGGATGTCTCGCCAACATCGAAACGGCATCGCCTGCTCGCCGTCGAAACATTCCGCGACAAAGGGCTCGAGCGTGCCCGCATGGGCCTGGACTTCGCGCACGAGACGCGACTTCCCCACTCCGGGCTCGCCCTTCAGGAGAACAATCGAACCCGTCCCTGAGGCCGCACTTCGCAGCGACCGAGCGAGCACTTCACATTCTCTCTCCCGGCCAACAAGGACACCCAAAGAGGCTGCAAACTCCGCTTCCCAGACCGATTCGTGATCCATGCGGCATTCTATTCGCAGCCGTCAAGCTCGTCTTACCGGAACTCCAGCGGCACCGGCGGGTTCGCCAGAGGCTTCGCAGCGATCGCCAGCAGCAGCATGATACTGTCGTCCCCCGCGATCCGGTTTTCGTGGAGATGGCGGCAGGTCTTGCAGCGATGGATCAGCATCCACTCGCCGCCCTGCGCAACAAAGACCGCGAGCGGTTCCATGGGCCCCCCACAGTCCGACTTCCGGTCACCCGGGAAGTTGTCGACGTGGCGGCTCCAGAGGCACTGCGGACAGTGGTTGCGCTGTGTCGTCCCAAACGAAAGCGAATCAACCTGCTGTTTGCAGTGCACGCAGCGAAATGAATCGTCAACCATGAGCGAGCTCCGTGACCGTCATCGCAGCCGCTTCCCCATGACGTAGAACGGGTACCCGCCCATTGTGAATGCCATCTCGGTTAGCTCTTCGAAGCCAAGCCGACGGTAGAGCCGGTGGGCCTCGCTGTCGGTGCGGGTGCTCAGCACACAGGTTGTCTCATGCCGATCGGCGAGCAATCGCTCGATCAGTTCTGCGCCGATGCCCAGACTCTGCGCGGCTGGATGCACGGCGATTTCCACCAGTTCGTAGGAATCGCCGAGCCAGGCCCTGGCCTGCCGCGGTTCGAGCGCACGCACCACGGTGTCGTGCCACCACTGGCCGTCGGAGCCGTGATAGCCATACGCCATGCCTACCACGCGCTCCGGCCCGGCGCAGGCCACCAGGAACTTGAATCCCGGTCGAAACGCGTGCGTTTCGCGGATACGCTGCCTGATCTCGGCGCCGCGGTCCGGATCGCTATAGGGCGGCCTGCTGAACGCTTCGCCATACACAGCGATGGCCCCCTCGAACAGGGGGCCACTCGCTGGGACGCTCGAGATACTCCAGTCCATCGCTTTGGACTTAGCCTCGGTACTGGACTTTGCCGCCGACCTTGTCCTTGTTGAGGCGTTTGTTGAGGTGCAAGCCCTCCAGCAGGAACTCCGCAGCCGCGGCTACCTCTGCCGACGACCGGCCAGCGCCGGCTTTGTCGACGGCTTCCTTCATGCCATCCACCGAAGCCACAAGCCGCGTGTATTCGCTGCTCGGCGTCATGTCACCGACTTCGACGGCTGCGCCGGACTTGAACTTGTTCACAACGAGTTCAAGCTCGCCGAGGTTGTAGTAACGGTTGAAGACCGCCACAACCGCTCCCTGGATCAGCTTGTCGATGATCTGGTCTTCGCGGCCTTCTTCCACCGTTTCGAATTCGACCTTGCCGGTCAGTGCCGGGATGACGTATGGGAGGTCGCTGACGCGCGGCACCACCTCGTCTTCGCCGGTGATGACGGCGCGCCTCAGTGCGTTGGCGAGCATCGATTCGTAGTTCGCAATGCTGGCACGGACGCTCACACCGGAGCGCTGGTTCACATCCGGGCTTCTGCGGGCGAGCCGGCTGATTTCGGCGATGATCTCCTTCATGTAGGCGGGAACCGTGACCTTGAAGTCGCCGGGCACCGGGTGGTGCTCCGCTTCCATGATCCCGATTTCGTGTTCGATCCGCGTCGGGTAGTGCGTGCGAATCTGAGCGCCGTAGCGGTCCTTGAGCGGCGTGATGATGCGCCCGCGGTTGGTGTAGTCCTCCGGGTTCGCGCTGGCGACCACAAACACATCGAGCGGCAGCCGGATGCGGTAACCACGAATCTGCACATCCCGCTCTTCCATGATGTTGAGCAGGCCGACCTGGATCCGCTCGGCGAGGTCCGGGAGTTCGTTCAGGCAGAAGATGCCGCGGTTTGTGCGAGGGATGAGCCCGTAGTGGATGGTGAGCTCGTCGCCAAGGTAACGGCCTTCGGCCACTTTAATCGGATCGACTTCGCCAATCAGGTCAGCGATGGTGATGTCCGGCGTTGCCAGCTTCTCACCGTAGCGGTTGTCGCGGGGGACCCACACCAGCTCCGCGTCATCGCCCTTTTCAGCGATGATGTCGCGCCCGGCGCGGGTGATGGGGTCGTAGGGATCTTCCAGGATTTCCGTACCGGCGAGGGACGGGATGTACTCGTCGAGGAGCGAGGTGAGGGAGCGGATGATGCGCGACTTCGCCTGGCCGCGTTCGCCGAGGAAGATGATGTCCTGGCCCGCAAGTATCGCGTTCACGATGTGCGGGATGACGGTCTCCTCGTAACCGAAGATGCCAGGGAAGATGTCCTCGCCGGAACGAATCTTCGCGATCAGGTTTTTCCGCATCTCTTCTCGGACGGGCAGCACCTTGTAGCCGGCCGCCTTCAGTTCGCCAACAGTCCTTGGGCGTTCGAGTGTTGTCACAAAGCCACTCCTCCAGTTTTCTGGCGCAGCGCCAGAGAGCCGAGGGGTGGGCGTCGTGCCCAAGAGGACACTGACCCGGATCCCGGACACCGCCGCATTGGGCGGTGCGCCCTCCCGAGGGAGGAAGGGCCTCTGAATCGGATCATAGGTACCCCGGTAAGGGTGTCAACCAACCCTTCTACCGGGTGAAAGCCACCCTTACGGGTTCCACCCGATGCGGTCGCTCCGCACCACGTTCGATATCCATGGGGAACGTCTGACGAGGGAAGCTCCGCCATGGCCGACGCAGCCGAAGAACTGCAGCCCGACGAACCCGATAACATCGTGGCCCTCCCGGGAACTGACGCGCCTATTGGGCTGAAGCGGAAGGCCGAGGGCGGTCTCTCACTGCATTTCACGTTCGACATCCCGAAACTCCCGGATGTGAACCGCGTCACCAACTGGACGCATCAGCAACTGATTAACGGCGGCCTCATCGTCGTCGTGGCGCTCCTCGCCGGATGGACGATCTACCAGGCGAAATTCGCCGCCGACGAGACCCTTTCTGTCGAAGCGACAGCAGAGGAGCCGGCGAACCTGCGCCCAAACGTAGCGACGACATTCAACGCAGACGTCAATAGTCCGGTCATCGGAGCCGAGTCTTACGTCGACAAGCTCGCGTCAGTGATTGGCGACGTCACGCTCGGGAAACAGGTGTTCGTCGCTCCCTTCGCGAGCATCCGCGGCGACGAAGGCCAGCCAATTGTTGTCGGTGACGGTTCGAACGTCCAGGACGGCGTGGTCATCCACGCCCTTGAGACGGCTGAGGACGGTAAGGTAATCGACAAGAATCTCGTGACGGTCAGCGGCAAGAAGTACGCCGTCTACGTCGGCAAAGGCGTTTCGCTGGCGCACCAATCCCAGGTACACGGCCCGGCGGCCGTCGGCGACCACACATTCGTCGGGATGCAGGCACTCGTGTTCAAGGCAGTGGTTGGCAAGAACGTCGTCATAGAACCCGGCGCGAAGGTCATTGGCGTGACGATTGCGGAGAAGCGCTACGTGCCGGCGGGTTCGACCATTACGACCCAGGCCCAGGCCGACGCCCTCCCCGAAATCACGCCGGATTACCCGTTCGCCACATTGAACGACGGCGTCCTGCACGTAAACGAGCAGTTCGCCGATGCGTACCTGAAGCTCGAAGAAGGCGGAGCCGGCGCCGAACCAGCGGCAGAGCCAAAGTCTGGGCACTAAGGCCGGCGAGGTCAGCGACAGACGCGGCGAAGCCGGCGAGCATCAGACTGCTCGCCGGCCCGGCTGTGCTTAACGAGAGGAGCGGTGCTCTAGTAGCGGCCGCGTCCGCCCCCGCCGCGGTTTCCACCGCCGCCACCGTATCCACCGCCGCCACCGAAACCGCCGGAGCGGGGAGCGGGCTGGAAGCAGTCACGGCAATAGACGGGACGGTCGCCCCGGGGCTCGAACGGGACCTGCGCCGTCTTGCCGCAGGACGCGCAGACCGCGCTGAACATTTCGCGGCGGGCGCCAAAGCCACCGCCGCCACCGCCGCCGCCGGACTCGCGGCGGGCGCCGCGGCAGCTCGGGCAGCGCCGGGGCTCGTTCGTGAAGCCCTTGGACTGGTGGAATTCCTGCTCGCCGGCGGTGAACGTGAAAGAGTTACCGCAATCGGAACAGGTAAGGGTTTTGTCGGTGAACGGCATCGACGACCTCCATTTGGGTTCGGTTCGTCGATTCGATCGAAAGCCAGGAGTACGAAGCTCTTCGGAGAGCGATGGAACGAGGAAACCTGTTACCAGACTAGCAGAGAACAGCCGCCCGGCAACCTCGCCGTGTCACATCCGGTGTTCACGGAGCCAGGAATCCACCGCATCGCGACGGCCGCCCGGCAGTCCGCGCAGCATGTCGACGGTGTGCGCCGGATCGTGCGCGGTCCAGAGCTCGAGGTAGCGCACGTAGCTGGTCTGGTTGCCGCGGAAGTTGAAGCTGCTCTCGCGCACCTCCGCGGGCATGGCTTCTACGGCCTTCCAGAGTCGGCTGCGATGCGCGGCCGCTTCGGTAAGCAACTCCTCCACCGCCGCCTCCGCCCGGTCATCGACCATCGTCTGGTTCCACGTGTCGATGTTGAACGGCGTCCCATCAGGATTGGAGGGCCGGAAGCGTTCCGCGCGGATCACGTGCTCGAACCAGTCCGCGACGTAGATGTCGATGGACGCGAGGTGGGCGATGTAGTCCTTCACACACCATGGCGTCTCGGGGACCGCTTGCCCGAGCTCCTCAGCGGTGAGGGAGCGGCAGAAGTCCTCGAAGACGGCTCGGTTCGCGTTCGCTCTCTGGATGACTGCCTGAATTCTCGTTTCCACCATGGTCGAACCCCTTGACCACCGGGAATCTACAGCCGGATGCAGCCTTCAACCACCGCGGCGCACTGCAGCATCTCCGGGATGACCAGATACTCGTCTTTGGTGTGCTGGTTGTAGCCGCCACGCCCGATGACGACGCTGGCGATGCCCTTGCCGCGGAACACGTTGCCATCGGTGCCACCTCCCACCGGGTGCGGGTCGGGTTTGTAGCCGAGCTGTTCGAGCACCGGGAAGAGCAGCTTCACGGCCGGGTCATCCGGGGTGAGCGAGTAGCCGGGATAAGCCTGCCCGAACTTCGCATCGATGGTCGCCTCGGGATGCGCGTCCCGCACTTCATCGACGTGCTTCTTCGCGTTGGCCATCAGGGTTTCGAGCTTCTCTTCGACCATGCTGCGCATTTCACCCTGGATGAGGGTGTAGTCAGGGACGGCGTTGCGGACGAGACCGCCCTGGACCTTGCCGACATTGCCGGTCGTCTCACTGTCGAACCGTCCCTGCGGAAGTCCGACGATGATTTCCGCGGCTATGGAGATGGCCGGCACGCCCTTTTCGGGTTCGAGCCCGGCGTGCGCCGATTTGCCGTGCACTTCGATGTCGTACGTGCTGTGGTAGGGCGCCTGTCCCTGGATGCTCGAAGGCGGGCCACCGCTATCGATGACGATAGCCACCTTCGCCGAGATGCGGCTGTAGTCCATGTTCGTCGCGCCGACCAGACCCACCTCTTCGCCGCGGCTGATCGCGATCTCTATCGTCCGCGTTTCCGCCCTGTCCTCGATGGCGGACTGGATCACCTCCAGGATGACCGCGCAACCAGCCTTGTTGTCGGCGCCGAGAATCGTCGTCCCGTCGCTGCGAATGATGTCCGGACCGTCCCAGACCGGCGTGATGCTTCGGCCGGGTTCGACCGTATCCATATGAGCGGAGAGCAAGAGCGCCTCGCCCCGGCCTTCGCGGCGGCCGATGACGTTGCCGGC
Organism: uncultured Anaerolineaceae bacterium; assembly: GCA_964436025.1. Classification (GTDB taxonomy): domain Bacteria; phylum Chloroflexota; class Dehalococcoidia; order Tepidiformales; family Tepidiformaceae; genus Amarobacter. The sequence continues at coordinate 32,355 of CAYTBM010000005.1, forward strand.
TTCGTCCTGGCTCGCTTCAAGGCCCAGAGCCCCGAGCCGGCGTTCGAGTTCAGCCGCGATAGCATCTTCGTCGCCTGAGGGCGAATCGATGGCGACGAGTTCGAGGAAGGTCTGGACGAGGCGGTCACGGTTTATCACCGCGTGAAGGTATCAGGTTCCGGGGCTCAGGATCGCCCACCGAGCGCGTGGAACGGCTCTCACCGACGCTGCAACGTGCCAGCGCGGCCGGCATGCGCGTCCCTGGGCATCACTCGGCCGAAGAAGCCCCCAATGAACATCATCGGCGCACCAAAAATAGCAAGGATGAAGAAGAACGGCTCCTCGGCGTTCGTTAACGCGAAGATCAGTGCGTGCAGCCCCACGCTCACCAATGCGACCGGGACCGCGGCGAGCATCGCCCAGTCCGAGTACTTGAGGGGTAGAGCCCGAAACACCTTGATGGTCAACCAGACGGTCGAAACTGCCGCGGTGATCCACCCGACTCCCGCGATGAGGCCGGCGGTATCACGTGCGATGTTGTGCTCGTACATCACGGCGCCCGCCACGCCGAGCGCTACTCCAAAGAAAAGCAGCCCGCTCCACCTGAGGATCCCAGTTCTGGTCACGTTGCCGTCACCTCAGTCCGAGTTTGGGGCCAACCCGTCATTGTCGCGAGGTCCGTTCGCGCGTCGATTCGAGGCCCATTGGGGCGAATCGTTCCAGAGTGACGTGGCTCCTCCCGTTAACGCGCGGATAACGCGAATCGGCGATACTGTTCGTATGACACTAACTATCACGAATCGCGAGTTGCGGCTCGAAGTCGCCCACAACGTCCGGCACATGGGCGGGTACCGGACGCGAGACGGCCGGACCACGACGGACTCTATCGTCCGCGCGGCCGGCCTTCATCGCCTGACTGACCGCGGCATGCGGACACTCGCGGAGAGCGGCGTGAAGACCATCGTAGACCTCCGCTCCACGGTTGAACGAGAGCGGGATGTCACCCCGGACCCGAGTACCGTGGGGCTGCGGCACGTCTTTGCACCGGTCTTCGAACAGGACCAGTCGCCCGTCGGCCAGGCTTCCGAGGAGTTCCCCGGTTACGCGGTGGTCTACCGGCGGATGCTGGAGACCGGCCGGAATGCCTACCGTGCGCTGTTCGAAGTCTTCGCCGAAAGCGATGGCAGAGTGCTCTTCCACTGCGCCGCCGGCAAGGACCGAACGGGCGTGGCGGCTGCCTTGATGCTCGGCCTCGTCGGCGTGGACGACGAAACCATCGTCGAGGACTATGCTGCCTCGGCCGGACTGCTCGAGCCGCTCATGCAGGACTGGCTGCCGAAGATGGCCGAGCGCGGCATCAGCGAAGAGCGCGGCCGGAAGCTCCTCGCCTCGCCGCCCGAGGAGATGCGCGATACGCTCCAGCACATCGAGAGCACCTACGGCGGCGCGGCCGGCTACCTGGAAAGCATCGGTGTAAGCACCGCCACGATGTCCGCGGCCAAGGCCCGGCTCACCGGCTGACCGGCGCGGGCATCCCAACGACGGTCATAGGTCGGGGGCGCGCAGCGGCCATCGCGGTCCGCGTGCAGACAAACGCGGTCAGTCCGAGGCTCATCATGGTGAGCAGACCGGCAAGCCCCATGAGCCCCTGCCCCGCGGGTCCTGGCGATGACTCCGCCAGCGCCGGGAGCACTCGCAACGGCCAGGCAATCATGCTCACCACGAAGGCAGCGGTAAGCGCATTAATAGAAGGGATGCGTCCGACAGCGAAACGCTCGAGGACGATGTGGGCCATGCCGATCATGAGCGGGAGCATGAAGCCGAGGAGGAAGAGGTGCCTGATGGCTCCCTCCTGGTACAGCGTCAGGTGAAGCGATGGGACCAGTCCACTCGCCAGCAGTCCGAAGCCATAGGCAACCGCGCCCACCCACGCCATAGGCAGCAGCCAGTCATACCGTTGACGCCGCGGGCGGCGAGCGTCGAGGACACCGAGCCACCAGGTGAGGGCGAGGAGCGACACTCCGATGGCAGCATCGCCCGCGCGGACCAGCAGCGAGAGGCCGGGCAACATCGCCGCATCCTGGCCCAGCAGCCACGCGACGGTGCCACCATTGACGAGCACCAAGAGTACGGCCTGCTGGCGCGCGGTCAGGCGCCGGAGCCCAAGGTGGCCGGCCATGGCCCGCGGCGCGACGGCGAGGATGACCTGCAGGACGAAGCCGCGAAGGAATGACTCGGCGGCCGCATGCGATTCGACCGGGAGGGAGACTCCCGCTTCCCAGCGCACGGAGAGCGCGAACGTGAGCACGGCGGCGAACAGCAGCCAGACCGAGCCGAGCCAAAAGAACCATGGCTGCGGGTCCAACTTCAGGCTGTGGGGAGGGCGAACGCGGCAGACATGCCAAGCGAACGCGCCGGACGCCGCAACCAGCAGCGCAGCCCCCACCGCACCGACGATGCCGAGTTGCGAATGCCACACCTGCGCGGCCGCCATCAGCAGAGAGCCGGCGAGCAGCCCGCCGGGGACACCTGCGCGCACGGGCACCGGGAACATCGGGCGGCCGTTCATGCGGACAAGGAACTCGAACGAGAGGGTGACGATGAAGACGCCAGCGAAGCCCCAGAGCTGAAGCCGGCCGTGGGCCTGGACGGCTTCCGTCCAGTGGCTGGCGCCATAGCCGTCCTGGGTTGCCGCGAGGACGCCGAGCACGAGCCCGGCAAGCACGGCCGTGAGGGCTGATGCCGCCATCCAGGCAGCGAAGAGCCACGGGAGTTGGGGCGGGCGCACGCGGCGCACCGCTGTGATCGGCAAGGCAATGTCACTCGTCCCCGGTTGCATGGGTCACCACTCTAGAAAAGGAAAGCGCCCCCGGATGTGACATTAGTCCCGGGGGCGCTTCCGGTGGTGCGAGGAACCGTGGTTAGCCGGCGGCGACCGCCACGCTGCTGCCGGTTTCGATGCCGATGCCGTCGAGCATTCCGTGGATGCGGCGCGCAGTGCTGATGATGCGGCCAGCGTCTTCCTGGACGGCCTGTTTGCCGTCGCAGAGAGCTTCGGCGGGGTTGTTGTGGATGTCGAATTCGATGCCCTGGGAACCCGCGGCTACGAAGGCGTAGGTCATGCGTTCTACGAGCTTGCGGTCGCCGCCGCTGTGGCTGGGGTCGGCGATGAGGGGCAGGTGGGAGCGCATGCGGACGAGCGGGATCATGCCAGTGTCGGCGCCGAAGCGGGTCTCGCTTTCAAAGCTCTTGATGCCGCGGTAGCAGAGGATGACGTTGCGGTTGCCGGAGCCGGTCACGCGGCCTTCGCGGTCGATGCCCGACATGATGTAGGCGGCGGCGCAGAGCCACTCATTGAGGTCGTTGCCGAAGCCGTGCTTGAGGACGACCGGGTTGTCGATGCGGGAGAGCTCCTCGAGGAGCGGGGAATACTGGGCGCTGCGCGCTCCGACCTGGATGACGTCGATGCCGGCCTTGAGGAAGGCATCGAGGTGGCGGAGGTCGATGAGTTCCGAGACGGTCGGGAGGCCCGTCGCCTGCTTCATGGCGGCGGCGATTTCGAGGCCCTTCTGGAGTTCCAGGCCGCGGTAGTCATAGGGGCTGGTGCGGGACTTGTCGACGAAGGCGCGGAGGACATCGACGCCGGCGTCTTTGGCCATCATGGCGGAGTCGATCGCCTGCCGTTCGCTCTCGATGGCGCAGGGTCCACCGAAGAACGTCAGGTGTGGGCCGCCGGCCTTCACCCCGGGGGCGATCTCGACGATGGAGTCGTCCTTGTGGAAGTTGCGGCTGGCGTCCTTGTATTTCTCCGTGATGCGGATCACCCGGTCGACGCCGGGGAGTTCGAGGATGCGGCCTTCGTCAACGACGGAGGCGATGCCCTTCACGCCGATAACGGTGGTGCCGGAGACGATGGTCTCGCAGCGGAGGCCGTAGTCGTTGGTGATCCGGTTGATGACGCGCTCGACCTGGTCGATGGAGGCCCCAGGGGCCATGTGGATGATCATGTTGGCGATGCTCGCGTTGGTTATGTTGGGATAGA
>CAYTBM010000006.1:0-4956 GCA_964436025.1 uncultured Anaerolineaceae bacterium
GACGAGTGGCTTCGATGCGTCCGCACCCGTGTCAAGGCATCGAAGGTGCGGACGATCCGGACAGCATTGCCGCGGCGATTCGCGAGGATCGCGATGACCCTGACCGTTGATGCTGCATTCCTCGTGAGCCTCCTTACGGATGGAGGCCTGCGGGTGAATGGGCATCGCGGCGGCTGACCGGAACGCCTCTTGAGCCGGCGCTGGTGTTGTTCGAAACGGCCAGTGCGCTCCGTCGTTTCACGAGGTCCGGAGAGCTGAGCGAGGCCGACGCTCCCAGTGCGTACGACGACCTGCTCTTACTCAAGATCGACCTTGTTCCGTATGCTGCGCTCCGCGAGCGAGTCTGGGAACTGCGCGCGAACAACACCGTTTACGACGCGAGCTACATCGCCACCGCCGAACTCCTGGCGGCGCCGCTCGCCACCACCGACACACGAATTGTCCGTGGCCCGGCGGTTGGCTGCGAGTTCGTGCTACCGCCGCCAGCCTGAGCCCTCGATCGCACAGGCCTTCGGCCCTACCCTCGATGCCATATGTCCCGCCGCGGCCACCGCTACAAAGAACCCACCGAACCGACCTACCTGACGGTGCGCATCGAATCGCTTGTCTTTGGCGGCGCGGGATTGGCGCACGGCCCGGACGGGCGGGTGGTATTCGTTTCGTTCGCGGCGCCGGGCGAGCTGGTGGAAGCTCTTGTCGAACGGGAGTACCCGGACTATCTCCAGGCAGTTGTTTCGCGGGTCATCGAGCCGTCGCCCGACCGCGTCGAGGCGCCCTGCCCGGTCTTCGGCCAGTGCGGCGGCTGCCAGCTGCAGCACATGAACTATCCCGCGCAGCTCGCCGCGAAGGAAGCAGTCGTGCGCGAACAACTCCGCCGCATCGGCCGGCTGGATGACTCGGTTGTCCGCCCGATTTCCGGCGCAGCGGATCCCTGGGGCTATCGCAACCACCTGCGCTTCTCAACGGGCAAGAAGTACGGCGACGTGGGTTACATCGGGCGCAAGGGGTACGGGCTGCTCAAAGTTGAGGCCTGCCCCATCGCTGACCCCTGGGTGAGCGAACTCCTGCCGAAGCTCCAGGGCCACGGCGCCGGGCTGCACCAGATCCAGGTGCGCCATTCGGCCCAGACCGAAACCTTTCTGATAATCCCGGCCATCCCGGGCCTGGACGTGCCGACCGGCCAGAAGGCGTACGCCGAGGAACTTGGGGGACGGCGATTCGATGTCAGCGCGTCGGCGTTTTTCCAGGTGAATCACGCGCAGGCCGAGCAGATGCTCCGGTTGGTCGGTGAAGCATTACCCGAGCGGGGAGAGCTGCTGATCGACGGTTTCGCCGGCGTGGGGACGTTCGCGGTGCTCTTTGCGGACCGGTTCGCACGCGTGCTTGCCATCGAAGAATCGAACAGCGCGGCGAAGGACAGCGAGCGCAATCTGTCGCAGGCGCCCAACGTTGAGATGCTGGTAGGCAAAGTCGAAGACGTGCTGCCGGAACTCGACGTGCGCCCGGACGCCATTATCCTGGACCCGCCCCGGCCCGGCTGCGCGCCGGCGATTCTGCGGGCGATCCTGGAGTTTCAGCCGGCGACGGTCGTGTACGTCTCCTGCAACCCGGCGACGCTGGCGCGGGATCTTCGCGCGCTCGTAAACGGTGGCTACCAGCTCGACTGGGTCACTCCCCTCGACATGTTTCCGCAGACCGGGCACATCGAATGCGTTTCGAAGCTCACGTTCGCCGGTGTGCCACCCGCACCGCCCGAGTCCGAACTGCTCCTGGAGGAAGCGCCGGAGGAGTTCGACGGCGACTGGAATACCTGATGCGGGTGATCCTGGCTTCTGGTTCGCCCCGCCGCCGCGAGCTACTTTCCGCGCTGATCGAGGGATTCGAGGTCATCCCGTCCGGCGTGGAAGAGCCTCTCGATGCGCCGCCGATCGAAAACGCCGTGCGTCTCGCCAGGGAAAAGGCGCTGGATGTCCTGCGCGGGCGCGCCAATGCGGTAGTCATCGGCGCTGACACCATCGTATTCGTCGATGGCCATTCCTACGAAAAGCCGGCTGATGCCGACGACGCGTTGCGGATCTGGGGCGAGCTGCGGGGCCGGACGCACAAGGTTGTCACGGGGGTGGTCGTCGTTGCCGGCGCGGAGGAGCGAACGGCGGCGGTGGTTTCGGACGTGACCCTCTCCGACCTGGACAACGCTTCGGTGCTGGAGTACGTCCAGTCCGGCCGGCCGATGGACAAGGCAGGCGGCTACGCCATCCAGGACGAGGACGTCCCGACCGTGTCGCGGCTGGAGGGGTGTTACTGCAACGTCATGGGGTTGCCTCTGTGGACGGTTTGGCACTTGCTGGGAGAGCTTGGTGTCGTATCGGATGAGCCGAGCCGCCGGTTCCCGCGATGCGCGGAATGCCCGGATCGGCCACGACCCGGCCAATCGTCATAAAGATCTGGGACTTGCCAAGGTCGGCTACTTGAGATGGGCGAAACCCCACGAGTACACTGCGGCGAAGGCACAGCACAACCTCACGCGGCCAGGTCGCGTACACGGGGGAGAGGCGGAGGCTGTCAATGGGCATGAACAGGACCCCTGGCCGGGGCGTCACTTCGAGCGCCAACCAGCGACAAATCCGCGTTTTGGTGGTGGACGACCATGCGGTCATCCGCCAGGGGTTGCGGATGTTGCTGGAAAGCCGCGCGGAGATCGAAGTAGTGGCTGACTGCGAGAACGGCCGTGAAGCGCTCCTCGCGGTCGAGCGACTGAAGCCGGACGTGGTCCTGATGGATGTCGTGATGCCCGGCCTGAACGGCATCGAAGCGACCCGCCAGATTCGCAAAGCTTCGACGTCCACTCGCGTGGTGATCCTCAGCGGTTTCGTGGACGAAGAGCAGATCACCGGGGCGCTTCGCAGCGGCGCTTCTGGCTACCTCGTGAAGAACAGCGACGTCTCCGAGCTCGTGCTCGCGATCCAGACGGTGCACCGCGGCAACCAGTACTACTCGGCGGCGCTGAGCGAAGGGTTCGATATCCCGGAGCTACAGCTGCAGGCGCGCCGGCCGGAGCAGAAGACGGGCCTCGACACGCTGACCGCGCGCGAACGCGAAGTGCTCCAGCTCATCGCCGAGGGCCACACCAACCAGCAGATCGCCGATGAGCTGGTGGTGAGCGTGAAGACGGTGGAGGCGCACAAGGCGCACATCATGGACAAGCTGAAGGCGAAGTCCCGCACCGACCTGATCCGCTACGCCCTCAAGCGCGGCATCGTGAAGTTGGAGAGCGTGGACGAGGCGCAGCAGAGCCTGGCGAACTTAGGGGCGAGCGAGTAGGCCGTGTCCCGCGTGGCTTATCGGACGGTCGCCTACCACCTTCGCGGGTGGCGGTCGGACATCGTCGAGGTGAGCGTGCAAGACAGCATCTTCGAGTTGCGAGGCGTTCATCCGCTCGCGAGATGGCTGCGCCCTCGTTTGAGCCGACCGGTCAGTGCCATCGTCGCAATTCGGCAAGCCCCTCCATCGCCTCTCATCGGCTTCCCGTTGCTTAGGACGAAGGCGATCGAACTCAGCTTCGCCGACGGAGTCTCCGTGAAGCTGCAGGCTAGAGGAGTCGATGAACTACGAGATCACTTGCTGCGCCTGATGGCCGGCTAACCCCCGCCAAGGGCCTACGCCGCGAACGCGCGATTCGCCAGCTCCTGCCTCTCCAAAAACTCTTCGATCAGCGTGTTCACGACCTCCGGGTGGGTGACCGGGCCCATGTGGCCGATGCCCGGAATCTCGGCCACTTCGACGTTTGGCAGCGTGCAAGTGAGAAGGCTGGCGACGGCGCGGGCCGAGTCGCGAGTGTGCTGGCCGACCAGGTAGAGGACCGGCATGGTGAGCGTCGCGAAGGCGCTCAGCGGGGTCGGTTCCTTCGCCAGGGCGTAGCCCCAGCGCTCGATGTTGCAGACGGATGCTGCGATCGGGGCGCGGCGCTTCTCGGGCGTGAAGGCCCACGCTCCGGCGCCCATCCAGTACTCGATGAAAAGCCGGGCTGCGCCGTCCGCGTCGCCGTCACCGAGTCGCTCGACTGCCTTATCGACCACCTCGAGGATGGATTCCGTCGGGTTCGGGGTTGGATGCTGCGTATCGACCACGGAGAAGAGCGTGGGTTCATAGAGCACAAGCGACGAGATGCGCTCCGGTTGACGCAGGGCAGCAATGAGCGCCACGGCGCCGCCGTAAGAATGACCCACCAGGGTGAACGGTTCGTCGGGCGTTGCGAGCACTGGTTCGACAAGGTCGACCTCGTCCTGCAGCGTGATCACCGAGCGCGACGGCCAGTCGGGGCTTTGGCCGCTCCCGTAAAGGTCAGGAGCGAGGACCCGGTGGCCCGGGGAAAGCCGCTCCATGAGGGGCCGCCACTGGCCTGAGGTGCTCGCGTTGGCGTGGAGGCAAATGACGGCGGGTCCGCTGCCCGCTTCGCGGACGAAAGGCTGAGGGGTGTCCATGACTCTCTCCTGCCGCTCGTGGATTGGGGTCGATCCAACGTAGGCAGGTGGGCGGGGCGGGCGCTGTGAAGTGGGTCACCAGCGGGGGCTCCGGCCTGATGGGCGGCGGCGGGTCGCCCGAATGGGCTAGACTCCTCGCGTGCAGATTTCGGTAACCGAAGCGAAGGGTCGGCTGAATGAGCTCGTCCGGCGCGTCGAAGAAGTGGTGCTAACGCGACGCGGAGTCGCCGTCGTCCGACTCGCACCGGTCTCAGCGGCGCCAGACGAGATCGCCGGCTGTACCTCGATTCATTCCGATTAGCCGCATCCGGACGGACAGCGCTCTCGCTTCGATCGCAGCAGATGCTCGACTTTTTAGCCGGTCGCGCGTCGCACAAACGTTCGCCTTCTCTTACAATGCCGTATCCGCCGGGGAGCCGCGCCGCGTGTCCACGCCCATCCGCCTGCAGTACCTCGAACTGAAGCAGCGCTACCC
>CAYTBM010000006.1:5056-36156 GCA_964436025.1 uncultured Anaerolineaceae bacterium
TGCGGGTGGTGACGGCCGGGACGGTGACCGCGGACGCGTCGCTCGAAGCGGACGCGCCGAACTACCTCGGGGCCATCGCGGTGCGCGGGAACGACACCGCGCTCGCGCTCGCCGACATCACGACCGGCGAGGTGCGCCTGGCGGCCGGCGCCGAAGCTACGCTCGAACTCGTGCGCAGCACACCATCCGAGCTGCTGGTCGAGGACATGAACGACGCCGCGGCGGGGACGAATACCGTCATTCGGCCACAGTTGAGCGACCTCGCGGCGGATGCGGAACTGGCACGGCAATTCGGCGAGCACGCGCGCGCAACGCTCGTCGCCAACCGGGCGGAGGCGGCCGCGCTAGCCCACGTCCTGCTCTACCTGCGCGAGACCTACGCCGCGGCCCTCGGCGCCCTGCAGCGCGTCCGCCGCGTGGCCGAAGCAGGCGTCATGGCCGTCGACCAGCGGACTCTGCGGAATCTCGATGTTTTGCCGCAGGCCGGGCACCAGTCGTCGTTGTTCCAGGTGCTCAACCGGTCGAAGTCGGCGATGGGTTCGCGGCTGCTGCGGCAATGGCTCACGCATCCGCTGCGGGTAGCGAACGCGCTGGAACAGCGGCTGGACGCGGTGTGCTGGGCCAAAGAGCACCCGATCGAACGGGAACGCTGCCAGCTGGTCCTGGGCGGGATGCCCGATATCGGCCGTATCCTGGGGAAGGTCGGCGCGCGCAACGCTTCGCCGCGCGACCTGGCGGCGCTACGGCAGGGGCTTCGCGCGGGCCTCGACCTTGGCGCGCACCTGTCCGCGAGCGACGCTCCAGAACTGGTGCGGGAAGCGCTGAAGGGACTCGCTGCCGCGGTGGATTCGCTGGTTACGCTTGATGCCGCACTCGACGAAGACCCACCGGCGACGTTCGACGAGGGTGGGGTGATCCGGCCTGGTTTCAGCCCGGAGATCGACTCGTTGCGGGCGATGACGCGCGACGCCCGGGGCTTTCTGCTCGGCCTCGAACGGCTGGAGCGCGAACGCACGGGGATCAAGACTTTGAAAGTCGGGCACAACAAGGTCTTCGGGTACTACCTGGAGGTTTCAGCGGCGAACGTGTCGCTGGTGCCGGACCACTACCAGCGGCGACAGACGCTGGTAGGCGCCGAGCGGTACGTGACCGAAGAACTGAAGGAACACGAGTCACAACTAGTCGGCGCGCGGGACCGGCTGGTCGAGCTGGAGCGGCAGGCCTTCGCGCAACTGATGGAATCGCTTGCGGCGGAGCTTGGCGCGCTCCAGGCGCTGGCTGAAGCCGTCGCGCTGACTGACCTGGTGTTGGCGCTCGGCGAGGTGGCAAGCGAGCGAGGATACGTACGGCCGTCATTCGCCGGGCGGGAACTGCGTATCGCCGGCGGGCGCCACCCGGTGGTGGAGGCAGCCGTGGGCCCGGGACACTTCGTCCCGAATGACTGCGTGCTCGACGAGGACTGCCAGGTGGTCGTGCTGACCGGGCCGAACATGAGCGGCAAATCGACGTTTCTTCGCCAGGTCGCGCTCATCGCGCTGATGGCGCAATCGGGCTGCTTCGTCCCCGCGGCCGAGGCGCGATTACCGTTGTTCGACCGCATCTTCAGCCGCATCGGCGCGCAGGACGACCTCGCGGCCGGGCAATCGACGTTCATGGTGGAGATGGTGGAGACGGCGACCATTCTCCACCACGCGACGCCGGATTCGCTGGTGATCCTGGACGAAGTAGGCCGCGGGACGAGCACGTTCGACGGCATGGCGATCGCGCGGGCCGTGCTGGAGTTCTTGCACAACCGGAAGGAAGTGGCTGCGCGGACGCTGTTCGCCACGCACTACCACGAGCTGACGGCGCTCGAGGACGTCCTCCCCCGCGTGCAGAACCTGCACGTCGGCGTGCACGAGGAAGGCACGGAGGTGGTGTTCGAGCACCGCATCCTGCCCGGCCCCGGCGATAAGAGCTACGGGATCCACGTGGCTCGGCTGGCGGGCCTGCCAGGCGCGGTCGTGACGCGCGCGGAACATCTCCTTTCTGAGCTGGAAGCGGGCCGGAGCGGAACTGCCGGCCTGGCGCCGGTGGCGCCGCAGTTGCAGCCCTCGCTGTTCGGCGGGCCTTCGCCCCTGGAAGGGGAACTCGCGAGGCTCGATGTGGATGGCATGACGCCGATCGAAGCGATCCAGAAGCTGTACGAGCTTCGCGCCGCCGCGCGGACCGGCCTCGAAGGCCCGCGCAAGTGACCGCAGGCGAGGTGGCCGTACGGCGCGGCATCCGGGTGCTTCCGCCGGAGGTCGCGGCGCGCATCGCGGCCGGAGAGGTCGTGGAGCGGCCAGTCTCGGTCGTGCGCGAGTTGCTGGATAACGCGATTGACGCCGGGGCGACACGCATCTCGCTCGAAATCGAGGATGGCGGTCTGACGCTGATCCGCGTAACGGATGACGGAAGGGGGATCAATCCGGAGGAGCTGGAGCTCGCATTCGAACGGCACGCAACGTCGAAGATCGCGGTGCTGGACGACCTTGGGCATGTCCACACGCTCGGCTTCCGAGGGGAAGCGCTGCCGTCGATCGCGGCGGCTTCGGACCTGGAAATCATGACCCGCGTGGAGAGCGAGCCGGTAGGCGTGACGGCGGTGCTCGTGGAGGGCGCCGTAGTGCGCCGGTACGCGAAGCCGGGCCCGCGGGGGACGAACATCGCGGTGCGGGACCTGTTCGCGCGTGTGCCGGCGCGCCGGAAGTTCCTCGGGGCTCCGGGGAGCGAGGGCCGGCAGGTGGTGGTGCTGGCGTCGCACTACGCGCTGGCCTATCCGGGGATCGCCTTCCACGCCGTTTCCGGCGGACGGAGGGCGCTGGTGACTAGCGGGGATGGCGACATGCGCCACGCGTTCGCCGCCATCTACGGCGCGGAGAGCGGCTCAGCGATGCTCGACGTGGACTTCTCGGACGAGACCGCGCGCGTGACCGGGCTTTGCGGCCCCTCGACCGTGCACCGGGGAAACCGGGCTGCGATTTCGTTTTTCGTCAACGGACGGTGGGTGCAGAGCAGGCCGCTGACGTTCGCGCTGATTGACGCATACCAGGCGCAGCTCCCGATCGGGCGGCACCCGGTTGCTGCCTTGCACATCGCCCTGCCGGACGAGGAGGTCGACGTGAATGTCCACCCGGCGAAGGCTGAAGTGCGCTTCCGCGACGAGCGCGCCGTCGGCCGGACGGTGCGCCGGGCGGTCGCTGCCGCGCTGGAGGCAAGCCCGGTCGTTGCCTGGGGCGCAACCTCGCCATCGCCCATGGCGGTGCTCACCCGCCCCCTGCACGGCGAACCGTCCCCGGCGCTGCGCGGGCCGGAGCCGGTCCAGGCTGCGCTGAACCTCAGCCGGGCGCCGCTTCCCACTACTCCCGGGACGTACCAACAACGCGCCGTCCTGCCGATGCTCCGCGTCGTCGGTCAGTTGAATGCCACCTACGTCATCTGCGAAGGCCCCGACGGGATGTACCTCTTGGACCAGCACGCTGCCCACGAGCGCGTCGTCTACGACCGCCTGGTCGGGGCGCCGAAGGGCGGGGAGTCGAGTGTCCAGCCTCTCCTCGAACCGCTCGTGCTGGAGATCGAAGCGGGGCTCGCGGCCACACTCGAAGAACACCGCCAGTCACTCGCCCGGCTCGGCCTGGAGACCGAGCCGTTCGGCGACAACGCGGCGCTGATCCGCGCGGTGCCACCCGGCCTGGGCGCACGCGACGTGGCCGATGAGGTGAGGGCGCTCCTGCAGAAGCTGGAGAGCGAGCGGCGCGTGGATGACCCGTTCGGCAAGGCGGCGGCGACAGTGGCCTGCCACGCCAGCGTGCGCGCGGGGATGTTCCTTTCAATGGGAGAGATGCAGCGGCTGGTGGAAGACCTGGAACACACGACCGCGCCGCGCACGTGCCCGCACGGACGTCCAACCCTGGTGCATCTGGGAACCGATGCCATCGAGCGCCAGTTCGGGCGGCGCTAGAGCTGGCGCGACATCACGATGAAGTACGCTGGCAACTTGAGTTCATTCAGCGCGTGCGCGGGCCACTCGGCTGTCCCGGTCACCTCGTAGCCGAACTTCTGGTAGAACGGCGGGAGTTCGGTGCGCGGGCTGGCGACTTCGAGGTCCATCGTCGCGCAACCGCTTTCGCGTGCGAAGGCTTCTGCCGCGAGGATGAGTGCCCGACCGAGGCCCCCATTCTGGATCGACGGGTCAACGGAGAGCATGCCGAAGTGTCCTCGGCCGCCGGCAACGGAAACCCGCACCGCGCCGACGATGGCCTCGCCATCGTCGCGCGCCACGAGGAAGGTCTCGGTGGCGAGGAAGTCCGCGATTTCAGGTGCGTTCGTGCGGTCGCCCACCTTGAAGAAGTCCTCGACGCGATACGCCGCATTCACTACGCGCGCGATGGCGACAGCGTCGCATGCCTCAGCCGGTCCGATGGCAAAACTCAAACCGGCTTCACCATTTCGCAGTAGCGGTGAGGGACGATGAGATCCCAGTGGCCTGCGGGGAAGTCCGCCTCGTGCACGATCCGGTAATCAAGCTTCAGGTAGTACTCGACAAGGCCGAACTCGCGCAGGGTGCCAAGGGCTACAGCCGGGAAGCGTTCTTCGCGCGCGATCCGTTCGACATGGCGGACGAGCAAGCGCCCGAGGCCGGCGTTCATCAGCTCCGGCTCCACACCCGCGAGGCCGAAGTAGAGCGCGCCGGACCACGGATGCGCCGGGTCCAGTGGCGGGATGATCTCGGGCCGTGCCGTGCCCGCTGGGCCCAGCTGGTCGGTTTCGGTGAACCGCTCAGCAAGGCCAATCATGCCAGTGGCAAGCAGCCTGCCGTCCTCTTCGAGGAGAAGGATGCGCGCGTTTTCACCGACCTCGTCACGGTAATCCTGCGGCGAGGTGCGGCTACCCTTGAAGATATTGGAATAACGCGAGAACGCCCGGTTCACGAGCGCCGCCACCTGATCAATATCGGCTTCGTGCACGGGCACGACGCGGAGCGTCGCGTTGGCGGAGGACGTGGTCATGGGCGCATGCGAGGGTAGCAGACGCTCCGCTCGAAGTCAGTGAAGGCCGCTACGCGGAGGCGTTGATCCGCCGTCCAACACTCGGATCGAGGAGGCGCACCACTTCTGTCGCCATCTCGTTCTCGACCTTCACTGCCTTCACGGCTGCAGTGAACGCGATCCGCCCCTGGATTCCTTCGACGGGTTCGACAGGGATAGACGTGGGGGCGAGTGCGCTGAGGAGGTTCATGGGGCCCATCGTCCGCCCGTTGTCAGGCCATAACAAGGCGCCGCAGGGTGACAGTGTGGTGACCGCAATTCATTACGGGCCCGGGTGGCGGGCCCGCTGCTCAGCCCGGTGCGCTCAGTGCCGGCCAGTTGTGGCCGCACCCTCCCGCGGGTGGGTGGCATTGTGCTGGCGAATCGCGCCGAGCACGGCCTGACCTGCCTTCTCCATGAGCTCGCCTTTGTGCGCGGAGACGAAATCGGCCGAGCGCTGAACCGGCTCAATCAGACCCTGGGCGCGAGGGATGACGTAGCGCGCGAACATCTCGAAGCTGCGTAGCTGCGCTTCACGCGGCGCCCAGTCATGAGCGAAGCCGATGAGTGTCCCGAAGCCGCCGGAGCGCTTCTGCAGGAGTTCAATCGAAGCCAGGACGTCGTCGGGCGTGCCAATCATCGAGCCTTCGGCGTTGGCTGCGCGGGTCGCGAACGCCAGCGCGTCGCTGTGCGTCTCGGCGCCCTGACGGCCGAGGATGCCGACGTTGTACTCGTTGTGGTGGCGGAGCATCCCTTCGGCGATTTCATTGATGGCCTGTTCTTTGCTAGGAGCGACGTGCCAGTTGGCGTTGATCCGCCACTTCGAGCGGTCCATGGTGTGGCCGAACTCGGCGGCGTAGGTCTCGCCGAAACCCCACTGCGTGGGCAGGGCCGCGAGGCCCTCTTCACTGGCGCTGGCGATGGAAATAACGCCGACGTCGTATTTGCCCGCGGCCTTCATCCCGGCCGGGCTGATCGTTGAAGCGCAGACGATTGGAAGAACTTCCTGGAGGGGCTTGATCTGCAGCATCGCATCGTGCAATTCGAACCACTCGGACTTGTAGCTGAACGGCTTATCTTCGCGCAGCAGGCGAATGATGACGCCCAGCGCTTCGTCCATGCGGTCGCGTTGGACGGCGGGTTCGATACCGAGCGTTCGGGCGTCCGACGGGAGGGCGCCGGGGCCGACGCCGAGCATCGCGCGGCCACGCGTGAGGTGGTCGAGCTGCACAATGCGCTGTGCGACGTTGAACGGGTGATGGTAGGGCAGCGATACAACGCCCGTGCCGAGCATGATGCGCGTGGTGCGTTCGCCGGCAGCGGCCAGGAACATCTCCGGCGAGGCGATGGTTTCCCACCCGCCGGAGTGGTGCTCTCCGCACCAGAATTCGTCAAACCCGAGTTTGTCCAGATGCTCCGCGAGCTCGATGTCCCGGCGGATCTGGAGTGTAGGGTGTTCGCCAATCGGATGGTGTGGCGCAAGGAACGCGCCAAAGCGAAGTCGCGGCATAAAGGTTTCCTTCGAGCTTTCTGGTGGAGCGGGCAGCGCGGGGCTACGACCGGGTTACGCATTGTCCCACGAACGGCGGCGAGCCGTCTGTCCTGCGCTAGCGTCCCCTGAACACGGGCTCGCGCTTTTCGAGGAAGGAACGCCTTCCCTCGGCGGCGTCTTCCGTGTTGTGGGTGTAACCCTGGAGGAATTGCTCAAGCTCAATCTGTTCTTCGAGGCCGCGGGAGAGGCTTTCTTGCGTGAGCCGCTTCATCAGCTCGATCGCCACGGAGGGTCCAGTCGCGATCTCGTTCGCGAGGACGCCGGCGCGCTCGATGAGCTGATCGGCAGGGACCACTTCACTGACGAGGCCGATCTTGAGCGCCTCCTCAGCGCCGATGATGCGCCCGGTATACATCAGCTTCAGGGCGTTTTCGACGCCAACGAGGCGGGGCAAGAACCAGGTGCAGCCCGTATCGGCGACGATGGCGCGCTTCACGAAGATTGCGCTGAAACGGGCAGCCTCCGAGGCGATGCGAATGTCACAGGCCATGGCGAGCGAGAAACCGGCGCCAACACTGGCGCCGTTCACCGCCGCGATGGTTGGCTTCCGGCAACGGTAGACCTGGGCCGTCCCCTGGTAGCGGGAGCGCACCATGCCGGCCCGGCCACCCAGCGGGCGAGCCGGCCAATCAGTTTCTTTCGTCCCGGTAGTGAGGTCGGTTCCGGCGCAGAATCCGCGCCCCGCGCCGGTGATCAGGACCACCTTGACCTCGTCGTCCTCGTCCGCCGTGGCGATGGCGTTCTCAATTTCGGCCCAGGAGCCCCACGACAGGGCGTTCATCTTCTCAGGCTTGTTCAGCGTCAGCCGCGCTACGCCTTCGTCCACGCTGTAGGTAATGTCGTTGAAGTGCATGCGAAAACCTCCGGGTGAGCGCACACACTAGCCGTTCAGGGGGCGGTCTGCACGGCCCGCTGCGGATACGATAGCGGGATGAACAATGTCCGCATTCTTGCCGCCTACGGCCACCCCGACGACGAGGGCCAGGTGACCGGCACCCTCGCTTCGTTCATTGCCAGGGGAGCGAAAGTCAGCCTCGTCTGCGCTACCCGGGGGGAGGTTGGCGAAATCAGTGATCCTTCGCTGGGCACGCCCGAGACACTGGGCTACGTGCGTGAGCTGGAGCTTCGCGCGGCGATGGCGCAGATTGGCCTGAACGACGTGCGCTTCCTGCCCTTCCGCGACAGCGGTATGGCGGGCACGCCGGAGAACGAAGACCCGCGCTCCCTTCACCAGCAGCCGGCGGACGCGGTCGTGGCCCACATAGTCGGTGTCATCCGTGAGCTTCGTCCGCATGTGGTGTTCACCTGGGATCCGAGCGGCGGTTATGGCCACCCGGACCACATTGCCATTCACAAGCACACGGTGGCGGCTTTCGACGCGGCGAGCGATCCCAGCCAGTTTCCCGAAAGCGGCGAGGCCTGGTCCGGCGGCCACCTGTACTGGGGCGCATTCACGATGAAGCGATTCGCGAACATGTGGCTGGAACTCGATCGCCGCGGGCTGATGCCCGAAGCGATCGAACCAGACCGGCGCGCGCGATTCGAGGCCGCACTCCAGCAACCGGACCCGCCCGTGACGCACATGGTGGATGTCAGCGAGTTCGTGGAGGTGAAGCGCCGTGCCGCCGGGATGCATCGGAGCCAGTTCGGAGAGAACAGCATGATGGCGCGCATCCCGGATGACCTGAGGGCGATGTTCTACGGCGAGGAGCGCTTCCTCCGGGCGCGGCCGGAAACGTCTGCCGAGGGGACTCCCCTCCGTGGGCTTGAGGCGTTGCTGCCGGGCCGTCTCGCCTAGTCTCTGAAACACGCGCTGCGTATGCTTTTGCGCCACAGGGCGCCTGACGCTCCCGGTCAAAAGTGAGATGCCGCCATGGACTATGGAACGCTTCGGGTCGCGACCCCCGACGGTCAGATTCGTGAGTACCCGATCACCGCGCCCTCGGTGATGATTGGCCGGGCTGACGGGAACCAGGTGGTGATTGACCACGTCTCCGTTTCCCGCAGGCATGCGCAGCTGGTGATCGAATCCGGACGGATGACGATCGAGGACATGGGCAGCGGCACCGGGACGTTCGTGGGCAGCCAGCGCATCGACGCGAACAAGCCGAACCTCGTCGAAAGCGGCCAGACGATGCGCTTCGGCGACTGCGAGGCGCGTTTTATCGCGGCGGACGCAGGGGCACCGGCGCCGTTGGACGCACCCGGTGCGAACGAAGTCGAGCAGACCATCGGCGTGGCGCTCACCTCGCCCTCGCAGCCCGTTTCGGCCGGTTCGCCCACGACAGCGACCGTCAACGTGCAGAACCGGGGGACGGTTGTCGACGAGTTGACGATTGCTATCGTTGACCTGCCGGCGGGGTGGGCGAAAGTCAGCCGGCCGACGCTCTCGCTGGTTCCCGGGGCGCGTGACGAGATTACGGTGGTCATCCAGCCGCCGAAGGACTCGACTGCGGCGGCTGGCGAGTACCCGTTCTCCGTTGCTGTGACGTCCAGGGTTCACGGTCGCGAGGTGCGGGCCCTGGGCAAGGTCACGGTGCGCGCATTCGAGGGCTTCAGACTCGTGATGGAGCCAGCGCGTGCTGCGAAGAATTTCTCGGTGACGGTTGCGAACAACGGCAACGTGCCGATCAACATCACACTCTCCGCTGCGGCGGAGGCCAATGACCTGGAGTTCGCGTTCGACGAGCGAACGTTCGAGCTTGCACCGGGCGCGGACAAGCGTGTTCCGCTCGCGGTGAAGGCGAAATCGAAAAAGAACTTCGGTCCGACGATCAACCGGCCGTTCCGGGTTGAGGCTCGCCAGGCAGGGGCGCCCACACCTTCGACGACAGACGGCCAGCTGATCGTGAAGCCCCCGCTTGAGCCTTATAAGATCCCGGTGCTGGCGGTGCTTGCACTGCTCGTGCTCGGAGGGATCGTATTCGCGGCGCTCCAGATCTTCAGCGGCGGGGGCGACAATAAAGCGAAGCCGGAACCGACGCCTACGGCAGCGGCGTCGGCAGCCGTGCCGACCGTGGCCGCCACGGCAACGCCGACAGGGCTTTACGTGGGCGGGAACGGGATCATCGTGAACTCAGACCCGGTTCCGACCAACACGAACTGCCTCGCCGTGCGCACTTCGGCATCCCGGAATGGCGACAACATTTCCGGCCGTCTTTGTTCCGGCGAGAAGGTTGCCATCAAAGGCGGCCCGACCAGCGCGGAAGGGTTCACCTGGTGGCAGATCCAGGCTGCGAACGGGCTTTCGGGTTGGGCCGCGGAGAAGAGCGCGGATGGCGCGACACCGTTTATCCAGCCGACGCCTTAAGCGGCCGCCGGGAGACCCGCCTGGTGTCTACTCCGTGACGATCTCGAGGTTGCAGGCGGCGAATGCCGGCTTCTCGGCGTCGATGATGCTCTCGATGAAGGCGCGCGGGGCGGGCTCGCTGGCCGGGACGCGGACACGGACGTTGAAGCGGAACGCCAAACTCCGATTCGCGGCAATCTCGCTCAGCGTTGGTTCCGTGATCTCTGGTTCGAAGCCCGTGTAGAGACGCAGGTACTCCCGCAGGCCGCGTTTCGTCCCGCGCCAGCGGTAGAGGTCGGGCGCCGCTTTGACGAGGTCCCTTCGCCGTTCTTCGGGCACCCGTGCATCTACGACGACTCCGAGCCAGGAACCAAGCCACGCTACCATTTCGGGAGGCGTGAGGTCCGGATTGAGGTAATGCGAAACGTTGCCGATAGTCCGGTCCACCGGCGAGAGGATGTGTTCGAAGATCAGAAGGAAGCGGCCCAGAAAATCGCTCTCCTGGTACAGGCCGGGAAGGTAGTTCAGGTAGGTGCTGCGGGTGGCCGGTACTCCTGGCGGCGCCGGGTCCCAGGGCCTTGCCGGCAGGCCGGTACGGCGTGCGGCGGGAGGGCCGCTGCCGTTGTGGGAAGTCACGCTGACGCCGATGGCCTGCTCCGTCGGCGTGGTCACCGGTTGGAGACCGTGACGACGTGTTCGTACGAGAGCAAGAGGACATCATCCGCGACGGTTATCTTCTGGCCGGCGGCCCGGGATTGCCCCGTCTGGATATCCACCTGGTACAGCGTGACGTCCTGGGCGTATTCCACGCCGGCGACGCTCTGCACGACTGACTGCATCTCCGAGAGGTACAGGTCGCGGCCGAAAGGCCAGCCGGTGCCGTCGGGGCCGCCGAGGAGCGGGTCGAGGTATTCACGGATGCGGGCGGCGACGTTCGCCCGGACCTCGTCGCCATTGCGGTGGCGCTGGACAAGGATGCTCGCCTCCACGCTAACACCGACGTACGCAGGACCATCTACGACGAGCTGTGTCCCGAGGATACGGCGTTCGTCGAGGTACTCCCGAACCGACTCAAGGAGTTCAGGCGGCGGCTGCAGAGATTCGATGGTGCGGGCGTGGTCGGCTGGGACGAGCGGGACGATGAGCAGTTCAACGGTCCCGGGGGGGACCGAGCTCGCCGTGGAGTCAGTGCGCACCTGGATGCAGCGCGCCCGCGCGACGCGACGGTCAGCTTCCAGTGCCAGGAACTCGAAATCTGCCGCCGTGATGGCCCGGTCTCGCGTTCTGATTGCGAGCGGAGCACGGAAGCGCGCCGCATCGACCGATTCCGGGTCAAGGCCACCGGCTGCCGCTGTGTTGTTAATCACCGTAGCGACGTACGGGATGGAGGACTTCAGGACGGTGAGGGTACCGGCGCCGACGTTGCCAATCGTGCCGCCGCCGTAACGGTAGCGGCCGATGCGGAGGGCCGAACCGCGGACAGGGGTCCGGCCGTGCGCGTGCTCGAGGCCGTCCGGCTCCCGGATAGTGGGCCCAAAGCTGATCGTCCCGGTGACGCCGTCGAACATGTAGTGGTGATCGTCAGGGCCGGACTCGCGGAAGTTGGGGACTTCCGTCCACCGCTCCCAGTGGTCGCCATCCGGCTCGAAAACCTCCAGGTACTCGTCTTCGTCGCGTGGGAGGACGGGGGAGTGAATAACGACGAATGACTCGCCCTGGATGCCCGTGGAGCGGCCGAGGAGTTCGTTGCCGGCGATTGCTGAATGCGTGGCCGGGACTGTGCCGCCGATGGACGTGGGCACGATGGTGTTGACCCGGGGGGACTGGGAGTACGTAGGCTGCCGGGGGCGCGGCTGGATCACGCGCAGGCGGACCCAGTGCAACTGGAGGCGGCTCAGGACGCGGGCTTCCATGTTCGCCGGGAGGTGCAGGACGACGGCGCCGTCGGTGTTCAGGCCGCCGGTTTCGTCGCGCTCGACGTGGCACCGGACCCAGCTCCGGGTCTCGCCACACCATGCTTCCCAGGCAAGTGGAGGGTCGCGAGGGTCCACGCCGATGCCTTCAACGTTGGCGTCGATCTCGAGGCTGAGGGTGTGGTTGCTGAGGTTTTCGACGAATCCAAAGTGGAGGGTGTCACCCGGGAGGGGCACTCGCTGGAACGCATCGAAGAACTCTCCGTCGAGCGTCAGGCGGCTCGTGTAATCCGCGAAATTCACGTCGTCTGAGGAGAAGAGACACTGACGGAGCGTGGGGGGGACAATCGTGAGGTCGTGGTCAGTGGTGAAGGTTATCGCCGGGGTGTCGGGCGCTTCGAGCGTGGAGACTTCCGTACTCCGGGCAATTGTGACAGGGCCAGGCTGCGGAGCGGCGAGAAGGAAGCTGAGCGGCGTCTTCGCCGGCACAGCGTCCTTCAGCTCCATGCCGATGAGATCCATGAATCGCAAGTAGTTCTTCTCGGGCACGCGATTCAACCGGAAAAGCAACATGTCGGTCATCCAGGCGAAGAGCTCGATGAGCGTCACGCCGGGGTCCGAGACGTTGTGGTCTGTCCATTCGGGACAGTAGCGAGGAATGAGGCCCTTGGCCTCGTTCACGATGTCCTGGAAGCGGCGGTCATCGAGCTGAGGATCGGGTAGAGGCATGCGGCACGGTGCTCCTGAGGCCGACATTCTAGACGGTGTCGCCGGGAAATGCCGTCCGCTCTCCGACGCAGCTCAGAATGGTGGTTATTCCGGTTCGATCAGATAGAACGGGTAGACGAGCGAACGGGCGTCTTTCGTCCCGCGGACGGTGTACCGGACGCCGATGTTCATGCGGCCGCGTTCGGCTTCGGAGGGGTCGAGCGCGACCACGACTTCGTCCACATCAATGCGTGGTTCCCACATCCCGAGGGCTTCCTCGACGTAGCGCCGGGCGAGGCCGACCGTTTCGGCGGTGTTCGGCGCGAAGACAAGCTCGTGGATGCGGCAGCCGAAAGCGGGCCGCATGACGCGCTCGCCGGGACTCGTGCCCAGAATGATCGCGATGGACTCTTCGATTTCCGGTTCGTTGCGGGAAAGTTTGATTCCGCCGGTGAAATCGACGCCGAGCGGAAACGCCCAGCCGCGGCCAATGAGGATGTTGTCGTCTGCCATCAGTTAATTTGCACCATTGGTCCGCTGATTTTCACAGTCGTGGAACCGTTGATCTCTACCATCGCGGCCTTAAGGGCCAGCTTGCTCTTCGCCTCGACGGTGATTTGCGCGCCCTCCACTTTGACGTCCTGCTTGGCGATGACGGAAATCGGCCCGTCAGCTGTGATTTCGATCTTGTTCGTTGAGCTGGTAATGACGATCGAGTTTTTGGTCGTCTTGTCGATGATCTCGATTTTTTCGCCGCCGGACTTGTCAGTGAAGCGGAGGATGTGGCCGACCCGGGTCTTGAGTTCGCGCACTTCGACGTTCCCGCTCGCGACGGCGGCGTTGTTGGGCGGCGCGTCCTGCCCATTCCAGACCCCTCCCAGGACATAGGGCCGGTTGAAGTCGCCGTTCGCGAAGGTCACCAGCACCTCGTCGTTGACTTCGGGGAGAATCAGAAGCCCGCGCTGATTCCCTGCGCCGATGCCGAGAACAGGCGCCCAGTTGCTTTCATCGATGTCGCTCAGCCAGGGGAATTTCACCTTCACCCGGCCGACTTTCTCCGGGTCATCGTTGTTGGTGACGATGCCGACAACCACGTTCTGGGCAATATGGCTTCGTGAACCAGCATCCGTCGGGTCATCGCTCAGGAGCGCGCCCACGGTCCCGCTGGACATCCCGCCGAGCCAGAATTTCGTGTGGAACCCAGTCTCAGGGTCGGACCGGTGATGGGCGCGGGTAATCAGGTATGAGCCTGAAAAGCGAGTGCCCACGTTCTCGATCTTCAGCTTTGCGCCCGGCTTGATCCCGGCGTCCCCAAGAGCACTGCCTTCAGCCGTCAGGTCACCGGCGGCCATCCTCGCGAAAACAGCCTTTGCGAGGACGTCCGCGGCGGGGGTTTCGGTCAGATGATCGGCAACATGAAGTTTCGCAGAGGAGAACTTCGAATTGGCCAGGGCAGGACCGCCGCTCGGCGCAATCAACGCCTGGGCAAGCCTTTGCGTGGACGTGGCGGTGCCGGTGACCGCACGCTTGGTCTTCGGATCCCACCCCTGGACCTGGACTTCGTTCACCATGCCAGTCGAGCTGAGGACTGGCCGGAATTCGATAATATTCACGCCGTACTTCCCCGTGACCTCCGGGAAGTTGAACGCCAGCGGCGGCTTCCAGTGCACGGTGTTGCCTTCGCAGAACGTCGCGTGGCCATTCCGTCGCCCCAGCATTTGGACGAATTCGTATGGAGTCAGGTCTCCGCGAAAGACGTGCTCATGCTGGACGGAAGTGCTGGTGACCTGGGCCTGGAGGCCGGCTTCCTGGGCGACCTTCTGGACCATGTCCGAGTCTTTGGACTTTAGAAACGTCTTGGTCCCTGTCCCTCGATGCATCTGATGAAGCTTGTCGTAGGCGCGGACGATCATGATGCTCGTTTGCCCATCGACGAGATATTCCGGCTCCAACGATGAGATGCGGCCTTTGAAGACCACGCTCGCCGCTGGTTGGGTTCCCCCAATCGGGACCGTCCCGGCAGCCGAGATTTCCAACTCGGCGCCGACGTTGAGACTGCTGTCATCCACCCATTTGAGCTCTCGGTCGATCAGCTCGATGGTGGCCATGCCGGGCATATACAGGCTGAGGTCGACATCGATGGCTCGGACCGCCGCCATGAATTCAGGCGACACGTCGGCGCCCGCAAGCTTCACATAAAACGACGAAACAAGGACGTTTGGCGGCACGGTGTTCCTAACCCTCCGAGACCGGCGGAAGAGTGAGAATCATCCCCGCGCGAATGCGCATGGGGTCGTCTATACCGTTCGCCTCCGCGATCTCGCGCCAATACTTGCTGCTGCCGTATTCCTCCGCGGCGATGTAGTCCAGCGTTTCACTCTGTTGGACGACGCGCTGCTTATGGCCCGCGATGCCCCCGGATGTCGGGTTCTGGGCCGGGAATCGCCCGGGGTCTTTCGCTTGTTTCAGTGAAAGGTCCACGGTCGCGCGTGTGGGCGTGCCATCTTCTTTGAAGAGGGTGAAGTTCGTGTTGATCGAGGTTACGACAGCTTCGAACGACCAGGCGCTCCCCCAGGAGAACATGCAGCGCGGGGGCCGGCCCTTCTGCGTCTTCGGGTCCAGCTTGGCCGTGTTCACCATGGCGAGATCCCAGAGTGCGTTGGTGTACTTCGCGCGCACATCCTCTCCGGTATCGTTCGTGTCAAAGAACAATTTGAGTGAGACGGTCGCCGGTTCGCCTCCAGTGAACTCAAGGGCCGGGACGTTCGCGCCCCGCTCGGTTGTTTGCGCCCAGCCGACGGTCTTGGTGAACGTGTAGTCCGTTGGGTTGAACATGCAGGTCACGGCGCTACCCGTGTCCAGATTGCTAATGGTGGCTTTCACGAGGGCCATGCGTACACCTCACGGCTGAACGTCAGTTCGAAGTCTCTAGTGGTTCTAATAAGGGAGTCCACGTTCACGCTCCCGTTCTACGCGCAGTTTGCGCCGGATCCGCGGCCAGACTTCATCCGCCAGCCTGTCGTAATCCAGCTGGCCCCCGTTTTGGTCGTCGTTTGGCCTCGAGTCTTGGGATCCGCCGTTTTCCACGCGTTGAATCTGGCCTGTTGCTGGGCCCGAGAGTGGTGCGGGCTCACGTTGGACCTGCGCCGGCGCCAGCGGCATAGCGACAGGTTCCGCCGACCGCCTGACCGCCTGGCCAGCCGTGGGAGCTGGCGAGCTTGAGAGACCAGCGAACTCCGTTGTGGAGTGGCCTGGGATCCCGAACGCGTTCGGAATTGCGGTTCGGGGGATTACCGTGTCCGCCGGCGAGACGAGCGCGGGTGAAGGAGACCTCAGCAGGAGGTCCGTTGCCTCGGTCGCAGAAGCGGGAGCGGTGACGAGAACCCTTTCACGAGGGGAGGGCGTGGTTCCGGGGTCCGCGCTGGGCGCGTGGTCGGGGGCGGTGCTCCTGAGGATGGCTTGGCCGGGCGTTGCGGCCTCGAGTTGGGCATGTTCGGATGCTGACCTCGGGGCAACCGGAGGGTGCCAGGTCTCTGCGGTGCCCGTCTGTTGCAGAGCTGGCCCTGAATCAGTCGCGAGATTGTTGGGAGAAGCGGCCTCGACCAGGCGATGGACGGGTGGGGAGAAAGGCAGAGAAGGTGCGCCGTCGGAGGCAGTAGGCCTCGCACTTTCGGCGTGGCTGGAATCGCTGGCGACGGAGGCGGTCAGATCACGTGGCGCGAGGGGCAGCTCTTCCGCCGGCGCGGCGAGCGGCGGAGGTCCAGCAGAGGGCCGCGCGGGGTCCACCTGGAAGGTTGCAGTTGCCGAAGGCGCGGCGGTCGGAGCGAATCGGGCCACAGCTGCGTCCGGCGGTTCCGGCGCAGCAAGGCGCTGGATGTTCGCCTGCGGAGCAGCGGCGTGGATGACCGGAGAGTGCACGTGCTGAGTGGGGGCCACCGCCGCAGGAGAGGCCGCGGTGGGAGTGTTTGGCCAGGCAGCGGTCGCCGGAGCTTCGGATGTGGCGGCGCGAGTTTCGACCGGACCGGACAGCACCGGCGTCGCATGAGAGTCGCTTTCGGCGGTGGCCTCCTGGTGAGAGTCACCGCTGGGCGCTGCTGGCGGCTCGGCGACTACACGCTGAACGGGCTGCTGGGACGCCGGTGCGTCCAACGCATTGGAGCCCGAGGGAACCGCTGCCGGAGCGGAACTCTGGTACAAACCGGGGGCCACAGTTGCGCCCGCATCCGCGGTGTCCGAGGGGTCTTCCCCCGTGGCTGGAGGAGCGTTGCCCTCGGATTCAGCGGCGGCTCGTTGAGCAGTCGTTTGCGGGGACGGCTCTGCGCTGCGCAACCGGGGAGTGTCGGCCTCGCTCGATGGCGGATCTGACGGTGAGCTGGACGCAAACTGTGTTTGGGCAGCAGCCGCGATCGTGAAGCTGGAAGCCGGCGGCGGTGTCAGCGGTGCTGCTGGAGGCTCGGCGGGGACGCGTTGCACGGGCGGTGTGCTCGCGGCGATGGCCGGCGTGACGCTGCCTTCCCGGGTGAACGAGGTGGCGGGCCCCGCTGTCGCGGGCGACTCGAGGGCGGTCCGCTGGAGAGAGGGTGATGTGCCCGCCGTGGCCGCAGGCGCGTGAATCATCGTAGGAGGTTCGCCATCTTCGATTGGCTGCGCGGCTTCCAGCGTGTGGCGTTCTTGGACCGGGGCTGTGCCTGGGCCATCCGCCGGCTCGCCGGTGCCATCGGGCGCGCGTTGGACCGCCGCTGAATGACCCACCGGGGCTGCTGCCGGCGCGGCCGGATCCTGGGTCGCCTGACCGGCGGACGCACTGTGCGCGGGCGCTGCGGACAGCTCGTTCGCCCTGCTCTGCTCCACCGGCGTTGCGTCGATGGCCGGCAACTTGGGCAGCGGCGCGAGGGGCATGTCCACGAACGTATCCGCACTTACCGGCGGGTCTCCAACCCCATCGGTCCCCGCCGGCACTGCGTCGCCCGGGTCGATAGACTCGACCGACACGAAGCGGCGCACACCCGAGGCGTCGACGGTCAACGGCGCGTCCGACAACGCCGGAGGTCCCGCGTCGGCCGGCAAACGGGCAGGATCCGCGATCGGCTCCGGGAAGGGCTCGGCGGCTGACTCGGAGAATGCGACTGGCTGCGCATTCTCGACAGGGGGTTGCAGGGCAGGTTGAAACCCCGGTGCATTGGGGACGATGGACTGGATGGCTTCCGCAGGCACCGGGCCCTGTGGCTCCGGTGCGCTGACTGACCGTGGCGGGACGGATTCGACGGACGCTGTCCGACGAATCGAAGGCGCCGGAACGTCTTGTGGCGAAGCAGGACCAGCAGGTTCGATGACTGTGTGCTGAGGCTCAGGAGCCGTTGGCACGGCGTTCGTGCCAGCCGTGGTCGTCGCTTCGGTCTCGGGTTGGGGGGCTCCGATGGTCTTCGGCGGAAGGGCCGTCGATGTGATCGCCGCGGGCAGTGCCGGAGGTGCAATAAGGCTGGTGCCGGTGCTTGTGCTCTCGTCCCCCGCCGGGGGGGCCGATTCAGCGGCGACTGCCGGCAATCGCTGTACCGTTTCGCCCGAGGCCACGCCGGCAGACGCAGCAACTGGCGGAGCCGCCGGAGCGAGGTTTCCGGGTGGTGCTTCCTGTGCCTCGTCGAATGGAGAGGCTGGGCCGGACAACGGCGCCGGAGCCGGTAGCGAGTTCGAAGGTCCCTCAGGAAACACGGATGGGGCGCCGGCGGGCGGGCGCGGCGCAACCGGTGTCACGCGCCGGACGCCTTCGCGGCCTTCTTCCGGCGGGTCGTTCCGATTGGCCGGCGCTGCCATGACGGTGCGCCGCTCGGCCGGCGGTGTTTCCGAGGCAGGCTGCGCCGGCTCCGCGTCCATGGCTAGAACATCGGTGGGCAACGCCGGCGTGGCTGCTGATATGGACCTGGGACCCGGAGCGCTGTCTCCGAGGCGTTGCACCGGAGTACTCGGCAACGGTGGTTCCGTGGCGCGCCGGCGCGGTCGCCTCTGCACGAGGGCGGGGCCTAATCTGGGTTCGGGCGACGTTTGCGCAATGGTGTCAGTGCGAGGAGTAGCGTCGTTGCCGGGGCCCGCATCAGAACTCATCGCCGGTTCGGACACCGACTCCGCGCGGGCGAGAGCCTCCGCCACGGAGTCACCCTGGGCAGCGGCGGCAGGAGATTCGGTCATGCCGTCAGGCGGGGCCGCCGGCGCCGCTTCGACCGTGCGAGGGACCGACCAGTCCTGAGCGAATTCCACGCCGGCGCCTGACATCTCCTGTACGACGGATCGGCGCCGGACATTGCCACTCGGTCGGGCCGGCTGAGCCTGGCGGTCGATGCCAAGTGCCGCCTCGATAGCGGCCGCGGAGGGACCACTGACAACCGGCGCCGATTCTCTCTGGCGTTGCTCAGTCGCGGCGATGCGCTGGGCCATGCGGGCGAACCAGGCATCGCTTCCGAAAGAGATAGGGCCGGATGGCGCCGGGGCAGCGCCGGGTGCAGTATCGGCCGTGTGTTCCGTGGCTGGCGCGGCGGCGTGGCTGTCGGATTCCCGCGCGAGGGGCGCTGGCGCAGGCGTGTTGGGAGCGGTGCGATACGAGAGGAGGCTCTGGAGTGAACCGGCGAACTCGGCGTTGCGGCTGACTACGTTGGCGCCGTGTTCCGCTGCAGCCCCGCTCACGGGAACGTCGATGAGGCTCTTTAGTCCGAGCACACCGGACTGGTAGGAACGCAAGCGGCGTCCAAGGAACCCGCCGAAGTCTTCGTCGGGCCCATCGTGCTGCGGCAGGTCACGTTCGTTGGCCATGGTTTAGCGCTTTTGCAGCGTGAACTCCTGGTAGGCAAGTTCCAGAGACTCGACGTAGATCGACGACTGCTCAGACTGCATCGCGGGCACGCTCCACTTCACCGGGTAGGCGGCGATCAGGTTCCAGCGAAGCTGTTCTTCGCCCTTGCCGTTGCAGAGGACGACGGACATGTTCTTCTTCTCGCTGCTCTTGGCGGCTGCGGTTGAGAGTCGGTGGAGCCATTCCCAGAGCTCAATGGAGTTGACGACGCCGCGTTTCAGGGTGACGTTGGTGTAGCTCTGGCGGCCAGGAAGCTTATGAACATAATCATTGAGGCCGCCTTCTTTGTATTCGTCGACGTCGAGCTTTGTTTCGAAGCCGCTGCACTCCAGGAAAGTGGCATCCTGCAAGCCAGCGATCTCCACGAGGAAACGGAATCCGGGCAGGGGGTCGGGCATCAGACTGCCTCCGCTGAAGCTGCTCTACGATGAATATCGGCCACTTGCCTCACCCACAACCGCCGATCCTGATGCTCCATTTCGAGGAGCGCGTCATGTTGCCAGTGTAGATAGTACGCGAGGTAGGCTACCTCCTCCTGAATCCGTTCGAGGGGGTAGCCTATGATCCCCCCAGGCGCGAGATGTCCACGTCAATCGGTGTCGAGCACTCCGGGCAGGTCACGGGGACGAGCGTTGTGCCCTGTTCGTTGACCTGGCGGTAGAGCCGCTGCAAGTAGGCCAGGTCGCCACTGAAAAGGTGTTCGATTTCGTAGGTGGTGACATCACTGATATTGCCCAGTCGGGTGATGACGCGGGAGAGCAGGATAACGACGAGGTAGGCCTGGTTCTCGCGCACGCGGGGATCCCGGAGGGGTGCGATCTCGTCCATGGCTGTCGCCAGGCGCATCGAGCCGTCGCGGTGGAGGTTTCCATCGCGGTCAACGTAACCCTGGGGAAGGGTGAATTCGAATTCTGTTTGCAATGCCATCGCGTGCTGTCACCAAAACGGGGCAGGGAACTTCCCTGCCCCGCGGTATGGGTTCGGATACGGCGGTTACTTAACCCGCTTGATGCCCTCATGGACGATGGTGAGGTCTTCGATGCCGACGGCATTGCCGTCCGCGGAGAGGGATGGTCCACCAATCTTGGAAGGCCAGCCCTTGGTGAAGGTCCATTCGGCGACTGGGCTCATGGTCTGGTCGTACATGATGATGGTGCCGTCGAGACGGGCCGCCTCCACCTTGCCTTCCTCAACCTGCTTGCGCCACTTGTAGAAGTCCATGTTCTTGCTGATCCCGCGCTTGAGGGTGATGTCTCCCCACTTCAGGCGTCCCGGGATCTTGCGGATGATGGATTCCTTGGCTCCCTTGGCGATGATCTTGTGATCAACCACCTCGGACTCGGAGCCCAGTCCAGAAACTTCAGTGAAATAGCCGGTAATAGCACCCACAGAAACTTCAAAGTGGGCACCAATCATCGGGTCGCCGGAAAGGGCGTCTTCGGTAGCAGCCATGCGTTCTTCTCCTCAGATTTCTCGGACTAGACTTCCGGCGCGTACTGGCCGATGCGGAAGATGACGAATTCTGCGGGCTTCACCGGGGCGATGCCGATATCGATGATCAACTGACCCAGGTCACGAGTCTCCTGGGGGTTGTTCTCTTCGTCGCACTTCACGAAGAACGCCTGATCCGGCGTCTGGCCGAAGAGAGCGCCGTCGCGCCACACGTTCTTGAGAAACGAGTTGATGTCGCGGCGCATCTTGCTCCAAAGGAACTGATCGTTCGGCTCGAAGACGGCCCACTGGGTACCGCGTTCAATCGACTTCTCGACGTAGTTGAACAGGCGGCGGACGTTGAGGTAGCGCCAGGAGGCATCGCTCGAGAGCGTGCGAGCGCCCCAGATGCGGATGCCCCGGCCGGCGAACACGCGAAGGCAGTTCACGCCGTTCGGGTTGAGCACGCCCTGCTCGCTGTTCGTGAGGTTAATCGGGAGGGAGATGACGCCACGGATCACTTCGTTTGCCGGGGCCTTGTGCACGCCACGCTCGGAATCGCTGCGGGCCCAGACACCGGCGATGTGGCCGGACGGCGGCACGCTGATGGTGGTCGCCGGAGCGTTCGGAGTCGGGTCAGCAACGTTGATCCAGGGGTAGTACATCGCCGCGTACTTGGAGTCGTAGCCGGCGACGTTCATGCGCCAGTCCTGCACTTCCTGGGCGTTCAGGTCGGGCGGGGCGTCGATGATGGCGACGCGGTCACCCATCCGTTCGCAATGGGCGATCATGGCGAGCTGGATGGCCTTGAGGCCGTCCATGTCCAGGATGCCAGCCTTGAAGGCGGCCATGGCGTCCGGGGCGAGCACCATCGTGATCTCATCGACGGCTTCGAGGCCGCCGAGGCCGTCACGCTGGGTGACATCGCCTTCGTAGTCGGCCGGGGTGACCGGGACAACCGCGGTAGTGGTGGCCGACGGGAGGGCGAGCGGGTAGGTGCCAGGGGCTGGAGCGCGCTCGGTGAGGTTCAGGCCGGTGACCTTGAGCTCCTCGAGCTGCACGAGCGTGGAGCCCTTGTTGACCACATCAAAGGCGTTCTTCGCGCCCTTGCTGAGGGTTAGACCCTCGAACTTCTCTTCGGCAGTGCCGGCTTTGACCGTGATGGTGAAGCTGTCATCGTCGCCGGCAGTCACGTTAACGCTGACGCCATCCGGGGCGCCCGGCTTGGGCAGGGCCTTGATGGTGGCCTGGCCGCCCTTGGCGGTGATTTCGGCCTGCGGAGTAGGCGCTGCGCCACCTTCCGCTTCGCCGCCGATGCGGACGACGTACGCCAGGGTGCCGCCGTTGTTGAAGTAGCCATAGACCGAATGCGCCAGGTAAGCGCCCGGGATGAAGCCGCCGAAGGTATTCACGAACTGGGTCCAGTTCGCCACCATCGTCGCCTTCCCGATGGGACCCTTTTCGGCGATGCCGAGGAAGGCCGCAACCGCCGTCCCCACACCCTCGATGGGCTTGGTTCCTCTATCGACTTCTTCTACGTAAACGCCGGGCGTCAGGTATGTGGGCATGCGGGCTCCTAAATGAGAAGTGCGGCACGAGACCGGAGCGGCGGTATATTAGCACCGAAACCGATCACCGGCGCAATCGGTTTCTGCCGTTTCTGATGCTTTACCGGTTATCGTTGGATAACCGCCCGGTTACAGTTCGATGTCGTACGAAGCGCCAGGCACTGCGACGCTCTGTTGGCCGCTCCGGCCGTCCTGGGTCTCGAAGCGAAGGATGCGATCACCGGGCGGAACGCCAGGGAACGCATACCGCCCGTCGTCGCCGGTGATCGCCACAAAGGCCGTGCCCTCCATCGAGACGCGGACCCCCGCGAGCGTCTCCGCGGCGTCGCCCTTGCGGTGCACCACACCTGCGATCTGGATCGAGGTTTCCCGCCAATCCTCGCCCTGGGCGCCGACCCTGAGCTCGCGAGTCCGCACCAGCGGTCCTTCGACCGGGGCGAAAGCCTCGAGCGGCGCTGTGAGGATCCAGACGACGCCCGTGCGCAGCTCATTGTCGAGCACCCCCCAGAGGTCCGCGGGCTTGGTCAGGTGATCTCCCGGTGCGATGCGGGCTACCAGCGGGTACGCCGAGTCGACGAGGGCGCCCTGCAGGCGTTCCCGCGGGAACTCGCCGGTGCGGAACATGCAGGCAAGTACGCGCGCAAGGATGCGGTGTTCGTCCTCCGGCTCCCTCGTCCAGGCGGTGATCAGGTAGCTCAGGTCGATCCGGCGCGCGGGGACGCGCATTTGGTAGCTGCCATTAGCGCTTTTCTGGCGCAGCATCGTGTCGTCGCGAAATGCGGTGCGTTCGCGAATGTCGTAGAGGAAACAGTTGAGGGTCGGCCGCGTAAGGCGGCCACTCCACTCGCGCGTGGGGCGCTCGAAAGACACGTCGACTTCACCGGGCGCGATCGGCAAGTCAGCGATGAAGTGCTGCTTCAGGGTTTCGTCGACGTCGTTGAACATGAGTTGCGGCCGGGGTTAGGAAACGACTTCTTCCGCATGGCGCTGCGCCCGGCCGGACAGGACGGCGTCGGCCAGCTGGTCGGCTTCGTGCTCCAGCGGGTCGTTTGCTGCGCCCGCGGACATGCCATTGCCGGCGGCGGCGGTCCGGCCACTGCTCTGCTGGACGACGTGAGCCAACTCGTGGCCCATCAATTTGCTGTCGCCCGTGCTCGCATCGGAACGGAGGAAGATATCGTTGCCGGTCGTGAACGCCTTGGCCGTAAGCTGGCGATTGAGGGTATCGGACTCCCGATCCTGGTGGACACGCACGCCACTCAAGTCGGTCCCGGTCGCATCCTCCATCTGGGAGCGAATGCCGTCGGGAGCAGAGGATCCGCCGCCGCGCATTCCGTTGATGCGGCCTTCAATGTCGGAGCCGACGGGACCCCCCTCGAGGCCGACCTGCGGGGCGGTGTCGTGTTTCATTTGAAGCTCGTCTTCTTCTCCGGCGCGCTGCAGGGCTGGATCGTGCCGCATCTGGAGCTCGTCTTCTTCCGGGGCACGCCGCAGAGCCGGGTCGTGCCGCATCTGGAGTTCTTCTTCCTCAGCCTCGGCCGATTCCTCGCGCTGGAGGGCGGCATCGTGCTTCATCTGCAGTTCTTCGTCTTCAGCTTCAGCTGACTCTTCGCGCTGGAGTGCGTGGTCATGCTTCATCTGCAATTCGTCTTCTTCGCCAACGCGCTGGACCATTCGCGCCACTGCCTGGTTGCCAGCGCGAGCCTGGAGTGCCACCAGCGGATGGGGCTGCGGTGCGGCCAGTTTCTCCGCGGAGCGCGCTTCGACCGTCTGAGGTTTCCTGGTGGTGTCGTACTGCGGCAATTGGTAGTCAGCCATTTCGTCTCCTCGCGGGCATCATACCCCCGCCAGGCTCGTTTGGTGTGTAGTTCATCCCTGAATTGTCACTCCAAATGCCGCAGATACTCTCCGAAGTCGGCTTCGGTCACCATCCGGCCGAGCTTCTGGAACTCGCGCCGTGTGCCCTGGATGAAATGCTTCATGGTCATCACGTCGCCGTCGCGCGCCGCCAGGAACCCGGCAGCGAGCACGATGTTGCGGATGTTGCCTCCGCTGATGCGGAATTGCCTGGAGAGAAAGGCAAAATCCACATCGTCTCCGAGCGGCGCATCTTCGGGGACGAGGCTCTGCCAGATTCTCAGCCGGTACGGCTCCTCCGGCATCGGGAAGTCGACCACGAAGTGCATGCGCCGGAGGAAGGCCTCGTCCAGGTTCGCTTTCAGGTTCGTGGAGAGGACAACCGGCCCGGCATACTCCTCGATTTGTTGAAGCAAATAGGCCGTCTCGATGTTGGCATAGCGGTCGTGGGCATCGCGCACTTCGGAGCGCTTGCCGAAGAGCGCGTCGGCCTCATCGAAGAACAGGATTGCGTTGGAGAGCGAGGCATCGCGAAAGATGGCACCAAGGTTCTTCTCTGTCTCGCCGATGTACTTGCTGACCACGCCGGAGAGGTCGATTTTGTAGAGGTCCAGGCCCAATTCCGCGGCGATCACACCCGCGCTCATCGTCTTGCCGGTGCCCGACTGCCCCGCAAAGAGCGAAACGACACCCTTGCCATTCGAAAGTTTCCGGCCGAAGCCCCATTCGTCGTACACGCGATGGCGGTGTTCGACCATCCCGCAAATCTCGTTCAGCTGCGCGAGAGGGTCAGGCTCCAGGATCAGGTCCTCCCAGCGTTTCCGCTCCGTGACCTTGCTTGCGAGGCTGCTCAGGATGGGCGCCGAGCGGGTCCGCGCGGCCGCGTAGAGATCGTCGACGGAGATCACCGGCCGCGCGGCGTCCCGAGTCGTCGCAAGCCCCCGCGCACTCAGGACGGCCGCTTCGATGGCTCCTGTGTCCAGTTCGAACTTGCCTGCGATGGTGGGCAGCTCGCCAGGCACGTCGCTGGCGCAAGGCGTGGTCTCAAGGTGAGACCGCCACTCGGCCAGCCGGCCCTCGTAGTCAGGCCGGTCTACCTTGACCGCGGGTCCGTGCCAGGACGGCTCGGTTTCCCAGGCCAGGGCCGAGAAGGGAGACGGAGAAGACTCGAGAGCGGCGAACACTTCCGCGCGCACCGGCTCCTCGATTCCTTCCCAGCCGCGTACTAAAAGCGCGAACCCGTGGAGAGCTGCCTCCCGCGCGGATCGGTCGAACGCTTCCATGGGACTCAGGTCCCTGCTGCCGAGGCGAACCTCGACGACGCCGGCCAGTCTGGCGGCGTTCGCCAACGAAGAAGCAATGCGTCGAACGCGCATCAGGTCCGTCCCATGCAGCGACAGCACTGGCGGCGAGAGCGCCTCCGGGTCGATTGGTGGCGCTTCAACCGGGCGCCAGGCGCGGGACTCCGCCAGCCGGTGGAGCGACGCCACACCAGCCAGGCGCTCGTCGAGCGCATCTCCGCCGGCAATGAAGCGGCTGATGCGGGGGTCGAGGGTGACGCTGCGGCTTAGCAGTGGCGTGGCCGCCTGGCCAGGGTCTTCGTGCAGTTCTACCAGGCGGTAGCGCCGGAGCGGCTCGCTCAGGTCGAACGCGGCCTGGGCGGCGACGCGCTCGCCCCAAAACAGGCGCAGGATCACCTCCACCCGCGGGCGCTTCCGCGAGACATCGTCCTGGACGTAGGCAATGAGCCGTTCAACCTCGGGGTCCGTCTCTCCGGAGAAGCAAAGCGCGAGAGCCGCTGCTTCCCGCTCATCGAGGCCGAGGAGGTCTCGAAGCCGGCCGAGACGTTCCCCCGCGGCGCGGAGCAGTGCGTCAGTCGGCGGCAGGTCAGTCGCTTCCGCGCTGCCGGCTCGCTGGAGGATGCGGTCTGCCTCGACGTCCGAGATGTAAAGGCCTCGGAGGTCATCCTCGCCGACGGGCACTCCGCGCTGGCGCAGGCGGTCCACCTCCGATTCGAGGAGCTCGGCCGCCGCGCGAGCGAGGGCGTTCGCATCGACGCTCACGGCGCGCCGGCGTCGAACGTGCAGGTGTGCGAAGCGGCGGTCCAATTCGCATCACCGCTGTACTGGACGAGAAGAGTGAGACCGAAGCCGCCGGTCTCGAGCGTGACCATGACCGCAGCACTTGGGAGCCCGGGAGAGAGTGAAGCGGTCCCGACCGTGTTGCCCTGCACGATCCAGGTCATCATGCCGGTGGGCACCGGCTTCGCCGAGTCCCAGTTGCTGACGAAGCCGTCGAATGTGGTCGGCGCCATCGGATCGATCGCTGTACCGCATACTCCAGAGCCGATGACGCTCGTATACGGCCCAGGCGGAGGCTCGGGTACCTGGGCCAGTTGAACGCTCGCGACGTTGGAGTTGGTGCACACGGAGTTATAGCAAACCTGCGCCTGCACCGTGATCGTTCCCGACGACGGCCCGTATGTCGTGAAGTGCTTGGAACCGGAGAAGTCGGTGGTCGGCGAGGCCGGTCCGGTGGTAGTCCAGAGGATGGTGTTGTAGGCCTCCACGAAGCTCGTCTGGCAATCGATCTGATTGCCACCCGAAACCGGCGTCACAAGGCATGTCACAGTCACCGACGGGGGAGGACCGACCGCGGGGACCGTCGGCACAGGTGTCGGCGTGCCCGGAACCGGTGTCCCGGACGGGGTCGGCGTCGGGGAGCTGAACTTCACCACAACGGGCGTCGAGCCGGACTTGCAGACAGTGATGTTGCACGCAGTCATTTCCACGGTGGCGGTCGTGTCGTTCGTGAAGGTCGTGGAGAAGGCTGTTGAGCCGGGCGGGACCGGAGCGGGCAGTCCGTTGATGCTCCAGCGCGTTGTTGTTGCCGTGCCGGTGATGGTGCCAGTGCACGTCACTCCAGCGCTCTGGGGCGATGCCTGGTAGACGACATCGCACTTCACGGCGACGGCCGAAGGCGCCACCGGCGTGGCGGTCGGCGCCGGGGTGCGGGTGGCGGTGGCGCTGGGTGTCACCCCGGGTGAGGGTGCAGTGGTCGGGTTGGTAATGACGTTGCCGCCGCCACCACCGGGGACGCCGCCGCTCCCGGGCAACGTGGGTGTGCCGGCCGGCGTAGTGGCGTTGCCCGGCGCGGTCCCCTGGATTACCTGGAGTTGCGGGGCCGCGTTCGCCGGGTCGTACGACATGCCAATGACGGACGGCCCCGTTGAGTCGCGCGTTTCGACAGCGCCGTTGCCGTTCTGGTCATAGCTGTGGATGGCCACGCTGGTACCGCCGGCGCTGGGGTTCAGCACCTCGATGCGGTAGTCCTCTTTATTGCCCGGCAAGAAGATGGTGGTTGTACCGGCCCCGGCTGGTGGCGGGCTTTCCACGCAGGTTGGGTCCCGCCACGCGTCCCGGCTGGAGAGGTAGGCGCCGGTGATGCCGACCGGGGCCGGCGAACTCGTCTCGTCGGTGTTCAGCGAACCTACGATTTTGCCCTGCTTGTCCAGAACCCGGACGCGCAGATCTTTCGGCACGGTGATGGCGACGGCGGAGAGGTCATTGCTCGGCTCGAACTTCACCGAGCTCTTCACCTTCCCTTTATATGCGTCCAACGTTTTGCGGTCAGCGTAGTACGGGTCATTGATGAGGATCTTGTCGCCATCCAGGGCCACAGCCGCGATGTAGTGGCCCGGGACTTCAAGGACGATGGGCCGGCCGGCCTGGAGCTCGGCGCGAATCTCCTCTTCAGAGCCGACGCCGAAGCCGGCGAAGCGGAGCGTCGGGCTTCCGGGGCGAGTCTTGGCGATCTGCCCGGAAAGTTCGTTCGCGGCCGTCCAGATGACGTCGCCGTAGATGTAGCCTTTACTCACCCAGCCGCGAGTTGTCTTGCGCGCCTCGCTGTTGAACCACTCGTTGACTGTGCGCGGCGTCAACTCCGATCCGTCCGGCATGGTGAGGATGTTAAAGACGGCCATGATGGTCGCGACCGAGGTCATGGCGCAGCCGCATTGTTCGATCGTGGTGCCGCACCAGTCAGGGCCGAACTCCGGGTCGGAGGCCATGGCATAGGTATCCTTGGCCCAGGTTGGGTTGTTCTGGGCGAACAGTGGCGCGCCGGTCGTGCCGGCCGGTAGGGGTTTGGTTTTCGCGAGTTCCTTCGTCCGCTGTTCCTGGGTCTTTTCGCACATGTGCACGCCAGCGTAGGCGGCTTCCGGGTTCCCGGGCGCCACCGCCGCGCCGTCTGACTTCGTGGACCACGGGATCCAGGTGGGGATCTGGTCGCGGTAGATCCAGGAGATCCAGAAGGCGAGCGCAAGTGCGATCAGAGCCAGGGCGAGCAGCATAGGCCACTTCCAGCGCTCGAGCGGAGGCTGGACGAAGAGCTGTCCCTGGGTCTCGACGGTTGTCACGCCCCCGGCGGCGGGCGTCGCGACGATGCGGAAGGGCTGCGCCTCGCCGCGCCCGAACCAGCGGCGGCTGCGCTTCCGGACGCGGAACGGTACGCGTACCTCCTGCCCCGGCTGGAGCTGGATCGAGGGGTTTGGGAAGTCATAGAGGAAGTCCGCTTCCTCATCGATCCCGGAGAGGCTGTAGCTGGCGAGGGCGTTGCCGTTGTTCTTCGCAGTCAGGGTGAAGTCGCGGCGGCTGCGCACCGGCGCCACGCCGAGTGCGGTGGACTCAAAGGGCTGGACGACGAGTTTCCCGAAGTCGACCCCTTCCCGTTCGTGTTCCCCCGAGTTCACGACGACGCCGAAGTCGTACTCGCCAGCGAGCGACTCGGGGGCGATCGGCGGCTGGATCACAATGGAGACGCTCTCGCGAGTGCCGGGGACGATGGCGAGCGTGTTCTGGCTGAACGTGACCCAGGAAGCCGGGATACCGGTCACCCCGA
The DNA here is from genome assembly GCA_964436025.1 of uncultured Anaerolineaceae bacterium. Classification (GTDB taxonomy): domain Bacteria; phylum Chloroflexota; class Dehalococcoidia; order Tepidiformales; family Tepidiformaceae; genus Amarobacter. The sequence continues at coordinate 34,163 of CAYTBM010000006.1, forward strand.
GTGTGACAAGGTCCACCACCCGTCCGCGGTTCTGGATGACGGCTGTGGCAAAGGCCGCTCCGCCCGCTTCCACCGGTGTGAGGGGCGACGTGACCTGGATGCGAATCGCCGCCGATGGTGCTTCCTCGATTGGCTCGAGTGAGGCTCCATCCGGGCCGATCGTCGCCTGGTCAGTCTCACTGGCCGGGATGACGGGTGAGGGGAAGAACTGGGCCTGGACGTCCCCGAAGCGGAGCGACTGCGTGTCCTCGACGATGTTCGAGGTGCCGGGATCGATGCGATGGCCGTCCACGAAGGTGCCGGCCGCCGAACCGAGATCTTCGATCAGCAGGTGGCCGGACTCGATGACGATGCGGGCGTGACGGCGCGAGACGGAGAGGTCGTCGATGACGATGCCGTTGCCGTCGGCTCGTCCGAGGATGAGCGAGGGCAGGTCAATCGGAAACTCTGTCGAGACGCCATCGGGCGTGCGTACTTGAAGCGAACCGAACTTCACGCCCTCTGAGTCCCCCGCGGCATGGTAGCGCAGAGAATAACGGTGCGCGGGCGGCGGTGCGAGGGGGCGTTAAGGGGTTATGTGACGCGATCAGCTCACATCCAGGTCGAAATCGGTGGTATCTGCGGACCCCGCGTAGTTGCCACCGCCGGAGTACGTACCGCGCACGTTGTAGTTGTTCCCGGCGGGACAGGTCACCCCGGTGAGGGTCGCGACCCCATCCGTCACCGTCGCCGTAGCGAGCCCGGTGCAGGTGCCTGCTCCAGCCGTGATGGTCCACGTCACTGTCCCGCCATCGATATCTGCCTTCACGCCGAACGCCGACGTAACATCAATGCGCAAGGTGATCGACGAACCGGCGCCACCTGTTTGCGTGGCTGTAGCCACCGTCGTAGTCACTGCCGGGTTAACCGTCACGTCGTCGTTCGAAGTCGATGTAGGTTGGCTCGCGAAATTGGTGCTGGAGGACGTGTACGTGGCGCTGATGGTCGCCACGCCGTCTCCCACCGATGTTGGCGTCCACGAGAACGTGGTCGTGCCGTCAGTCGTGTCCGCGGCAACGCCACTCGCGCCAGAGATCTCGACGCCGTCGGCGAAGAACCGGACCGTCCCCGGTGCGTTCGTCGGAGAGAGCGTCGCCGTGAGCGTGATGGAATTACCGAGCGTCACCGAAGCGCCAGCCGAGATGGTGACGGTCACAGGGCGCGGATCCACGACCACGGTCACCGTGTTGGAGTCGGGGTCGCTGAGGAATCCACCGCTACTTGATGTGTAGGAGGCGGTAATGTCGAAGCTACCCGTGGACGACGGAGTCCACGAAATCGTCGCGCTACCAGAGGAGAGCGTTTGGGCAGACCCGAAGTTCGTCCCGTTGACCTTGAACTGGACGGTGCCTGGCGCATTCGATGGTGACACCGTCGCGGTCAGTGCGGTCGCCGTGCCCACGATGACGGGCGACGGAGCGGAAACCGTCAGCGTCACGGGCGAAGCCAACTGCAGGTCACCGCTGTCCGTCTGGGGGTTCACGTTCGTGTTGCCCGCGTAAACCGCCCAGATGATGTAGCGGCCATTCGCGGCGAACGTCCCCGAACCTGTCGTCACGTTTGCGAGAGAGGCTGTGCCGTTGACCACGCTCTGCGGCGTTCCCAGGTCCGTTGCGCTGGTCAACGACGGACCGACTTTGAACTGGACGCAAGAGGTGCAATCGGGCGAGACCGCCGCCGAGCCGGAACTGACGGTTGCGCTGAGCGTGACGGTGTCGCCGAGGTTGGCTGTCTGGTTCTGGACGGTGACTGTGGCGCTGCGCTTGGTGAGTTCGAGCGAACGCGCCGAACTCGGGTCCGAGTTTGCCACGTTGCCATTGGTGGACGGCCCGACGAATTGCGCGACGATGTTCGTGTAGCACGCAGTACCGGCAGTGGGGCAGGCCGAAGCCAGCGGCGTGCCGCTGCCCGTCGTGACTGAGATGCTGACTCCATCCGACAAGTCCGAGTCGGTG
>CAYTBM010000007.1:0-2453 GCA_964436025.1 uncultured Anaerolineaceae bacterium
GCGAACCAGAACTTCGGCAAAGTGGTGCTCGCCGTCACGTGACCGGCGGACCCCGCGCGCTGCCCGCAGAAGGCCGGCTTGCTGAGTGGCTCGCGAACCTCACGCCGGATTCGCCGGCCTTCGCCGGGACGTCACGCGCCGCCATCTTCCTCCTCGCCCTCCGCCAGCGCGCCCGCGAGACCTTCTATGCGGACCTCTGCGAAGCGCTGCTCCCGCCCAACCTGCCGGTCACGTCCGTGTTGGACATCGGTTGCGGCATCGGTAACCTCACCTTCGAGTTGGGAACTCGCCTGAACGCCCCCGTAACGGGGCTCGACAACGATCCGTACGCGCTCCAATGGGCTCGGCGCGCCGCCACCGGCGGGCCGTTCGAGTTCCCGGTTCGCCTCGACGCCGCCCGTTTCGGCCTCGCCCGCATGGAGGCCCGGGCCGTCCCGGAAACGCGCTTCGTCGCCGGCGACCTCTTCCGGCCCCCCTTCCCGCCCGCTTCGTTCGGCCTCGTGAGCGCGGTCAATGTCCTGGACTCCGTCGCCGCTCCCGAGGCCGCGCTGCAAGCGGCCGTAGCCCTGCTCAGTCCCGGCGGCCACCTGCTCTTCGCCTCACCGGACGCGTGGAACCTGCGCACAACGCCCCGCGCTCGCTGGATCAGTACTTCGGAAGAATGGGACGCGCTGTTCGAGAGCGTCGGGCTCGCTACCGTGAATTACACCGACGACCTGGAGTGGCGCCTCAAGGACAGCCCGCGCCTGCACCACATCTACCGGGTCCATGGCCGGCTGTTGCGAAGGGTCCTTTGATCGCTGGAGCAAACGAAAAGGCCAGCGGTTCGCTGGCCTTCGCGAATGCTCTGTGAGGAGCGCGCTAGATGATGGCGCCGCTCGCCGAAAGCTCGGGCTCTTCTACCTCGGCGTCTGCCGCGGTATCGGCCGTCTTGGCCACTCGCTCCATGTGCTCGAGGCCCTGCATGCTGAAACCGAGGTCGCCCAGTTCGCAGAGGAAGCTGCAGTAGGTGAGCTTCAGCGCACTGGTCGACTTATTGGCGGTATAGAGCAATTGGCAGCGCTTGCAACGCTGCATCGCAAGGTCGTCGGCGTTGCGCGCCGGGAGTCCCGGTTGTGCCGATTCGTCGCGATCTTCGGTCGTTGCGTTCATTCTCTGCTCGAACCTCTCGTCCCCCAGTATGGCGCATATTGATGCAACGCGCGCGAAGACCTTGACCTTTCCTATGTCAGTCCAACAAATATCTGGCCCCCGTGGCGCCGCCGAGTCCCGTCACGGCCGCGAATTGGCCAGTCCCGGTCACCGGAGGGGCTGCTCTTCCGCGTCTTCCAGAGCGGCGACCATGGGTCGTTTCCGGCCGTGCTCCTCTGTCCGCAAGTATCAAGGGTGCGTCGCAAAGTGCCACAAAACCCTTGACCTGCCGCTTTGGCGGTTGCTAGCGTGGAACCATCGGGCAGACGGACCCGCCATTGCGTGGGCCGTGCACCGCCCGGGAGGACTGTGCAGTAGTGGTCGCGCACGCCCCGCAGGTTCCGAGCCCTCTGTCGACTGGACGCCGTTTCAGTCTCGCCGCGCGCGAAATCGTCGGCACGGCGGTCATCATGGTCGCGTACTTCTACCTCCGCGGCATCCGGCCTGATAACGCGGACAGCTCGGTTAGCCGCAGCCTCCGCCTCATCCAGTTCGAACAGAGCATTGGCGTCTTCCAGGAAGTGCGCTGGCAGGCCGCTTTCCTCGGCTATGGCTGGCTCATGGACATCGCCAACCTCGTGTATGCCTGGGGCCACTACCCGGTGATGCTGGCCATCGCGCTGTGGCTCGTGTTTAAGGACCCGGTGAAGTTCCGGTTCGTCCGCAACGTGCTCCTTGTGTCCGCCACCATCGGCATCATCTCCTACTGGCTCATCCCGGCAGCCCCTCCGCGACTGATGGAACATTACGGCTACGATTTCGGCTTCATCGACACCGTCCATGGCGCCACCAGTAACGTGAGCTACTTCCAACCTGGGCCGTTCGTGAACGACTACGCGGCGCTGCCCAGCTTCCACTTCGGCTGGATCCTGCTTTCGTCGATGGCGGTCTGGACGAACACCAGCAACCGCTACATCCGCATCGCCGCCGTCGCCATGTCCGTCGTCATGTGGTGGGCCGTCACCGTCACGGGCAATCATTACTTCTTTGACATGGTCATGGGTGGCGTCGTGGTCGTCCTCTCCTGGCTGTTCGTCCGCGCCATGGGCGATGTCCATCTGCGCCAACTTCCCGCCCGCTCCTGGCAACAGCTTCGCTCCTTCCGCCACTGAACGTCGCGCCGCCCCGCCGGCCTCCGACCAAAGTCCGATCGGATTTGTGCCCACCCTCATAGAGCCTTCTCCACGCGTTCCCTACGTTCGATCCAGCCCCGTGACCACGGGTTCGAAACAACCAGGGAGCATCACCATGCGTTTAGAGCA
>CAYTBM010000007.1:2553-27431 GCA_964436025.1 uncultured Anaerolineaceae bacterium
CAGGACGCGCCGGATCACGCTGGGCACCTGGCTGACCGAAAGCTCGTGCGATGCGTTCGAACTGCTTCGCCGCATTGGCGCCGTCAACACAGTGGCGGCAGGTCGCCTGAGCATCGCCGTCGCCTATCCCGCCGGCCACTACGATGACTCACTCGCGTACCAGGTCCCGGCGGCGCTCGTTGAGGTGTCGCCCGAAAACAGGCCCGTCCCGGTGCCTGGCACCGCAGTCGTCGCCCGCTGCCAGGTCACGTATCAGCCGATCGAAGGCCGGCGCGCCCCGTTTTCCGGCACGTTCGAACAGATCGCCGGCGACATCGCCAGGTACCGCGCACGCGGCGTCGGCGAACTCATTTTCGATCTCTCACGTTCCGCTTCCGTCTCGCGGCTGGAGGACTACTTGTTCCACCTGCGACGCCTCCGAGAGGCCGCCCAGCCCGGTTACATCGCTCCGCCTGAGGACGATCCGTTTGACTACATCGTCTAGCCACGACGGCACGGCAGAACGAAGGCCCGCTCACTGAGCGGGCCTTCGCGGGTCTCCTAGACGTGCCCGGCGCTCATGAAGCCTGGCAACGGCAGCGTCGGGGTTGCGGCCCTGCCCTTGTGACGCCCCGCGCGGCCCGGCGTCCGCTTGATCAGCCTGGACTTCACAAACGCCCGCTGAACCGTGAGGGAGCAGCTTTCGCAGATCCCATGTGAAACCGGTCCCGCTCCAGCCGATTCGGAAAGCACCGCTCCACACCACGCACACACCACACGCATTTCCGATTGACCTCCTTCGGGTATCGAGGCGCGCCTTGATCGTCCTACGTGCACCGGGGCCGGCCAATCAGGGGAACCCCTGATGGGGTGTAATGCTTCTGTAAGCTGACGGAAAACACTCAGCACGGGAATTTACGTTCACGATTGCTCAGCCTCGGTTTGCCATCACTTGGCTGACCCCGGCACGCTTCCGGTACGCTTCGCGCATGACCACTCCACAGCCCATTGAGATCCCTCCGCCATCTCCGGATGACGTCCTCTACGAGAAGCGCGAGACCTTCGCCGTCATCACGCTGAACCGCCCCGTTGTCCTCAACGCGATCAACTGGTCCATTTCCCGCCGCCTCTGGTGGGCGCTTGGCCAAGCCGCCAACGACGACGACGTGAAAGCCGTCATCCTCACCGGCGCCGGCCGCGCCTTCTCGGCCGGCGGCGACATCCAGTCCACGCCGCCACCCGATAACGACCCCACGCCCTCCGGCATGGAGATCAACATGGCCATCTGGCGCATGCAAAAGCCCGTGATCGCGGCCGTTCGCGGCTACGCTGTCGGCCAGGGCCACGAGCTCGCCGGGACCTGCGACATCACGATCGCGGCCGAGGACGCCGTCTTCGGTGAGCTTCAGATCCGCCACAGCTTCGGCCCGCCCATCCTCATCACCCCCTTCCTGGTCGGCCTGAAACAGGCGAAGGAAACACTCATGCTCGGTGAGCGCATTCCGGCTCAGGACGCCCTGCGCCTCGGTTTCGTCAACCGCGTCGTCCCCGGCGACCAGCTCATGGAAGCCGCCGAAGACATGGCGCGGAAGCTGGCCGCGCTGCCCCAAAAGACCGTCCGCTCGAACAAGCTGCTGGTGAACCGCGTGTACGAGCTGGCCGGCTTCCGCGAGGCACTCGACTACCGTTCGGACCCGGCAATCGCCGAGGCATTGGGCACCACCGCCGAAGAACCAGACCCCCACCTCAAGGTCCTGCGCGAACAGGGCTGGGAAGCCTTCCGGGCCTCGCGCGACGCGCTCTACGAGAAAGAAAGAAGGTGAGACGTGAGAAGGAAAGAAAGAACCGAAGCGGTGATGCCCGGCCAGCCGGCACACGCCGCGTTTCTTTCGTTCTTACCTCTCACCCCCTTTCTTTCTGAAATCGCTATAGTTCGGCACACGCAAAAGACCTGCCGCGAGGAGCCACACACCATGCGTTACACGTACGAACCCGATGTCGAAGCCTTCCGCGAGGAAGTCCGCCAGTTCATCAAGGACAACCTTCCGCCCGAAGAGGAACGCCTCCAGCGCGGTTACGAAGGCGGATTCAAGACCAACCAGGAAGAGTACGACTACACCATGGGCTTCCAGAAGAAGCTCAGCGAGCGGGACTGGCTGGCTATGGCCTGGCCGAAGGAGTACGGCGGCGGCGGCGCGAGCCACATGCGCCAGCTCGTCTACAACGAGGAGATGGCCTACAACGGCGCGCCCTCAATGAATATGGGCATCGCCTGGGTCGGCCCGTCGCTCATGCTCTACGGCACCGAAGAGCAGAAAGCGAAGTTCATCCCGCGCATCACCCAGGCCGACGACTGGTGGTGCACCCTCTACTCCGAGCCCGGCGCCGGATCCGACCTCGCCGCCCTGCAAACTCGGGCCACCCGTGACGGCGACGAGTACGTCATCAACGGCCAGAAAATCTGGACTTCCGGCGGCCACCTCGCCGACTGGGGCTGGCTCGCCGCCCGCACCGATCCCGACGCGCCGAAGCACAAGGGCATCACGATGTTCATGGTCGACATGAAGTCGCCTGGCATCACTGTGCGCCCCCTGATCAACATCGCGGACCGCCACGGCTTCAACGAAGTGTTCTTCGAAGACGTGCGCATACCGGCGAACCAGGTGGTGGGCGAAGTAAACCGCGGCTGGTACCACATGGCCGTGGCCCTCGACTTCGAACGGTCAGGCATCCAGGCGTACGCCGGCGGCCGCAAGAGCGTCGAACGCCTGACGAACCTCGCAAAGAGCAGCCCTGAACTGATCGAACGCCGGCCCAGCGTGCGCTACGAACTGGCCGACCGCGCGGTCGAGGTGAGCGTCGGCACCATCCTCGCCTATCGTGTCGCCACCATGCAGGCCAAGGGCCTCGTGCCCAACTACGAAGCCTCGACGTCGAAGCTGTTCGGCTCCGAAATGGGCCAGCGCATCTCGCTCACCGGCATGCACCTCCTCGGCACGCTGGGACAGCTGCGCGACGGCACGAAGCACCAGGTCGTCGACCAGGCAACTACCTACCTCAGCTCGGTCAGCGGCACCATCGCCGCCGGCACCAGCGAGATCCAGCGCGGCATCATCGCCACCCGTGGCCTCGGGCTGCCGAGGGGCTAACTCGTGGTCGTATCCCACTCCCCTCTCCACACGTGGAGAGGGGCCGGGGGTGAGGTCTGAAAGTCGGCATCTCCCTCACGAGCTCGCATCGCATCCGCGAACCACGCGAAGGTGCGCGCTGGATGATCGCGCGTGCGGCTGCCGCGCGGGAAGCAGACCTCGACTCGATTTTCGTCGGCGACCACCACTCCACAGGCGGGGCGTACTACCAGAACGTCCCCATCCTCGCGCGCATGCTCGCGGAATGGGGCGACCGGGCCGCGGGCTGCCTGTTCCTGCTGCCGCTCTGGAACCCGGTCCTGCTCGCGGAGCAAGTGGGCACGCTCGCCTCCATCGCCGAAGGGCCGTTCATTGTCCAGACCGGTCTCGGCGAGGGCCGCGAACAATTCGAAGCGATGGGCGCGAACATCAAGCACCGCCCATCCGCATTCGAAGCGTCACTCGACTGCGTGAAGCGGCTGCTCGCCGGCGAAACCGTGTCCTCCGAGGGTCGTTTCACCTTCCACAACGCGCGAGTCTCGCCGCGGCCGCCAGAACCCGTGGAATGGTGGCTCGGGGGCAGCGCCCGGGTCTCCATCGAGCGTGCCGCCCGCCTGGGAGACGGCTGGCTGGCCGCGCCCTCGCTCTCGCCCGAACAGGCGGAGCGCCAGCTTTCGACCTACGTGGAGGCATGCCGCTCACTCGGTAAGCAGCCGGGCGTCACCGCGATCCGCCGCGACATCTACGTGGGCGAATCGCCCGACGAAGCCCGTTCCGTGGCCGATCCCATCATCGACGCCGGCTACCGCGGGTTCGACCCTTCCGCGCCGATTTACGGCTCAATCGACGAAGTGGCGGCGGCGTTCAGGCAGCTTGGTTCGCTCGGCTACACCGACGTCATCGTGCGTCACCTGACGGACGACCAGGAGAAGGTGCTGGGCTCATTGAAGCGGCTCAGGGAAGTGCGGCAGGCGGTGGCGGCGTCGTAGAGCGCCGTTTGTGCACGCTCCACAGGGCGGCCCCGGCCATGCCCGCCACGATCCCGGCGCCACCGCCACCGAGAATCCACCAGAGTGCGCGCGTCCCTTCGCCCCCGTTGGACTCGCCGAACAACCGCGTGAGTTCGCGCGTCACGTCCTCGCCAGGTGTGGTGCGAGCACCGGCCGCGACGATTTCGATGGTGACACTCGCCGTGCCGACGTTGCCGCCGCCATCGCGCGCTTTCAGCGTGAGCCGGTGCACACCCACGCTCAGCGAACGGGTCATGACTTCTGAGCCGCCGCCGAGCTTTCCATCGCGGTCCGATTCCCAGCTCAGGCCCTCCGGGGGCAGCCCAAGTTCCTCCATGTCGAAGGCGCTTCCGTTGAGGATCACCGAGGCGCCGGCTGGGAATTTCGCGTCGTCGGCCGGCGAGAAGATAGACGGCCTCGGCGACAGGTCCGGGACCGTGACCACCGCTTCGGAGACATCCTCGGCGGCGTTAAATCCGTCGCTGGCGATGACCTTGAAGCGGCCTCGGCTGCTGCCCGAAAGCGGGAGCAACGTGCCCAGGCTAGCCTTCGTGTAGGGGACGTTCGCAACGATGGGACGCCAGTTGACTCCGTCGTCGGGACTATAGAGCACGGTGTACAGCAGCCGGTCGCCGTCCGCATCCGACCCCGTCCATTCCAGCTCGACCGGGGCGGCCAGCGTGCCACCATTGGGCGAGATCAACCGCACGACGGGGGAGTTCGCGGAAGCGGCGCGGTGGGCAACGGTCAACCCGGCTATGCGGAGGTCCATGGCTGCGGCGCCACGCGGAAGCTCAAACCACTCGCCGAAGAAGACTCGGTCGGCGGCGCCCGCGGCACTGTGCTGCGCCTCGTCCAGGTTCGCCAGCGGGAAACGCTTGAGCACACCGCCGCTCGCGTCCAGGAAGACAAGCTCGATGGCGTCGTTGGTAGTACCCATGGCGCTCAGCCGCCGCTGAGACTCCGCTACTGCCCCGGCCGGCGCGGCGTCGCTGAGCACGACGTTGCCGAAAGCCCCCGCGCGTGTCGTGGGGTCTGCTTCGCCCTGGACCAGCATGTACCGTCCGGGCGCCTGGCCCGCCAGCGAGACGGAGCGAGAGACTGGTGCGTGGGTGTGGAAGCCGGGCTCAGCGGCCGCCAGCAGCGGGAGCGCCTCCGGTCCAAGCACCATCGCCGGGTCGCAGGTAACGCCCAGTCCGGCGAGCATCTTGCAGAAGTCGTACGGGTCCGCCCATTGCGGTTTTTCGTACCCCATCAGCGGGAACCCTCGCTTCGGTTTGCCGATCGCAGGGTCGTTGGAGATGACCTCTGGTCCGGAGAGGTAACCCGACCACAGCGACCAGTAGACGTCGAAGCCGTAATACCCCTCGGGATCGATCGCGGCCATGCTGCAAGGCGTCGTGTCGGTCACCGGATAGGGGTAATTCGGATCGAGGCCGCCGCCGGCTTCCTCGCCGCCGTCGCAGAGGACATGGTCGGCGCCGGGCATAATCACGTGGCTCAGCTCGTGGGCAATCGCAACGCCGTAGTCCATGTACCACGGGGTGGCGCCGTTCTGGAGCGTCCCGAACTTCCCCGAGGAAACGCCATTCGTCGCGAGGCCGGTCCAGGTCCAGCCCGCGCCCGTCGTATTCATCGCCTCGTCGAGCATGCCGTACCAGAACCACTGCGCCCAGGGGTCCGCCGAAAGGTCGCGCAGCGCGTCGACCTGCGCGTTGGCATCCGGCCAGTCCCCGAACTTGTCATCGGCCTTGGGCGTGAAGTCCCACTCGTTGCCCAGGTCGTGGCCCGACGGGAAGACCGGCCCGTTGAACTCGTACGCGAACTCCTCACCATCAATCTCGAACGTCACCGGGAAGTCCAGGCTCGGGTCGTAGAACAGCTGGAAGATCGGGAGGTAGCGGAACAGGTCGGCGAGGACGAAGCTGATCGTGGCTTCGTTGCCGTCTCCGTAGAACGTCGTCTCCGGCTTCGTCCCGTCGTAGTCCTCGTGCACGTGCTCCGGCACCAGGCGGACGTAGAGTGGGTCGACGTGCTGGAACTCGACGGTGCGCTCGATGTAGTTGTTCTCGTCGTCGGGCTCGAACTGCATGTTGCCCGGGTTGCCCTGGTAGACGACGCCCTTGAGCTTGAGTGTCCCCTCCCGCCAGCTTTGCGGGATGTAGAACCAGAGACTTTCGTCGAGCACTTCCCTCCGGCCGCCGTAGTCCCAGCCCAGGATGGGATCGTTCTCGGGATAGAGAACGCCCAGGAACGTGTTGCCGTGCCAGCCGCCGATGGCGCCGCGCACGTTTGCGATCGAGCCGTGCGCGGCTGGCACCTGCAGGTATAACCGCGCGACGGTCCAGCGACCCTCAACCAGCGGCATGCTGTTGGCCAGGTCCTGGATACCCTGGGTGATCTCCAGATCCGTGGCGACCAGGTCGATCTCGCTGTCCTCAGCTTTGAATGTCCCCATCGTCGGCGTGTGGGTGGGACCGGTGAGGGAGAATGGCGTGGGCGTTGCCGTGAAGGTGGTGATCACTCCACCGTCCGGGTCCGCGGTGATGGCGCCGGGCACCCGCGTATTCGTGGGTGTTACGAGCTGGGCCGAGCCGGGAGTGGGTGTGTTGGTCGGCGGTGCCGTTAGAGAGCCCGTGGTCGGTGTATCCGTGGGGCGGCTCGCACTGCCTGGAGACGTGGGCGTCGGCGTAGGCGTACTGGTGGAGGTACGAGTCGGCGTCGGCGTATTCGTCGGCCTCGTCGGCCGGGGCGTCGGTGTGTAGGTGCGGGTGGGCGGCGGCGTATTGGTGGGGATCCGGCTCGTTGGGGTCTTCGTTGGGTTCGATTGAAAGCCGCCCTGCGTGTTCGTTGGCGTCGGTGCGGTTGATTGGGCGTCAGCGCGACCGCCTGCCGAAAGCGCGACACCCAGCGCCGCAATGCAAATCCCCAGGGCCGCGGCGCCGAAGAGGAGACGAAACATGGAAGTGCCGATCCAGTGCCAGTTTTGGCCCGCTCACCCTACCACGGCCAGTCAACGGTCTTATTGCTTTTTCGCGAGCCGGTAGACCGCACCCTCGTTGTCCACCGTGAAGTACAACTCGCCGCTCTCGTCCTCGCCGAAAGCGGTAATGCCCGTCGGTACCTTGCCGATCTCCGTCGTCGCGAACGAGCCGTCGGCGTCCCTGGTCGTTGCCCACAGCGTTGTGCCGCAGTAATCCACGAACAGGTACCGCCCAACGAGCGGCGGTATGGCCTTTCCGCGGTACACATAGCCGCCGGTCACCGAGCAGCCCTGCCCATGGTCATACTCAAATACCGGCAGGACCAGGCCGTCCTGCCTGCAGTCAGTCTGCGGTTTGTAGCAGTGGGCGCCTTCCATGGTGTTCCAGCCGTAATTCTCCCCACCCTTGCTGTCCGCCGCCTGGAAATCCACCTCTTCGTACTTGTCCTGGCCCACGTCCCCAATCCAGAGATCCCCGGTCTGCCGGTCGAAGGTGAACCGCCACGGGTTCCGCAACCCGTATGCCCACACTTCCGGCCGGGCCCCGGTGGTCGAGATGAACGGATTGGTGGCCGGAATGCCATAGGGACTTCCATCGTTCACGTCGATCCGTAGCAGCTTGCCGAGGAGCGAGCCAAGCTTTTGGCCATTCCCATTCGGGTCCCCGGCGCTGCCCCCGTCGCCCATCGAAACGTACAGGTAGCCGTCGCGGCCGAAGGCGAGCATGCCGCCATTGTGGTTCGGGTACTGGTCCGGCACAGAGAAGAGCACCTTGCCGGAGCTGGCGTCCGCGACATCGTCTGCTGCCTTTGCCACACGGTACTCGGCCACAGTGTTCGCTGCGTCTTTCGCCGTATATGCCACGAAGAACCGCCCGTTTTGCTCGAAGTCAGGGTGGAATGCCAGCCCGAGCAGCCCCTGTTCGTTGCTCGAAGAACCAACGAGAGAGCTGATGTCCAGGAACGGCTGCGCGACAAGCAGGCCGGATTTGACCACACGGATGCGGCCCGGCTTTTCGAGTACGAACAGCCGGTTCGAGTTGTCGGCGGCGTTCGTCACAAAGGTCGGGCGCGTGAGCCCGGTCGCGACTCGCGTGCTGGTGAAGCTCCCCGCGGCCGGGACGGCGGTAGCCGTCGGCGTGGCGGTTGGCCCGGCGGTCGGCTCGGGAGGCCCGCCGCCATCGCAGGCCAGGCCGGGAATGATCACCGCCGGGAGGGCAAACACGAGCGTTCCGGCTCGGAGACCAAGTGCGTCCCGGCAGTTGTTGATTGCAGCCAGCCACCTCATCAGCGCCCCACCGGCCGGCGCGTGCTCACGAAAGTCTTGACCGTCTGGAGATAGCCACCCGGGTCGACGTTCCAGGCGCGTACATGCCCGGCCCCCGGTACACGCACGTACCGCACGATGTCGGGCCGCATGGCGGCAATGGAGTCGCTCAAGCCCACCGGGATCGTCTGGTCGATGTCGCCGTGGAACAGCAGCACGGGCACTTCCAGACCGCGCACGGTTTCCAGGTAGTCGAAGTCGGCCCAGCGGAAGCGGTAGAGGCGAGCGGCCATCCGGTTCGAGACGGCGAGGATCCGCGTCGGCAACCGAGCCATGCGAGCGCCGTGGTAGACCGTCTCCTCCAGGTGGGTCATCGGGGCGTCCAGGATTAGCGCGGACACGCGCCCGGCGTTCGCCGACTTCGCCATGAAGCTCAAGGTGATTGCCCCGCCCATGCTGAAGCCGACCAGTACGAGGTCGTTCGCACCGTGCCCGAGGGCGTACGCCGCGGCGGCATCGAGTTCCTCCCACTCGTCACGGCCATAGCTGTACGACCCCTCCCGGGTTGCGGGCTGCCCGGAATCGTTGCGGTACGTGATGAGTAAGCAGTGAAAGCCCGACTCCACAAGTGCCGGCAGGATGCGCAGGCCCTCTCTCCGGTCGGCCCCCTTCCCATGAGTCACGATAGCCCAGGTTTGGTTCTGCCCGGCGACATACCACGCGTCGAACTGCCCCAGCGGCGATTCGAAGGTCACGTCCTGAAAGGGAACGCCATGCGCTTCGAGTGGATCGCCGGGGTGAGCGTAGCCGTCGAGCCGAGCGTAATCGCCCGCGCGCAGTTCACCCTCGCCGCGCCGGAACTCGCGGATCGCCACAATCGCATTGGACTCGATCACCCGGCCGGCGTAGCCCCAGCCCCGCGCGGCCTGCAGAAGGTACTCGCCCGGCGCATCAGCCGCTGTCACCGGCTGCTTCGCCGCCTTGCGCAGGGTCACGGTCTCGTCGCTGATCGCCGTCACCTGCAAGTCCAGGGCGTCCCGGTCGCGCCGCGGGCGGAAGCCTTCATGGTGGAGCCGGCGAGCAAGGTAAAGCGCCGGCGCGGCGAGGAGGACCGTCACAAGGCCCGCCACGATCGCGGCCATGGTCCGTACCCGCATCCCACTCCTCCCAGGCATGTCAGCCGCCCTCATCCTAGGACGGGCAACGGAAAAGCGCCTAGAAAATCGCGACAGGGTTTACCGGTGAGCCGGTGCCCCCACGGACGTTCAGCGGGTTGATAGTGAGCAAGAACTCCCAGCGGTTCTCCTCCGCGCAGGCCTCGGCAAGCGGCTCCAGGTACGCATTGTCCAGCAGCGGCATGCCCGCGAAGACGATGGTCAGCACATGCACCGAAAGGCCCTTGAACACCTGATACCCCGAGGGTGAGGCGTCCATCTGGTCCCAGCCCAGAATCGCCGCGTCCTGCTCCTTCAGGTAGGGTGCCGTGTCGGCGTGAAGGCCGGGCGACGGCGCGGCGCCGGGCACTGCCGCCGGGTTTGCGGCGAAGTAGGCGCCCCGGCCGGAGTAGACGATCACCGCGTCGCCGGGCCGCAGCGGCGAACCCTGAGCGGCAGCGGCGTCCTCCAGCTCCCAGGCTCGCACCGGCCGATCCAGCGTCACGAACGGTTCGCCCCGGAATCGCGGGATGTCGATCAGCACGCCTCGGGTGGTGATGCCGGTCTTCCAGGCATCCACCGCTCCCGACCGCGCGCCCAGCGAAGTCACGTCCGTCGCCGGCTTGCCGTTGTACATCTTCCCTTCCCAGAACACATGGCAGAGCGCGTCGATGTGGGTGGTGGCGTAGCCGTGGAAAAGCAGTCCGATGTAATCGACGGAAAAGTCCGGCGTGGCGCGCAGAAAGTGTTGCGCCGGATTCCAGTTGCCCGGCCCGCCAACCGTGTTCAGCGGGTAGGCCAGGGAGACGGCGCGGCCGCTCTTCACCAGCGCGGCGGCTTCCCGGCGCTTCTCCGGGGTAATGAGATTCACCGTCCCGGCGTTGTCATCGGCGCCCCAACGCCCCCAGTTGCTGCAACGCTCGAAATATCCGCGGACCTCGTCTTCGGTAGGCAGTGGTTGTTCAGGCATGGCGGCAACTCCAGTTCAATGTGCGCGGCAGTGTAGCGAGCGAGAGAGAAGAAGGTGAGACGTGAGAAGGAAAGAGGACGTGTCTCTAGAATCCCGCCTGTGAACATCACCATCACCGAACCCTCCCGCCAGACGCCTGTGATCGCCGAGACCGATGTGCTCGTCATCGGTGGGGGCGCCGCCGGCATTGCGGCCGCCATCGCGGCGCGCCGGGGTGGAGCGCGGGCAATGCTCGTCGAGCGGTACGGGTCGCTCGGGGGTATGGCGACCAACGGGCTGATCATCCTCCTGCTCACGCTCGACGATGGCCGCGGCAAGCAGGTCATCGCCGGGCTCTGCCAGGAGATGGTCGATCGCCTGGCGCGCCGCCAGGCGTGCCTCTTCCCGCCCAGGGACGAGTGGGGCCTGCCGAACCCGGACCTGGTCGAAAAGTACCAGCGGCTCGGGCTCGTGTGGGGCGGCGCGCCGCACGTGGTGCGTTACTCCGTGGCCTACGATCCCGAAGAGTTCAAGTGCGAGGCCGACCTCATGGTGGCCGAAGCCGGCGTGGACCTTCGTTTCCACCGCTGGGCAGTCGGGGTAGTGAAGGACGGCGGTCGCGTTACGCACGTCATCTTCGAGTCCAAGGCCGGCCGCGAAGCCGTGGCCTGCCGGGCCGTCATCGACTGCACCGGCGACGCGGACATCGCCGTGCTGGCCGGCGAGCCGGTGGAAAGCGAGCAGGTGCATCCGTGGCTCTGGTTCCGGACCGCCAACGTAGATATGGACGCCGCCGAAAGTTCAAAGCTGCGCCCGGGCTACTACAAGACCGTCTGGGGGAACGGATACCTGCATCCCTGGGGCGCTGCGGAACGGATCGAGCGCCAGATCGATGCCACCAACCCCGATGACCTGACGTACGCGGAGGTCGAATGCCGCCGGCTCGTCCGCGCCGAAGTGGACCGGCTGCGAGGCAAGGCTCCCGGGTTCGAACAGGCCTACCTCTCGGCCTTCGCCGCGTCGCTTGGCATCACCGAGTCTCGCCGCCTGGTCGGCCGTCACATGCTCAGCCGCGAGGAGATGGACGTGCGCCGCGAAGACGCCGTGGCGATCACCGGCCACTGGACGAAATACGGCTCGACTTACCACATCCCGTGGGACTCGCTGCTCGCGCAGGGGACCGAGAACCTGGCGACAGCGGGCCGCTGCATCTCGGTAGACCACCGCACACACCACGCGACCAAGGAAATCCCGGCCTGTTTTGCCACAGGCGAAGCGGCGGGTTTGGGCGCGGCGATGGCGCTGCAAGCCGCCACACCGCTCGCCGCCGTGCCGGTTCGGTCGCTGCGATCGCGGCTGGTAGCGGCCGGCGCATACCTGGACTGAGCGGCCGGACGGTCGCGAATCTTCGCCCGGCCGGTACTGCGCAAGCGGCCGGAGAGCCGTACGCTTGGATCGACGCTATGTCCTCGCAGCCAACGCTTTCCGCGCCGCTCGCCAAACTCGCCGACGAATACCAGGCCTGGTGGATTGATTTGCTTGGCGAGCACAACCACATCGGCGGGGCGGAAGCGACGCACTGGCTGCTGGAGCGGGCCGAGCTTGGCCCCGGCAGACGCATGCTGGACACCGGGGCGTTCGTTGGCGCTGCGGCGCGCATGGCGGCCGAGAGGACGGGCTGCGAAGCGTTCGCCTCGGACCTGAACCTGGACTTCCTTGCGACGGGCCAGCGCATGGACCATGGCGAACTGGTCCGGTGGGTCGCCGCCGACAGCGCCCGCCTGCCCTTCCCCGACGGCGCATTCCAGAGTGTCTGGGCCATGGACACGTACATTTCGACACGGGAACTCGGGCGTGTGGCCGCGGGAAAGGGGGCGACGCTCTGCCTCTGCTGCGAAGTCCCGGTCGACGGCCGCGGCGGCGTCGAGGCGTTCATCGACGAGTGGGCCGAATACGGCTGGACGCTCGCCGCGCACAAGGAAATCAGCAACGACGCGACGGTCACCTGGCGCACTGCCGAAGCAGAGATGGTCCGCCACCGGCCGCACTTCGAGCCGCGCTACGGGACGCGCCCGTACCTCCGCCAACTGGACATGCTGATGTCGATGGTCCAGAGCTACGAGCGGCATGAACAGGGCCATGGGTTGTTCGTCTTCCGGCGGTAGAGACGGGGAACCACGGAGTTCACGGAGATTTCATGAGGGCGCAGAGCATCTAGCGTGAGCGATGGGACCGCGACCGAGCGACACGGCAGCGCGCCAGTCACCGGCACGGTGCCATCCGCCCATCCGCTCTCTGCGACCTCACCTGCCACCCTCGCTGAATGACCTGCCTCTCCGCCGCCCTCAACCTCGCAGCGGTCGTGGCCCATTTCTCCGGGCTTCGTGCTCACCGCTGGTCCGGCCCGCCGCCCCGCGCCCCTCACTCAGTCCCGCCCAACAAGTCACGTGAAGTCAGCAAGAAGTCTCGCAAGAAGTCGCCCCCTCAGGTTCGGCCGCACTTCTTGTGACTACTTACAAGAAGTCAAAAATCTCTTTGCGCCGCCGAGAAGTCCGCCCGCCGGCCGAGTCCACTTCCCCCGGACGCATACCGCCCGTTCGCCCCCAAACGGCCGCTCCGGTAGGATTCGGCTCACCTGGGCTAAAGGCGGCTTAACGCTGTCCGGCGGCCCCTTCAATCCTCAAGCCGGGACTCGATATCTATGACCTCGATACCGCAAAACGCACCAAAGGCGGACCCGCCAAAGGGCACGCGCTTCCGCGCCACCTGGGGCGGGCTCGTGATCCCGGTCGCCATCATTGGCGCCATCTCCGCCGTCGAAACGGCCCGCACCAGCGACGCACAGCGCGAAGTCTTCTTCAACATCAAGACGCCATGGCTGATGTACTTCGTCTTCGCGCTGGCGATGGCGATCATCATCGGCGCGTTCGTGCAGCGGGCGCGGATCTGGCGGCTGGGGCGGCCCCACCATGTCAACCGCAGCCTGGGGGCGCGCATCACGCAGGCCCTCACCATGGGCGCCGGCACCAGCCGCGTGAAGAACGACCGCTTCGCCGGGGTCATGCACGGCTGCATTTACAGCAGCTTCGTGGTCCTCACGATCGTGACCGGCCTCCTCGCGCTGGACGACTACCTGCCCATCATTTTCCGCGCCGACACTGAGCACGCCTTCCTCAAGGGCGGCGTGTACCTGGTCTACAGCCTCGTAGGCGACGTGTTCGGCGTGATCGGCCTTATCGGCGTGGGCATGGCGGTGTATCGCCGCTACGTCTCGCCGCCGAAGAAACTCACCTGGGACAAGCGCGCCAACGAAGACGCGATCATCGTCGGCCTGCTCGCGTTCGTGCTGTTCACGGGCATCCTCGTCGAAGGCCTCCGCCTTGGCGGCTCCGAAATCCCGAACGGGCACGAAAGCTGGTCGAAGTGGTCTCCGGCAGGGTACGTGGTGGCCAAGATCCTGGGCGGGCCGGTCAGCGAAGGGAAGCTGCTGGACACCCATGTCTGGTGGTGGTGGTTCCACGTCGTCGCGGCCTTCAGCTTGCTGACTCTGATGGCGGTGACGAAGTTCCGCCACATCGTCTTCGCCCCGATGAATGCGTTCTTCAAGCGGCCCTCGACGCCGCTCTACCTCGCGCCCATGGGCGACATCGAGGCGCTCATCGAGTCCGGCGCCGGACTGGGCGCGGGCAAGCTCGAGGATTTCACCTGGAAGCAACTGTTCGACGCCGATACGTGTGTCCGCTGCGGCCGGTGCACCGACGTTTGCCCTGCCTACGCCGCCGGCCAGCCCCTCTCGCCGATGGCGCTGATCCAGGACATGAAGACGTACATGAACCATGCCGGGCCGCTTCTCATCTCCGGCAAGGATCCACAGGAGACGCTGGAGCCGCTCGTTGGCGGATACATCAAAGATGAAACGCTCTGGGCCTGCCGCACCTGCGGCGCCTGCGTCCAGGAATGCCCCGTGCTCATCGAGCACGTGCCCAGCATCGTCGATATGCGGCGGTACCTGGTGATGGAGCAGGCGCGTGTGCCGGCGACGGCGCAGGCGGCGCTCCAGAACATCGAACAGCGCGGCCACCCATGGCGCGGGACCCAGCTCACACGCACCACATGGATCGACCAGCTCGCCGAGAAGGGCATCAACGTGCCGGAGTACGACGGCACGCAGGACTATCTCTACTGGGTTGGCTGCTCAGGGGCGCTGGTCGAACGCAACGTGCCAATCACGCAGTCGGTCGTAAAACTGCTCATCGAATCCGGCACGAGCTTCGGCGTCCTTGGCCAGGCCGAGACCT
This sequence comes from uncultured Anaerolineaceae bacterium, assembly GCA_964436025.1. Classification (GTDB taxonomy): domain Bacteria; phylum Chloroflexota; class Dehalococcoidia; order Tepidiformales; family Tepidiformaceae; genus Amarobacter. The sequence goes on from CAYTBM010000007.1 coordinate 17,321, forward strand.
GCAACGGGGACCCGGCCCGCCGGCTCGGCAATGAGTTCCTCTACGCGACGCTCGCGCAGACGAACGCCGAGGCGATGAACGAGATGGGCGTGAAGCGCGTGATCACCTCGTGCCCGCACTGCTTCAACACCTTCAAGAACGAGTACCCGGACTTCGGCGGCCAGTACGAAGTGACCCACCACGCCGACTTCCTTCAGTTCCTCCTCGCGAAGGGCGACCTGAAGCCGAAGGAAGCGAACGGCGCGACCATCACCTACCACGACAGCTGCTACATCGGCCGCGGCAACGGCATTTATGACTCGCCGCGGCAGGTACTCGAGGCGATCCCCGGCGCGAACCTCGTAGAGATGCCGCGAAACCGCGAGCGCGGCCTCTGTTGCGGCGCGGGCGGCGGCAACATGTGGCAGGAAGAATCGGGGACCCGCGTCAACCACCTCCGCGCCGCCGAAGCGGCCAACACCGGCGCGAGCATCGTCGCCACCGCCTGCCCCTTCTGCATCCAGATGTTCGAAGACGGCATCCCCGGCGTTCAGCCCGATGAAGAGAAGCGCACCATCCGCGCCTTCGACATCGCCGAGTTGCTGGAAGTGAGCGTGAAGCCCGCCGCGATGGCGATGGCCGACGGCGCGGTGGAAGTGCCTCCAGGAGTGGGTTAGGCCCTCACCCCTGGCCCTCTCTCCCGCGCTGCGGGCGAGAGGGAGGTGGCGGTGGAGCGGAGTCCTTCCCAATCCGTTCGTGATCGCGTACGTTCGTTGAATGAGGACGATACCGGTCACGCGCGCGCGCGAGGAACTCTACCGGCTGCTCGATGAAGTTTCGGAATCGAGTGAGCCGATCCACATTACTGGGCCGCGATCGGATGCGGTCCTCGTTTCGGCCGCGGACTGGGACGCCATTCAGGAAACGCTTTATCTTGCTTCTATCCCGGGCATGGCTGCATCAATCCGGCACGGGCTGCAGGCCCCGCCAGAAGAGTTCGACGAAGACCCCGGCTGGAGCTGATGCCGGAACCAGGGCGATGGCGCGTTACGTTTCATCGGCAAGCGAAGAAGGACGCGCAGCTGGTTGAACGGGCCGGACTACGGTCCCGGGCCGAAGCGTTGATCGAGGTGTTGAGAGAGGATCCGTTCGCCAGCCAGCCTCCCTATGAGAAGCTCGTGGGAGAACTGGCCGGCGCCTATTCCCGGCGGCTGACCATCCAGTATCGAATTGTCTACACCGTAAGCATCGTCGATCGGGAAGTCCGAGTCCTCAGGATGTGCACTCACTACGAGTAAGGCCCGGCCGTCGCACACCGTGCGTTGGCCGGTTCGCCCCCGCTGTGTACGGTTCCACCATGTCACCGCGGACGCGTTCGGCTGTGCTCCTCGGGCTCGTCGTCCTCATGCTCCTGGCCGGCTACTTCCTGCAGAAGCTGGATTCCGGCGGGGCGGAAACCCCGGCTGTTCCGGACTCGGAACTCACGCCGGCGCCCGCGAGCCCGGCCGCGAGCATTGACGCCACGCCTGCCGGCCCAACGCGCACTGCGACCCCAGAAACGCCCACCCCGGCGCCTGGCTCCGGGGCGCTTCGCGACCTGGGCCGCGACGAGGCGCAGGGTGGCCACACGCTCGCGAGACATGTGGGCCAGACCGACGCCGAACTCGCGGCCCGGCTCAAAGCCGAGCCGGACATCTCCGCGGCCTCGACCTTTGCCGACCGCGAGACGGCCGAACGCGCCGTCGGGACAGTGCTTGGCAAGAAGGCGTCGGATGTCACGAAGTGGGAGCAGAAGACGGGCAGCCGTGCGAACCTCGCCCTCCGTTACACGCTGGACTCGACGGTCGGGCGGTCGCTGAAGCGCGGCGCGAAGGCGGCGGTGGGCGTCCGTTCGGTGGTGGTGGTGTTGAAGTGGAACGGCGACGGCTGGTTCGTGCTCACCAGCTACCCGGAGGACCGATGACCGCGGGGACTCCGGACCTCGGCGGGCTGGCGCTGATGCTCGACGGGTACTTCCACCAGGACTTTCGGGCGGAGCATGGCGACCACGAAGGGGCCGCGCGTGCATTCCTCCTGGACGCCTCTGTCGAAGAACGCTCCGAGGCGCGTTCAGCGCTGGAAGGGTTTCTGAGGTGGGCCTCGGGCATGCGGAGGGACGACTGGCAGGACGCGCTCGCGGCTGCGGGCGGCGCCTGGCGGCCGCGCAGCCTCAGACCGCTTCACGACGTGCTGGCGATCCTGACCCTCGATCCGTAATCGGGACGCCTCCTTCCCCTTTCCTTCTTGACGGCGGGCCGTACACTCCCGCGCATGCTGTCGCCCTACCGTGTTCTCGACCTCACTGACCGAAATGCCCAGCTCGGGCCGATGATCCTCGCCGACCTCGGCGCCGAGGTAATCCGCATCGAGCCTCCGGGCGAAGTCGAGCGGGATGTGCGCTATCACGTGTACAACCGGGGCAAGCGAGCGGTGAGCTGCGACCTGGACTCAGCCGAGGGGCGAGCCGCGTTTCTCGAACTCGTGCGCGGCGCGGACTTCGTCTTCGAAAACGCGAAGCCCGGCGCGATGGCGGCGAAGGGACTCGGGTTCGAAGACCTCGTGAAGGTGAACCCCGCGCTGGTCTACGTCGCGACTTCGCCGTTCGGGCAAGACGGGCCGTACGCAGGGCACGTGAGCACCGACCTGACGCTGGCGGCCATGGGCGGCGAGGCGGCGCTCAACGGCGACGCCGACCGCTCGCCGGTCCGGATTTCGGTGCCGCAGAGCTGGCACCACGCGGCGGCAGAGTCGGCCGCGGCGGCGCTGATCGCGCACCACCGGCGCCTGCAGACAGGCGAGGCGCAGTTCGTGGACGTCTCGGTGCAGGCCGCTGTGACCTGGACGGCCATCCAGGCGATGACCTCCGCGGCGGTGCAGGGCAAGAACCTGGAGCGGGCGGGCACGGCGCTGCAGCTCGGCGTGGTCACGCTGCCGCTGGTCTTTCCAACGCTCGACGGCGAGTGCGTGATCGCACCGATCGGTTCGACGGTGCCGGGGTTCGTGAACTGGATGATCGAGGACGGGACGGTGCCAGAACGTTGGCGCGACGAGGACAACTGGCCCCAGTACGACCTCATCATGCTCACCGGCGGCCACCTGAACCACCCGATGGAGGAGCTGCTGGAGAAGATGGCGCAGTACACGGCGAAGTACCCCAAGGCCGATCTCATGGAGCGCGGCCTGGAGTGCGGCGTGACCATCGCGCCTGTCTCGACGGTGGCGGATGTCCTGCGTTTCGAACACCTGAACGCGCGCGGGTACTGGCGGGACTACGACCTGCCCGGACACGGCAAGGTGAAGCTGCCGGGCCCGTTCGCCTGGCCGCAGGACACGCCGCTCGTCAAGAGCGGAGCGGCGCCAATCGCGCCTGAGGCGGCATCAGCCTTCACCGCAAAGCCCGTGGCGGCGGGTTCCGCCGGCGCGACGAAGGGCCGGCTCCCGTTTGAGGGCCTGAAGATCGCCGACTTCGCATGGATCGGCGCAGGACCTATCGCGGTGAAGTACTTCGCAGACCACGGTGCGACGGTCATCCGCGTCGAGACCGTGAATCCACCGGATCGGCTCCGAAATGTGGGCCCGTTCAAGGATGGCGTGGCAGGCGTGAACCGCTCGCAGTTCTTCGCGATGGCTAATTCATCCAAGAAAGGCATCGTGCTGGACCTCAAGTCCGAAGCGGGCAGGGAAGTGGCGCGGAAACTGCTGACCTGGTGCGATGTCGCCTTCGAGTCGTTCACGCCGGGGACCATGGCCGGGTTGGGGCTGGGCTACGATGTGGCGAAGGAGCTGAACCCCGACGTCATCATGGTAAGCACGTGCTTGATGGGGCAGACCGGCCCGGCACGGGGCCTCGCCGGTTACGGGTACCACGCGGCAGCCATCGCCGGGTTCTACGAGGTCACGGGGTGGCCGGACCGATCACCTTCGGGGCCGTTTACCGCGTACACCGACATTGTGGCGCCCCACTTCCTTTCGGCGACGGTCGCGGCCGCGATCGACCATCACCGGCGGACGGGCGAAGGGCAGTACATCGAACAGTCGCAGATGGAGGCGGCGCTGCACTTTCTCGCGCCGGAGCTGGTGGAGTACCAGGTGAGCGGCGCCGTTCCTCGCCGCGCGGGTAACGATGACCCGGCGATGTGCCCGCACGCGATCTTCCCGGCTTCGGGAGACGACCAGTGGATTGCGATTGCCTGCGAAACGGACGCGCAGTGGGCGGCGCTGGCAGGCGCCATGGGTAGCGCCGCACCGGTGGGAAGCAGCCTCAAGACGCTCGAAGGGCGGAAGGCGGCGCAGGGCGAGCTCGAGGCAGCGATTGGAGCGTGGACTTCAGGCCAGGACCGGTACGGGTTGATGGCGAAGCTCCAGGCGGCCGGCGTGCCGGCCGGCGTGGTACAACGCTCGTCGGACCTGCTGCAGGACCCGCAACTCGCGCACCGCCACTACTTCCACTCGCTGCAACACCCGGAGATGGGAGTCATCCCGTACGAAGGTCATCAGTTCCGCATCGCCGGCTACGACAACGGCCCGCGCTTCGCGGCGCCATGCCTCGGCGAGCACACATGGGAGGTACTCACGGAACACCTGAACATGGATGAAGGGACGGCGGCGGAGTATCTGGCGGCCGGAGGAGTAGGAGTGTAGGGGACTGAATGAGTCGGTAGCAGTGGGCGGTCGGGGGCTGCGCGGGTCGTGGCGCTGGGAGGCGATCCGCTCGCTGCCGTGCGCGGTTCCATGGCGACGGGGCGACGCTTGGCGGTGTGCTGGGGCAGCGCGGCCGCCTTCTTGCGATCGCGGCTAGGATGGAGTGCGGTCCAAAACGGCTTGCATTGGGGCAGCGAGGGCGGGCGTAGCCGCGAGGACGTAGCCCTCCTCGAACGTGTGGCCGTGGAAGCCGGTGGTGATGCCGCCGGCCTCCCGGACGATGATGCCTCCCGCGGCGATGTCCCAGGGGTTGAGCTGGAACTCGAAGTAGCCGTCGAGCTGCCCGCAAGCGACGCGGCAGAGGTCGAGGGCGGCGGAGCCCATGCGGCGCACGTCGCGGATGTCGAGCATCACGCGGTCGTAGAAATGGGCCTGAGTGTCGCGGCGGGCCGGATCATAGGCGAAGCCGATGCCCATCAGCGCGGTCGAAAGGTCCGTCTTGCCGGACGTGCGGATGGAGTGGCCGTTCATGTGTGCGCCACCGCCCATCGCCGCGGTGTACGAATGGCCAAGAGCGACGTCGTGGACCACGCCGGCGACCACGTGGCCGTCGCGTTCGACGCCGATAGAGACGCTGTAGGCCGGGATGCCGTAGACGAAGTTGGTCGTGCCGTCGATGGGGTCGATCACCCAGCGGACGGCGGAGGTGGAGGCACGGTTCGCGCCCTCTTCGCCGAGCAGCCCGTCGCCGGGGCGGACCGAGAGGATGCGACGCACGATGAGGGCCTCTGTCTCGCGGTCGGCTTCGGTCACAAGGTCAGTGGGGGTGGACTTGGTTTCGACGATGTAGGTGCGTTCGGCGGCGTATTTCGCGACCACCGCCGCGGCTTCGTTCGCGATGTCGACGGCGAGGGCGAGAAGGTCGGCGGCCTGGGAATCGGCGCTCATACGAGCTGCCGCCCACCATCGACGACGACGATGCTGCCGGTGACGTAGGAGGCGGCATCGCTGGCGAGCCAGACCGCGGCGCCGGCCACGTCGTCCGGTTTCGCAAGCCGCCCCAGCGGGATGTCGGAGCGCAGGCCCTCACCGTGGCGGCTGGCAAAGAGGTCGCCGACGAGGTCGGTTTCGACCCAGCCGGGCGCGATTGCGTTGACCCTGACGTTCTTGTCAGCCCATTCCAGGGCCATGACCCTGGTGAACTGATGGATGCCGGCTTTCGTGGCGGCGTAGACACCCTGGCGGGCAAAAGGCATGACTCCGGTGACGGAGGTCACGTTGATAATGGAGCCGGGCATCCCCGCTTCGAACTGGCGCCTGGCGACCTCGACGGAACAGAAATAGGTACCACGCATGTTCACGTCCACGACGGAGTCCCACTCCTCGATGGTGACGTGCTCGGACTTCTTGTAATACGGGCTGATCCCCGCGTTGTTCACGAGGATATCGACGGGCGAGAGTCTCCATGCGCTTTCGACCATCGCGGCGATGTCGGCCGGGTCGCTGTTATCGCAGCGGCGAGCGATGCAATTAGCGCCGAGGCTGGTGGCGGCTTCGTTCAGTTGGCCTTCGTTGCGGGCCGTGATGATGACGCGCGCGCCGGCATCGATGAACGCGCGGGCGACACCATAGCCAATGCCGCGCGAGCCACCGGTGACAATCGCGGTCTTACCGTCGAGGGAGAAAGGGTTAGGCACCGCCCAATGCTACGAGACAACTCCCGGAGCGGGCGAACATGACGCCACGCGCCAGCAGCGCAAGCGCGTTGCCAAAACGGTGTCCAGGCGTTCAGCCTTACGTACCCGGCGGCAGTGTGCGATGGTGCTCCAACACCGCTCGGGACCGCTTGAATCTCCGGAGGCACCATGGCACGAAAGATCGATGGCCCGGCCGCGGTGGCGCACCTTCGCGGCGATCGCGTCATGGCGCGCGTCATCGAGGAGGTGGGTGAGTTTCGTGGCTGGCCGCCGAGCATAAACCCCTACCGCGCCCTGACGCGCAGCATTGTCTTCCAACAGCTTTCGGGAGCCGCGGCAGGGACGATCTTCCGGCGCTTCATCGGGCTCTGGGGGCTGGAAGACGAGGCGTTCCCGCAGCCCGGGCAGGTGCTGGCCGCGAGCGACGAGGACCTGCGCGGGGCCGGGCTTTCGCGACAGAAAGTGCTCTCGGTGCGGAGCATCGCCGAGCATTTCGCGAGCGGGGAGCTTTCGCTCGACAACTTCGACCACTGGGATGACGAAGAGGTCATCGCGCACCTGACGCAGGTGCGCGGCGTGGGCCGCTGGACGGCCGAGATGTTCCTGATGTTCCACCTGGGCCGGCCCGACGTGTTGCCTGTGAACGACGTGGGCATCAACCGGGCGATGATGAAGCAGTACGATCTTCCGGCGCTGCCGAAGCCGCCGGAAGTGCTGGAGATCGGCGCGGCCTGGCGGCCGTGGGCAACCGTGGCGTGCTGGTACCTGTGGCGAAGCGAGGATGTGAAACAGTAGGGCGGCGATTAGTAGCCGCCAGTCCCGTAGTTTGCCTGCCAGGTGGCGAGGTCGGAGCCGCCGGCGGAGGCACTGGGACCGACGTTGCGCTGCCAGGTGAGGAAGTCGCGGCCGTCGACCTGTCCGTCCGAGGAAGCCGCGCTGACCGGCGCTGCTGCAGTGTAGACGGAAGCGAAGAGCGCGGCCCCAACGAAAGCGGCGGCGGTGAGCTTGCGGATGGAGATGGTGTTCATGGCGGTCTCCCGAAGGGTGTCCCGGTAGCGGGCACTGGTTAGACCGGTGAGCGGGCAAATTCTTACACGCTGCCGCGCAGGTGCCGAAAGTTGATTGCAGCTCCTCCCTTGAGTGGTGGTGGCTTACACGAACGTACCCTGCTCCGCGTAGCGCACGATTTCCTCTTCGGTCATACCGAGGAAGTCTTTGAGGACGAGTTCGGTGTGTTCGCCCAGGCAGGGCGCGGCGGTGTACTGGGGCGGCGTGGCGCTGAAGAGCGTCACCGGGCCGTCATAGGGCGTGGGCCCCATGGCCGTGTGGTGGAGCCATTTGAAGAAATCGCGGTGCTTGAGCTGGGCGTCGTCGTAGAGCTCGGACGGGCGCAGGGCTGAGGCGGCAGGGACGCCCGCCGCCTTCAGTGTGGCGACGAGTTCGGCCGTTTCAAAGCCGCCGCACCAGGGCTCGAGGGCCGCGTCGATTTCGCGATCATGTGCGAGGCGGACCTGGAGATCGTCGAAGTCTGGGCTGGAGAACGCTGAGAGCGGGGCCACGGAGCAGAGCGCGCGCCAGTGCTCGCGGGTTTCGCAGGAAAAGGCGACGAATTCTTCCAGGCCGCTGGTGCGGTAGACGCCGTACGGGCTGGCGTAGAGGGATTCGTGGCCCGCGGGCGGAGCGACGTGCCCGTTGACGGTGTAGTCGAGCATGAGCGGCTCGATGAAGTGGATCGCGGCTTCGACCTGGGAGAGGTCGACGTGCTGGCCCATGCCGGTGCGGTCCCGGTGGCGGATGGCAGCAGCCAGCGCCGCGACGCCGTAACGAGGCGCGACGAAGTCCGTATAGGCGCCCCAGGGGCCGCAAGGAGGGCGGTCCGGCCAGCCGGTCACGCCGTAGATGCCGGCGAGGGCGGCTCCCTGCCCGCCGTAGCCGCCGTAGGACCGCTGTGGGCCGGACTGGCCGCGAAGGCAGGTGCTGAACATGACCAACTCGGGGCGATCTTTCGAAAGCTCGGCGTAGCTGAAGCCGAGGCGCTCGAATGCCCCGGCGGTGAAGCTCTCGGTGACCAGGTCACTCCAATCGATGAGCCGCCTGGCGATTTCGCGGCCGCCCGGCGTGTTGAGGTCTATGTTCAGGCCAAGCTTCGAACTGTTGAAGTTGGCCATGAACTGCGCGTGGTTGAGGTCGGCGATGTTGTCCTTGAACGGCGGGATCGTTCGCAGCAGGTCGGGGCGGCCCGCGGACTCGACGTGGACGACGGTGGCGCCGTGGTCGGCCAGGGCCTTAGAGACGATGGGGCCGACGCCGATCCAGGCGAAGTCAGCGACTTTGAGGCCTTCGAAGGCGCGTTTTCGGCTGCCCGAGCCGTGGATGACCGGCGCACGAAGCTCGAACCGGGCGAGTTCGGCCTGGTGCTCGCCGAGATGCGGCGGGCGCTGCGGATCGAGCATTGGCGTGGCCGAAAGGCGCACCGGCAGCCCCGGGTGGGTTCGGCCGAGGACCGTGCGCCAGTAGTCACGTGAAGCGAGCTGAGGGTCGGTGAACACGCCTTCGACGGAGAGGATGGGGGCGAGCAGGAGGCCGCCGTTGCAGCCGAGCTGCATCAACTCGTGCTGGGTGTGCAGTTTGAAGCAGTTCCCGACGATTTCGATCGCTTCCTGGGCCGCGGCGAGCGGCAAATGGCCGGCGACCAGGTCCATGACCCAGGCGCTCCAGTCGCGTTCGGCAACGTGCTCCGGGACAAGGCCGTCTGCTTTTGCCCATTCGAGCACGGTCTGGAGCGGGGTCTTGCCGACGCGCCCACCGGCCAGCTGGACGGTGATGTAGCCGTCGGCGCACTCCCACTGTTTCGGGAAGGCAATGCCGGGCACGGGCGACGGGACGGGGACGATGCGGTTGGGGCCGCTGGGTGGTGGATCGTTGCCGGTGTTCTTGGGATAGCCGGTGGCGCTCATGAGCGTCCAGACGATGGCGGCCTGCATCGAGACGTCGAGGTGCTGGCCGAGGCCGGAACGCTCGCGCTCGTTGAGGGCGATGATGGAGTCAGCGGCGGCCTGGATGCCGGCGTGGAATGACGCCTGGGGATAACCGACAGGGACCGGCGGGCGGTCCGGGTCGCCCTGGAGGCCGAGCAGCCCGCCCGCGGCTTCGAGCGAGAGGTCGGTCGCCGGTATGCGGGCGTCCGGTCCATCCTGGCCGTAGGGCGTGATGGAGGCGTAGATGATGCCGGGATTGAAGGCCGCTACTTCGGGATACGACAGGCTGAGCCGGTCCATTTCGCCGGGGTCGAAGCTCTCGATGAGGATGTCAGCGTTGGACAGGAGTCCGCGGAGGGAGGAGCGGGCGGCGCCGTCGTCCAGGTCCACGACCAGGCTTTTCTTGCCGGCGCCCACCGAGGCCCAGTAGAGGGAGCGGTCAGGATCGTCCTCGGCGCGGGATTCGTCGAACGGCGGCAGGCGCCGGGCGGCGGCTCCGGCGGGCGGTTCGACCTTGAACACTTCGGCGCCAAGTTCGGCAAGGAGGCGCCCGGCGAGTTCGGCACGGGTGGTGGAGAAATCGACGACAAGGATTCCATCGAGCGGCGGCTTCGCATCGGCCATGCTGTCCCCTGAGGAGCGCCGCGAGGGTGGCTGTGCGGGCGTCCCAACGCCCCCGACTATACCCGCTGCGCGCCCGCCCGCGGATTGACGACTTGCGATTCACAATTCGGCGGGCGCTCCAGTTAACAGACAGGTATTGGCTGTGCCCCCCCC
>CAYTBM010000007.1:27531-31734 GCA_964436025.1 uncultured Anaerolineaceae bacterium
CAGTCAACCACCGGGACTGTTGCCTTGCCGAAGAAACGCCCGCGGCATGACAAAATTGTCCTGTTTTTGGTGACGGCCTGTGGCTATGGTCTCCCAATCCGGTTACGGATTGGGGACGGACATGGGCCGAGGGGTTTTCGTGTCGTTGTTGTTGGCAGTGGGGACGCTTTCCGCAGCCCTGGCGAGTCAGCCGGAATCAGCCCGTGCGGATGGGCCGCCTCTAGCCCAACCGTCGCACATTAACGTTGGCGACCTGATCGTTGACTTTGGGATGTCATGCGGCAGTGAAGAGTGCTTCGGTCAGGACTCCGACAGTTTCGACATCCTGAACCCGGCAGGCGAATACAAAGGCACCCTGCATCTCGACGGCTACACGAGCAGCCCTGCGCAGCTCGCGTTCGAGAATTCCGGCAAGATTGTTGCCTCAGATGGGAATGAGGTGGACCGTTACGGCCACAGCGGAGGCCCGCGGACGCGGGTGATTTTGCCCGATGAAGAGAACTTCCCGTTCTTAACGTCGTTCGCGCTCGACGGACCGGAGAACCTGTACGCATCCGTCTCGGTCGGCGGCAACGACCTTATCTGGCGTTACGAGCGGTTCGGTGTTGCCTACGGCTCGCCGGAAGAGGTGTCGGTCGATGCGATGGACGAGGGCAACCCTCTCCAGTTCGTCGGGTTATTTGGCTGCACGCTGACGTATGGCGGATGGGCGCAGTTCAAACGCTACGACATCTGCACGGAGGAGCAGCTTGCCGACTATCCCCAGGCGGCCTCGCAGTTCCGGGAGCAGCCTGTGCGCGTCTTGCTGGATGGCTCGGTGCTCACCGTCGATGGGGGCCTGGCACGCCGCTACGAGACCGATGGGACGGTCACTGAGTACGGCAGCGGCGAAACCTGCATTGTGTCCACCGACGCTTACAACAACATCCTCTATGCGGTCGACCAGTGCTCGAAGTCAATCGAGTCCTACGTCCTGAGCAGCGGAACCTTCCTGACGACCGTGAAGCAGTATGACTCCGGCGAACTGGAGGCGCGCGATGCGTACCCGATTAGCATCCGAGTTTACGGCCGTGTGGCGCCGCCGAAGCCGGTGATCTTTGTGCACGGGATCACCACAGACGTGACCGCGGGCAACTTCAACGCCCTCTTTAGTGACGGGACCATCTCCGCGAGCCTCACGAGATTCTCTTACTTTCAAGATACGAACTCCTCCCAGTGTAGCAACCGGGAACGACCGACGCTCCTGCCAGCCGCCTCTGGGGTGTCAATCGCGTCCGTATTGCTCGATTCCATCTCCAGCCCCGGAACTCATTGCGACAGCCAGAGCGACTTGGCAGTGAACTCAGCGTTGCTGCATCAGGACATCCAGCAGGCGTATTACGGCAGCGGTGGGCAAAGCGTCGTCCTAGTTGGGTTCAGCATGGGCGGGGCCGTTATCCGGGGGGCGCTCAGCTACTCCGAGTCGCTGCAGGACGGGGTCGACTCGACGATGGTCGACAGCGTGTTCTTCTTTGAGAGCGCCCATGACGGCTCCTACTGGGCGACGTGCCTAACGGCAGGACGCTGTCCCGGCGAAATACCGAAGGCCCTTATTGACCTCATCAACGGAAGCCCCTGGGGACCGCAGATCTCCACCAGCCGTCCCGCGGTGCAGCAAATGACGCCGGGTTCGGCCTGGTACCAATGGGCTAACTCGCACACCCTGCCGGCCATCGGCTACTACAACTTCTACGGCGACATCCGCTACACGGAGGAGACGAGTTGGGGTGGATTCCACCGGAGGACGAAGTTCTGGTTCGGGATCGGTGACCTGGTGTTTTATCCTGGCCCGAGCAGTGACCCGTACGACTTCCCATCTGGGGGTGCAGCCAGATTCAGCAGGCCAAACACCACTGAGCAATGGGAATGGGCGCTCACCCGGTCGATACCGGCGAAGGTGGACGATCGGATCGCGGCCGGCCTCAACCCCGATGCAGTGAATGACGCCAACAAGTCGGCAATGACGTTCGCCGCCGCTATCACGTTAGAGCTGCCGGAACTCCACACTAACCTTCCTGGACACCTGGGCGACAGCGGGGCTGCATCGTCATTCAGCCCTGAACATTCTCAAGTGCGGAACCGAGGCAACGCTTATGACCCCCGCTGAACAGGCACGGCTACTCATCGTGTCGAAGCTGGGAGGCGAGCAGTTCCGATGCCCCGCGCATTGACCACCGCCGTGATGTTAGTTGCAATGTCATTGGCAGGCGCAGGCTGTGGAAGCGAGAGTTCTCCTTCGGTCTCCCCGGAGATGGGCCTCACGCCGCCTGGAGTCGGATGCCAGGGCACGATTCTTCGACGCACGGCGACGGCGCTGGCGGCGGCAACCCAAACCCGTTGGGAGGGCTCAGGAGCGACTTTCACTGAAGTGGAGGCTTTCTACGACCGCGAGTTGGCTGCCCGAGGCTGGGCCAAGCAGAGCCACGACAATCCGAGAACCGGTGAGTTGATCATCGCAAAATGGTCCAGGGGCGGAGATGTCATTTTTGTTACGAGTCTGGCCCCAACGGCTCACGCGGCAGAGTGCTCAGGCTTTGCAACCATTTTTGTTGTCGAAATCGTCTTCGGCTGAGGTGACACGCATGTTAGACTTCCATCGGGCGACAATCTCTCGCACCCAACTCTGTTTCGCAGTAGCAGGGATCTCAGCCCTTGTTGCCCTGGTAGTGCTGTCGAAGTCCCCGGTAAGCGCCGACCCAAGTGAGTCCCGACAAGTCGGGTTCCTCGATCAGCAGAACGGCAACTACATCACTATCGAACTCAACCTCGACCGCGTCGATGTGGGTCGGTTTGCTGTCGCCATTCCCGGTGTGGGAGTCCTGGACACGCCAACGGCGGCATCTGTATCAGTCGATGGCAATGGAACTTTGACAGTCTCGTACAGCGGAATAGCCTGGGTCGACGGCGAAGCGGTGGTGGACCCAACCTTTGGCTGGGACGTACGGCGGACGGGTGCTGCGACAGAAGTGGCGCTCTCGGTTTCTGGCACAGTGAATTCCGATCTCGCGACATCCGAGTTCACCATCGAGGTCGACGCTGTCGCGTACACCGTTTCCACTTCGCCGGCTCAACATGACGCCGAAGTAAATGCCGCAGACGCACTAGATGCCTTTGCAGCAGAGGATTGGGCGACGGTCTATGACCTTTCGAGTCGGCAACTTCGAGGTGACGAAAGTCAGAGCCAATTCGAGACCGACATGGCGTCGGAGACCTCGGGCCAACCTATCATCGCGAGCTGGCGATTCCTGACGGCCTTCGACTACAAGGGTCTCCCGGGCCGAGGGACTCCGATTGCCCGAGTGCTTCTGGCGGCGACCATGACGGACGAGTCGCTCGTCGTCAGTTCGTTGGCGATGATTATGGAGGGCGGCGAGTGGAAGGTCTGGAGCATGGATCCGCCCGCTGAGGCAGTGGTCGTTTCATCGTCAAGTCCGGGCGCGTGGGGATTCCTCCAGGAGACCGCAACTGCGACAGGAACTTTCACGAACGGGAGCCATGCAGACCTCTTTGGATCGGGCAGCGCCCGGATTCAACTCGGTTCGACTGGCGGGGGCTTACTGGGGACGCTGCTTTTTGCAGGCACGCGACTGGATCACATTTCTGACCTTAGCTACTCCACCTACCAGCCATCCGGTAACCCCGGGACGGTGCAGACGATCTCGCTGCAGTTCGACATGGACTACAACCTGACGGATTCGAATACGGGCTGGCAGGGGCGGCTGGTCTACGAGCCCTACTTCACCGAAACGGTGAACAAGGGCGCCTGGCAGACGTGGGACCCGCTCCAGGGCAAGTGGTGGGCCACCGGCAGCCCCGGCAACGCGAGCTGCCCGCAGAGCAACCCGTGCACGTGGGCGCAGGTCATGTCTGCGTTCCCGAACGCCGGGCTCCGGGCCTCGGTCGGCGGGCTGTCCTTTAAAGCCGGCAGCGGTTGGCCTGCGAACTGGCAGGGCAACGTGGACGCGTTCGTGATCGTGGTTGGTGACGAGGCGAAGGCGTTCGACTTCGAGCCGTAAGGCCGTCCGTCACTGCGCGGGCGCGGGCGTCGGCGAGATCGCAAATCGTGAATTTCACCCTGTGAGAGATTTCACAGATGGGTGATTTGTGCTACCCTGCTGCGGGTTTGCCCCACCAACCCAATTGGATTCTCCCCGGACTCACTCC